>JAUXUM010000139.1 GCA_030680995.1 Devosia sp.
GTCGCAGTAGTCCCGCCGAAATTGGTGTCAACTCAAGGTGATGCAATCCGGTAACATAATACCTGGTTCGTAACACGCTGAAATGACAGTGCTTTATCTTTGTGCTTGACGGCCATGGCGTGCGCCCCTATATCGCGGCCACCAAACCGGCGAGGGCATGCTTCGCCAAGCCTTCTAAGGGAAAATTCCAATGAGCACTTACTCGGCCAAACCGAGCGAGATCGAGAAGAAGTGGGTCTTGATCGACGCTGAGAATTTGGTTGTCGGCCGCGTGGCCTCGATCATCGCCATGCGCTTGCGCGGCAAGCATCTGCCGACCTTCACCCCCCATATGGACATGGGCGACAACGTCATCGTCGTCAATGCCGACAAGGTGAAGCTGACCGGCAACAAGCTCGATCAGCGCAAGTTCTTCTGGCACACCGGTTTCCCCGGCGGCATCAAGGACCGTACGCAGCGCCAGTTGCTCGAGGGCCGTTACCCCGAGCGCGTGCTGGAAAACGCCGTGCGCCGCATGCTTCCGGGCGGGCCGCTCACCCGCGTCCAGTTGAAGAACCTCAAGGTCTATGCCGGCCCCGACCATCCGCATGAAGCCCAGCAGCCCAAAAAGCTCGACGTCGCTTCCTTCAACCCCAAGAATGTGAGGGCCAAGTAATGGCCGAAACCATCAATTCCCTCGAAGAGCTGGCTACCGCCTCCGCCGTTGTCGCCAATGAGGCGCCGGTCTACGAGCAGAAGCTGGATGCCTATGGCCGTGCCTATGCCACCGGCAAGCGCAAGAACGCCATTGCCCGCGTCTGGCTGAAGCCCGGCAACGGCAAGATCACCGTCAACGGCAAGGAATTCGTCGCTTTCTTCGCCCGTCCGGTGCTGCAGATGATCCTGCAGCAGCCGATCGTCGCGGTTGCCCGCAAGGACCAGTACGATGTCGTTGCTACGGTTTCCGGCGGCGGGCTCTCCGGCCAGGCCGGCGCCGTGCGCCACGGCATCTCGCAGGCGCTCACCCATTTCGAGCCCGAACTGCGTCCCGTGCTCAAGAAGGGCGGGTTCCTCACCCGTGACAGCCGCGTCGTCGAGCGCAAGAAGTATGGCAAGGCCAAGGCCCGCAAGTCCTTCCAGTTCTCGAAGCGCTAAGCTTCCGAGGTCTGCATATTTACCGAGGGGCCGGAGCGATCCGGCCCTTTGCTATGCCGGCACCCCATTTCCGCCCGCGCCGGAATGCCGTAGGGAAGGGGCCGTGACTTCGCCGAGCCCTTCGATGACAGACCTCCCCAGATCCGTTCTCATCGTCACCGACGCCTGGCATCCCCAGATCAACGGCGTTGTCCGCTCGCTCGAACAGGTCGCCGCGCAGATGACCGCGCGGGGCATCGAGGTACATTTCCTCACGCCGCTCGAGTTCCGGACCGTGCCGATGCCGGGCTACGACGAAATCCGTCTGTCGATGACACGCGCCGCGCCGGTGTTCCGCAGGATCGATGCGATCGATCCCGACGCCATCCATATCGCGACGGAAGGGCCGCTGGGCTACATCGCCCGCGCCTATTGCGTGAAGCGCAGGCTCCCGTTTTCGACCGCCTATCACACCCAGTTCCCTGAATATCTGCGCGCGCGGCTGCCGGTACCGCTGCGCTGGTCCTATCGCTACATGCGCTGGTTTCACGCCAAGGCCCGCTATTGTCTGGTCGGGACGCCGCAACTCAAGGCGCTGCTCGAAGGGCAGGGGTTCACCAACACCGTCGTCTGGACCAAGGGCGTCGACACCAAACTCTTCCATCCGCAGAAGCGTGTAACCGATGAGTCACTGTTCCCCTATCCGCGCCCGGTGTTCCTCTATGTCGGCCGCGTCGCCGTCGAAAAGAATATCGAGGCGTTCCTCACGCTCGACGTTCCCGGAACCAAGCTGGTGGTGGGGGACGGCCCCAGCCGCGTGGCGCTTGAGGCCGCCCATCCGGGCGCGGTATTCGTGGGTGCCAAGCAAGGCGAGGAACTGGCGCGGTTTTTTGCCAGCGCCGACTGCTTCGTCTTTCCCAGCCATACCGACACCTTCGGGCTGGTAATGCTGGAAGCGCTGGCGAGCGGCACCCCGGTCGCGGCCTATCCCGTCACCGGGCCGGTGGACGTCATTGGCAACGCTCCGGTCGGCGCTCTGGACGGCGATCTCCGCGCCGCGGCGCTACGCGCGCTCGACATCTCCCGCGACACCTGCCGCGCCTACGCCACCCGCTTCTCCTGGGCGGCGAGCACGGACCAGTTTCTGCAATACCTGCCGGTCATTCCCCGCTGACGAAGCCGCCTTCGGCTTCCATGCGAGATGAAGAACACCGTCCGGAGCCCATCAGGCTTGGCCGATAGGGATTTACAGCGACCTGTTCACCAATTAGTAGTTGCGGTGTTCAAGTTCCATGAGCCCAATGATGTCGATCAGGGTCACAGCAGGCGCTGGCGCTCTCTAGCCCTTCCCACACGCCCCAATGGGGCAAGGAAGGGCCGAAGACACTGCACCCGGCGCCGCCCGACTGCGCGCTTGACCGACTTCAAACCATAATTCCGCGATAATCACGCCCTCTGTAGTGGCGCGAGCGAAGCATCAAAGATGCGTCGCGGGTCGAACAGGGTCCCGGCGTGGCCCACCGAGGAACAAATGAGCGAAGATTTCCACCGTATCCGCCGCCTTCCGCCTTACGTGTTCGAGCATATCAACCCGATCAAGGCCAAGGCGCGCGCCGCCGGTGTGGACATCATCGATCTGGGGATGGGCAACCCCGACCTGCCGACCCCCGAGCACATCGTCGAAAAGCTCAAGGATACGGTCAAGGACCCGCGCACCCACCGCTATTCCTCGTCCAAGGGCATCCCCGGCCTGCGCAAGGCCCAGGCGTCCTATTACGGCCGGCGTTTCGGGGTGAAGCTCAATCCGGATACCCAGGTCGTCGCAACGCTTGGCTCGAAGGAAGGCTTTGCCAACATGGCGCAGGCCATCACCGCTCCGGGCGACGTCGCGCTGTGCCCCAATCCGACCTATCCGATCCATGCCTTCGGCTTCATCATGTCGGGCGGCGTCGTCCGCTCGATGCCGGCGGCGCCCAACGAGGACTTCCTGCGCGCGCTCGATCGCGCCGTGCGGCACTCGATCCCCAAGCCGATCGCGCTGATCCTCAACTACCCCGCCAATCCGACCGCCTACACTGCTGATCTGGATTTCTACAAGGAGGTGGTGAAATACTGCAAAGAGCAGTCCATCTTCATCCTCTCCGATCTGGCCTATTCGGAGATCTATTTCGACGGCAACCCGCCACCGTCGGTGCTCGAGGTGCCTGGTGCGATCGACATCGCGGTGGAATTCACCTCGATGTCCAAGACCTATTCCATGCCCGGCTGGCGCGTCGGCTTCGCCGTCGGCAACGAGCGGCTGATCGCAGCACTGACGCGGGTGAAGTCCTATCTCGACTACGGCGCATTTACCCCGATTCAGGTAGCCGCTGCCGCCGCGCTCAACGGCTCCGACGAAGTGGTCGAGGAGGTGCGCAGAATCTACCGCACCCGGCGCGACGTGATGGTCGAGAGCTTTGCCCGCGCCGGCTGGAACATCCCTTCGCCGTCGGCGACGATGTTTGCCTGGGCGCCCATCCCCGATCAATATGCGCATCTGGGGTCGCTCGAATTCGCCAAGCTCCTGATCCAGGAGACCGGCGTCGCGGTGGCGCCCGGTGTCGGCTTCGGCGAGTACGGCGATCAATATGTCCGGCTCGCACTGGTCGAGAACGAGCAGCGCATCCGCCAGGCCGCCCGCGGCATCAAGAAGTTCCTCGCCGCGGCCCCGAGCCACGGCAACGTGGTGCCGATCGCTGCGGCCAAGTAAGACGCCTGCGGCTCAGGCCGCCTGCTTTCAATCCTATTGACGAATAGGCCAGTTCCTATTCATAGCTGTCGCGCATAGGAGTATCCGATGAGCGACATCCAGTCTTTCCGCCAGTCCGTTGAAGCCTTCATCGCCGCCCGCGGCTGGACGCCCACGCGCTTCGGCCGCGCCATCGCGGGCGACCCGCTTTTCGTTTTCGACCTGCGGGAGGGCCGCGAACCGCGCTCCGATACCCGCAATCGCATCCTCAAGGCAATGCAGGAGCACGCCGAGGCAACCGGCCATGCGCCGCTCCGGATCGGCGTTGCGGGATTGGGAAATGTCGGGGCGACGCTGGTCAGAATTCTGCAGAAGGACGGCGAGGCATTGACCCGCAAGCTGGGCCGCAAGGTCGTCGTCACCGCCGTCTGCGCCCGTTCGCGCTCGCGCGACCGCGGCATCGACCTGACCGAACTCGAATGGTTCGACGATCCGGTGGCGCTGGCGAAATCCGACGGCATCGATCTCTTCGTCGAATTGATCGGCGGCGAGGACGGGCCGGCGCTGGCGGCGGTCAAGGCGGCGCTCGACATCGGCCGGCCGGTGGTCACGGCCAATAAGGCGCTGCTCGCGAGGCACGGCGTCGCACTCGCCAGGCTTGCCGAAGAATCGGGAGCCCAGCTCGGCTTCGAGGCGGCGGTCGCGGGCGGTATTCCGGTGATCAAGACGCTGCGCGAGGGGCTTGGCTCGGCCCGCATCGAGCGCGTCTACGGCATCATGAACGGCACCTGCAACTACATCCTGACCCGCATGGGAGAGGAATCGATCTCGTTTGCGGAGTGCCTCGAGGACG
This sequence comes from Devosia sp., assembly GCA_030680995.1. GTDB lineage: Bacteria > Pseudomonadota > Alphaproteobacteria > Rhizobiales > Devosiaceae > Devosia_A. Next base: position 4,695 of record JAUXUM010000139.1, read on the forward strand.
CGCAGAAACTGGGTTACGCCGAGGCCGATCCGACCTTCGACGTCGAGGGTTACGATACCGCCCACAAGCTCGCCATCCTCTCCAGCCTGTGCTTCGGCTGCGAGATTGCCCCCGACGAGATCTTCGTCCAGGGCATCAGCAGGATCACCCAGGCAGATATCAAGGTCGCCGGCGATCTCGGCTACAAGATCAAGCTGCTCGGCGTCGCGCAGCGGTCGGCGGATGGCATCGAACAGCGCGTGCACCCCACGCTGGTTCCCAAGACCTCGGCAATCGCCGGCGTCGATGGGGTGCTCAATGCCGTGGCGCTGGAAACCGACCACGTGCATGAACTCCTGCTCGCCGGTCCCGGCGCCGGCGGCCCGCCGACTGCCTCTTCGGTGCTGTCCGACATCCTCGATATCGCCCGCGGTACCAAGGTGCCGCCGCTCGGCGTGTCGAGCCACGAACTCACACCCTACCGGCAGGCGCCGATGCGGGCCCATGAGGGCGGCTACTATATCCGACTAAATGCCAAGGATATTCCGGGCGCACTTGCCGCTATTGCTTCTCGCATGGGCGCGGCGGAAATCTCGCTCGAAAGCGTCATCCAGCGGCCGGATTTACGTGTTACCGACAGCGCCGGCGACGGAGTTCAGACCAGAACGGTCGTGCTGCTGACGCATTCGACCATGGAAGCCACCGTGCGCGAAACGCTTGCGCAGATCGCCGACGACGGGTTCATAGTCGGCGAGCCGCAACTGATCCGTATCGAGACGTTGTAGACAAAGCTCCCCGTGCGGAGCAGGGGGCCAGAGGAAAATCTCCAAGATCGCCGATTCCAAGCGTCCTGCGATACTCGACCGTAGCTTCACGCTCGAGCTGGTACGGGTCACCGAACGTGCCGCCATCGCCGCCGCGGGTTGGCGCGGCAAGGGCGACGAGAAGGCGGCCGACGCCGCCGCCGTCGAGGCCATGCGGGCCGAACTCGGGCGGGTCCATATCAACGGGCGCATCGTCATCGGCGAGGGTGAACGCGACGAGGCGCCCATGCTCTATGTCGGCGAGGAAGTGGGGGCGGGCGACGGACCGGACGTGGATATTGCCGTCGATCCGCTCGAAGGCACCACGCTGTGCGCCAAGAACCAGCAGGATGCGATCTGCGTCCTGGCCATGGCTGAGCGCGGCGGGCTGCTGAACGCGCCGGACGTCTACATGACCAAGATCGCCATCGGCGCGCATTATCCCGAGGGCACCGTCGACCTCGACCGGAGCGCGGTGGAGAACGTCAGATCGCTCGCCGCCGCCAAGGGCGTGCCATACACCGAAGTCACCGCCTGCGTGCTCGACCGCCCGCGCCACGCCGCGCTGATCGAGGAACTGCGCGTGGCCGCGATCCCGGTCAAGCTGATTGGCGACGGTGACATCGCCGGCATCATCCATGCAACCAACACTGAAGAAAGCGGCATCGATATCTATCTGGGCTCGGGCGGCGCACCCGAAGGGGTGCTGGCGGCGGCTGCGCTGCGCTGCGTCGGCGGTCAGATGCAGGGCCGGCTGATCCTCGATACGCCGGAGAAACGCGAGCGCGCCGAGCGCATGGGCATCACCGATCCCAACCGGAAATACTCGGTCAATGATCTGGCCTCCGGCGACGTGCTGTTCGCCGCGACCGGCGTCACCGACGGCAGCTTGCTCAGCGGCGTGCGGCTCAAGAAGAATGCTGTCATCACCTCGACCGTGGTTATGCGGTCCTGGTCTCGTACCGTGCGCTGGATCACGGCGCAGCACGCGCGTTGAGCGTCGCGGCATAGGCAAACGGATTTGCGTGAGTCGGGGCCTTGTTAGCCTCGACCCGGATATCCATTTCTGCTTACCTCTGCCGATGCTCGACACCCCCCGCAATTTCCTCGACGTCGCGAATTCGGTCACTGGCCGCGCCTGGGTGGACCGGCTCGACGTCAATACGTTGCGCGTCGCGCAGACCATTGGCCAGCGCACCGGCCTGTCCGAAATCCTCGCACGCATCGTCGCCGGGCGCGGCATCCTCGCCGAGGAGGCGGAGAGCTTCCTGCTTCCCACCATCCGCGAACTGATGCCGGATCCCTCGATCCTTGCCGACATGGATGCCCTGGCAGCGCGGCTGGCCGCCGCCATCACCAACAATGAGAAGGTGGCGCTGTTCGGCGATTATGACGTCGATGGAGCCTGTTCCTGCGCTTTGATGACTCGATACCTGAGGCATTTCAGCCTCGAGCCGCAGGTCCATATTCCCGATCGTATTTTCGAGGGCTACGGTCCCAACATGGCGGCGATCGACAAGTTGATCGACGGCGGCGCAACCCTGATCATCACGCTCGATTGCGGCACCACCAGCGACGAGCCCATCGCCCATGCGCGTTCCCGCGGCGTCGATCTCCTGGTCATCGACCATCACCTTTCCGATGCCGAGCTCCCCAAGGCCACCGCCCTCGTCAATCCCAACCGCCCCGACGACGTTTCCGGGCTCGGCTATCTCTGCGCGGCCGGCGTGACCTTCATGGTGCTGGTGGCGGTGAACCGGCTGCTGCGCCAGCGCGGCGATACCGGCGTTCCCGACCTGATGGGCCTTGTCGATCTGGTGGCGCTGGCCACGGTCTGCGACGTCGTCCCCCTGCGCGGCCTCAACCGCGCTTTCGTGCTGCGCGGCCTCGAGATCACCCGCCAGCAGAAGAACCGTGGCATCGCCGCGCTGGCGCTCGCGGCGCGAGTCAACGGCCCGCTCAACCCTTATCACCTCGGCTACCTGATCGGCCCGCGCATCAATGCCGGCGGCCGCATCGGCGACGCCGCGCTCGGGGCAAAGCTGCTCTCGCTCGATGACGAGCACCAATCCCTGGTGATCGCCGCCCAGCTCAACGAACTCAATAATGAGCGTCAGCGCATCGAACTCGAAGCGGTCGAGGAAGCCTGCCGGGTCGCCGAAGCCGAGATCGGCACCGGTGAGGGGCCGCCGGTACTGGTGTTGGCGTCGGCCAATTGGCATGCCGGCATTGTCGGCCTGGTTGCCGCGCGCCTGCGCGAGCGGTTCGAGCGGCCGGCTTTCGCCATCTCGCTGGCGCCCGACGGCACCGGCACCGGCTCGGGCCGTTCCATGACCGGCGTCGATCTGGGTTCAGCCATCATTGCGGCCGTCGACGCCGGTTTGGTCGCCAAGGGCGGCGGCCACGCCATGGCGGCCGGGGTCACGATCAAGCCGGGCCAGCTGGGCCCGTTCCGCGCCCACCTTGTCGAGGTGCTCGCTGCTTCGATCACCACCGCCCGGGCCGCCACGGCGCTGCAGATCGATGCCGCCATCACCGCCCGTGGCGCAACCCCGGATTTCTGCCACGAGATCGACCGGGCAGGGCCCTTCGGCTCCGGCAACCCGCAGCCGGTCTTCGCCCTCCCGGCCCACAAGGCCAAATTCGCGGAGGTGGTCGGCGCCGGCGGGCATGTGCGGTTTGTCCTGACTTCGGAGGACGGCGCCCGCCTGAAAGCCATCGCCTTCCGTGCCGAATCAACGCCGCTCGGCCAGATGCTGCTCGGCGCCGGCAACGATACGCCCATCCACATCGCCGGGACGCTCGGGCTGGATCATTGGCAGGGCCGGGAGGAGGTCCAGCTGCGGGCCGTGGACGCCGCATTGCCACAGGCGCCCTGAGCCGAACCGGAGCCATTTCACCGGCGGGCCCAATGCCTTACGCCGTACCGCCCCTTGAAAGTCGGACTTGCATCTCCACCTATCGAAGCTAAAGTGATCGCCGATCTATATCAGTCGGTTTGGCCCAGGCGGAGCCGGGGGCGCGCGGTTTGCGGGGTAGTTGTTCGGTCACGGGGCCGTCCATCGGGAATCCGGGTTGGCGTCAATGGATAAAGCTGCGGTTGAACGAAGGTTTGCGGGCCCGACACTGTGGACACGGTTCATTTCGCGCCTTACCGAATGGATCGGCGTTCGACTGATTGGGCGGCCCCGTCACGGCGCGCTCACGGTGACCTTTCCCAATGGCCGTTCGCGCACCGTGGGCAACCCCGCTACCGGCGAGCACGCGATCCTCAAGCTGAAGAACTTCAAGGTGATCTCCGAGGCCATGCGCCGCGGCACGGTCGGCTTTGCCGCTGCCTACATCAACGGTGATCTCGAAATCGAGGATCTGACTGCCGTCTTCCGCTACTTCCTGCAGAATCGCGACATCTTCGACGCCGCCAATCCCGGCCTGTTCCGCCGAGCGGCCCAGGATATCGCCTACCATATGTCGCGGCAGAACACCCGCGAAGGCGCCAGGCAGAACATTTCCGAGCACTATGACCTCGGCAATGATTTCTACGGCAAATGGCTCGACCCGTCGATGACCTACTCCTCGGCCCTGTTTTCGTCCGAGGACCAGTCGCTCGAGGCTGCCCAGCGCGCCAAATACCACCGGGTCGCCGACATGGCCGGGGTCGGCAAAGGCGAGACGGTGCTGGAAATCGGCTGCGGTTGGGGTGGTTTCGCCGAGACCGTCGCGCGCGATTTCCAGGCGGTGCTTTACGGCATCACGCTTTCGAAGGAACAGCTCAAATACGGGCTGGAGCGGCTCGCCAAGCAGGGACTGGACACGCTCGCCACCCTGCATTTCGAGGACTACCGCGATACCCGGGGCCAGTACGACCATGTCGCTTCCATCGAGATGATCGAGGCAGTGGGCGAGGAGCATTGGCCGACCTATTTCAAGGCCGTGCACGACCGGCTGAAGCCAGGCGGCACGGCCGCCATCCAGGCCATCACCATCGACGAGGCCGATGTGGACGCCTATCGCGCCGGCCCCGATTTCATCCAGCGCTATATTTTCCCCGGCGGCATGCTGCTCACCAAGACGGCGATGCGCGAGCAGGGCGAAGGCGTTGGCCTGATCCTCGAAAATGCCGAAAACTTCCGCCTGTCCTATGCCCGCACGCTGAGGCTGTGGCGCGAACGCTTCCTCGAACGCTGGTCCGAGATCGCCAAACTCGGCTACGACGAGGAATTCCGCCGCAAGTGGGTGTACTATCTCTCGTATTGCGAGGCCGGATTCATCGAAGGCAGCATCGACGTGGGGATATATCAGTACCGTCGGCCAGTCTGACCGGACGGTCGCCTCCCGGATTCCGCGCCACTGCCGGCCCTTGTTGAAGAGATGTGCGGCACAATGCTGTGCGTAACGCGTTCCGCCGCCACCGTCGCACTCATTTCGGTGCTAGCAATGCTCGTTCGCTTCGGTAAGGTTGTATGATGTCGAGAGCGCTGTTCGTCGTGATCCTGAGCCGGGACAGTTGGTGGGTCGATTTCGAAGGAAAGGCCCACGGTCCCTTCACATCCCGGGAAACGGCGGCCGAGGAAGCGAGGCACCTCGCGCAGTTCTCCGCCCATTCGGGCCGCGAGAGCGAAGTGCTGGTCCCCGATGATTCCGGCCGCCACCGCGTGATCTGGAATAGTGCGCTGGAGCCGTATGCCGCCAGCGGGCTCTTCGTGCCTCACCGCGCCGCCGAATAGGCGCTTCATCGTTTATTCCTTTTCGAAGCGACAGGGCGATTTCAGCACCTGGCGCGGCGTCAACTGATAACCCTGTTCGCCGACCGGCCAGACCGGCACGTCCAGATGCCATTCGAGCCGCGCCATCGGCACTCGTGACCGGTAGGTCAGGCGCCCACGGCGCCTCGACGTCCCAATCCAGGGCATACCGGTACTGCTCGATGACGCTGGTCAACTCCGGCAACGGCCTGTCCTCGCGGCGCGCAACAAGGGGCGCTGCCTGCCGCTGAAAACCGCGCTACCGGGCTGCCCAATTGAGGCTGCGGCGCAGGATTGCGCGCATTTGCGGATGCTCGAATTCCGCCGCGACGTGGCCGAGCGCGGTGTAGAAGATGCGTCCCGCGCCGAACTGGCGCTTGAACGCCACCGGCATGGTCACTCCCGCCGTGACCGGGTCGTGCTTGCCGGAAAACGTGGTGGTGGCGAGGATATCCACGCTCGGATCGTAGTGCAGATAATACTGTTCGCTGTGGTAGTCGAAGCCGCTCAGCCCCTGCATGACGGGGTCGTCCGGCTTGGTGACGTCGACATGGAAGTCGATGATGTTACCGGGATGGCCGACCCGCTGCACCCCGCAGAGAAAGTGCCATTCCACCGAGCGGCGGAAAGAGGTGGTCAGTGCCCCGTGATAGCCCGCCAACCCGACGCCCGAGCGCACCGCATCGATCAACCGCAGCACGATATCCCTTTCGATCTCATCGTTGGTGACGATGGGCACGACGAGCCTGAAATCTTCGATGTCGGATCCGCCCATCGCGCCATAGTCGTTGGTCACCGTCACGGCAAAGCCGTCCTGTTCGAGCATGGACTCCACCAGCCGCGCCCCAACCTCCGGCTCGTGCCCCGGCCAGCCGCCCCATACGATCAGCGCCTTTCGATTTTCGATTGTCATCGCTGCCCCTTCAATTCGCGCCGTCGCCGGCCGATAGCGCATGCACAACGGTGACGCGCAACTGCGGCAGTCCCCGGCTATTACGCCCGTTTGACATCTCCGCGCAAAAGAGTATGGTTTTAAAACGTTTGCAGCGAAATGCGCCAGGCATTGCAAACGTTCAAACTGGAATCGTTTTGGGAAGGGCGAGTCCAATGCGGGCAAAAACGCTCAAAGAGCTGGCAACCAGGCTCGACATCTCGATTACGACGGTGTCGCGCGCGCTCGCCGGGCACGAGCAGATTGCATTGAAGACTCGCCAACGGGTTGCCGAGGCGGCCCTGGCCTATGGCTATGTCCCCAATACGGCCGCGCGCACGCTGGTTTCCGGCCGCAGCGGCTTCGTCGGCTTGGTGCTGCCGATCCGTGGACCCAACCTCGTCGACTCTTTTTTGGGAGAATTCGTCACCGGACTGGGGGAGGGACTGGTGTCGCGCGGCAGCGATCTCATCCTTGCCACCGCCGCGGAGGGCCAATCGGAGCTTTCGGTGCTGCGGCACGTGGTTGAATCGGGCCGCGCGGACGGGGTTGTCATCACCCGGATCGCTGAAATCGATGAGCGTCTGGCTTATCTGTCCAAGCGCGGCTTTCCCTTCGTCGCCCATGGGCGACTGCTCGATGAGACCACCAGTTACAACTGGCTCGACACGGACGGCGCCTACGCCTTCGGCGAAGCCTTCGAGATGCTCTATTCGCTGGGTCACCGGCACTTCGGCCTGGTAACAATTTCCGAAAGCATGACTTTCCGCCATCTCCGCCAGGACGGCTTGGCGCAGGCGATTGCCCGCCGCGGCGATCGTTCGGTCAAGCTCGATATCGCCACTGCGCCGCGCTTCGACCGCGGCGCGCGCGTCGAAGCCACCAACCGGATGCTGCACAGTGCCGCGCGCCCGACCGCCATCATCGGCCTGTTCGACGAACTGGCGCTCACGGTCATGGAGGAGGCTGCGCGGGCAGGGCTTTCCATCCCGCGCGACCTGTCGGTCATCGGCTTCGACAACGTCGTCGCCTCGGCGTACGCTCCGCCTGGCCTTACCACATTCGACGCCTCGATCCGTCAGGCCGCGCGCGAAATCGCGGAAATGCTGATCCAGGTGATCGAGCAGAGACCGGCGACGCCGCTGACGCGGCTGCTGCGGCCGGCCCTGGTCGCACGGGCCAGCCATGGCCCGGCCCCGCAGGTACAAAGTCAATCGTAAACGACATCATAGGGAGGAAAACCAATGAAGAGAACTCTGAGAATTCTGGCCGGCACGACGCTTGCCATCTCGATGGCGACGCTCACCGCCGGCATCGCCAATGCCCAGGTGCTGTTCTGGTCGAGCCAGGCCGCTCCGGTCGAAGAGACACAGAAAATGCGCGAGCAGGTGTTGAAGGGTTTCGAAGGCGGCGTCGATTTCCAGCCCCAGGAACCCGGGCCCTTCATCACCCGTATCGAGGCCGAAATGCAGGCCGGATCGGGCAGCATCGGCGTCGTCGGCGCTCTGCATGGCGATCTGTCGAGGTATGCTGACAACTGGGTCGATCTCTCTGGCATCGACCTGTCCGGCATTGAAGTGAGCCCGGCTTTCATGGAACTGGGCAAGCTCGGCACGAGCGAGCAGAAATACCTGCCCTGGATGCAGGCAACCTACGTGATGGCCGCCAACAAGGAGGCGCTGCCCTTCCTGCCTGAAGGGGCCGACATCAACGCCTTGACCTATGGCCAGCTGGTCGCCTGGGCCAAGAACCTGGCCGAACAGACCGGCTCGCCCAAGTTTGGCTTTCCGGCCGGACCGAAGGGGTTGAAGCACCGCTTCTTCCAGGGCTTCCTGTTGCCGTCCTATGCCGGCTCGACCGTGACCAAGTTCCGGTCGGCGGAAGCCGAGGCCGGCTGGACTATGTTCAAGGAGCTGTGGCAGTACGCCAACCCGGCTTCGACGAACTACGATTTTATGCAGGAACCGCTGCTGAACGGTGACGTGTGGCTGGCGTTCGACCATATCGCGCGGCTCGGCGAGGCCTTCAATCAGCGTCCGGACGATTTCGTCGCCTTCCCGGCTCCTGCCGGCCCGATGGGCCGCGGCTTCATGCCGGTGCTGGCGGGGGTCGCCATCCCCAAGGGAGCTCCGGATATCGAAGCGTCCAAGGCCCTGGTCCGCTACATGATTCAGCCTGAAACCCAGGTTGCGACGCTCCTCGCCACCAACTTCTTCCCGGTGACCGACGCCGCGCTGCCCGCGGCCCTCTCGAAATCCGCCCAGGCCCTTGGCCCCGCGGTCACCGCCATGACCAGTGCGGATGACGCGCTGCCGGCGCTGTTGCCGGTGGGGCTCGGCGATCTCGGCGGCCAGTTCAACCAGGTCTACATCGACACCTTCGAGCGCGCCGTGCTCGCAGGTCAGGATTTGCGCCAGGTGCTGGACCAGCAGGCGGAGACCCTGCGCGCCCTAATGGTGCAGGCCAACGCACCGTGCTGGCTTCCGGATGCGCCGTCCGAAGGGCCGTGCCCGGTCGAATAATCGGATCCTCCCGCTGCCCGGCGCTTTCGTGGTGCTGGGCAGCATCTTTTTCCTGACGTGACGGATTGGGTAAGCGCACTATGCCTCAAAGGGCCTTGCCATACCTGCTGCTTTTGCCGGCAACGCTGTTCCTGCTGGTCTTCTTTCTCTATCCGTTCCTGCAGATCGCGATCCTGGCCTTCTCGTCGCCCGAAGGGTTCACACTCAAGCCCTTCCAGACCATGACGACCCACTGGAAGTTCGGAACGACGCTCTGGAATACCATCCTGTTGACGGCAATCATCGTGCCGATCCAACTGGTGATGGCGCTGGCAATGGCGACGATCGTCACCAAGCTCAAGACCGGCCGCAACGCCATCCTCTACATCTTCACCATCCCGCTAGGTCTCTCCGACCTCGCGGCGGGCATCATCTGGCTGGCCATCTTCGAGCAGTCGGGCTTCCTCAATTCCGTGCTGGTCGGCCTGGGCATCGTCGAGCGCCCGGTACTCTTCCTCGGCTACCAGAACCTGTGGGTCATCTTCGTGGCCGTGATCCTGGCCGAGGTGTGGCGCGCCACTGCCATCGTGATGGTGATCCTCGTCTCAGGCATGGGGCTGATTCCCAAGGAATATTACGAGGCCGCCGAAGTGTTTGGCGCCGGTCCCTGGAAACGCTTCCTCAAGGTGACGCTCCCGATGCTCCGCCCGAGCCTGCAAACCGCGCTGATACTGCGCACCATCGCCGCATTCGAGGTGTTCGCGGTGGTCGTCGCGCTGGGCGGTACGACGCTGCCGGTGCTGATGGGCGAGACCTTCAATTGGCAGTTCGCGCTGAACGATCGCAACGTTGCGGCGGCCTATGCGCTTGTAATCCTCGCCATCTCGATCGCCAGTACATTATTCTTCCTGCGGGTCCTGCGCACGCCCAAAGGAGCGACGATATGAGCGTTGCAACCGTTGCTGACGTTCCCCGGCCGGTCGCGGAGGTCAATGCCGCCGGAAAGTTCCTGTTCATCGCCGGCACGGTGTTGTTGTGCGCCTGGGTGCTGGTCCCGATCTACCTGCTCGTGGTCAACACACTGTCCTCGCCGCAGGAGGTCTCGGGCTTTCCGAAAACCGCCATCCCTTCCTTCGATTTTGGCTCGTTGCAGTTCTTTCTCGGCTTCGCGGGCGTGGTGCGGGCGCTGTGGAACTCGGTGGTCGTCGCGGTACTGACCATGATCCTCTCAATCGGCATCGGCGCCCCGGCCGGCTACGCGCTGTCGCGTTTCGAGTTCCCCGGCAAGGCCACGTTCCGCATGCTGGTGCTGATGACCCGCGCCTTCCCGCTGCCGCTCCTGGCGCTTCCGCTGGCCGTGATGTTCATCCGTGTCGGACTCGACGATACCGTTCTCGGGCTGGCGCTGGTGCATACGACGCTGGCCATCCCTTTCGCGGTGCTGATCACCTTCTCGATCTTCTCGGGTATCCCCATCGAGCTCGAGGAGGCCGCCTGGACCCTCGGCTGCAACCGGCTGCAGGCGTTCCAGAAGGTGGTGCTGCCCCTGGTGCTGCCGGGCATCACGGCCTCGGCGATCTTCGCGTTCACCATCTCGTGGAACGAGGTCTTCGCTGCCTCGGTGCTGACCGTCGAGAACCGTACGCTCACCGCCTTCCTGCTGCAGAGCCTCAGTGTATCGCCGATGCACCTGAAATTCGCCGGCGGCGCCGCGCTGGTGCTGCCGGCGCTGATCTTCATCTTCGCCGTTCGCAAATACCTGTTTGCGATGTGGGGCATAGCGAACCGCTAGGAGCGTTCTCAGCAAGAGCGGCCACCGATGCTGGTCGTTCGAGAGCGCGGCAACGAAAGAATCGGAGAACGCCTATGGCCGAAATCGTCATCAAGGATGTCGCCAAGAGCTTTGGCGCGTTCACGGCCCTGCATTCGATCGACCTGACCATCGCCGATCAGGAGTTCATGGTCCTGCTTGGCGCGTCGGGTTGCGGCAAGACCACTCTCCTGCGCATCATCGCCGGGCTCGAGACCCCAAGCCAGGGCGAGGTGTGGATCGGCGGGCACCGCGTCGACCGGCTGCCGCCGCGCGAACGCGGCATCGCCATGGTGTTCCAGAACTACGCCGTGTTTCCGCACCTGACGGTGTTCGAGAACATCGCCTTCGGGCTCAGGATGAAGAAGGTGCCGCAGCCCGAGATCGACAGGCGGGTCAGCCGCACGGCCGAGCTCATGCATATCGAGCAGCTGTTGAAGCGCTACTCCGGCCAGCTCTCGGGCGGCCAGCGGCAGCGCGTCGCGGTGGCACGTGCGCTGACCATGGAGCCCGACGTGATCCTGATGGACGAGCCGCTCTCCAACCTCGACGCGTTGCTGCGCCTCGAAATGCGGGCGGAACTGAAGGGCGTCCTGGCCGCGAGCAAGACCACGACCATCTATGTCACCCATGATCAGGTCGAGGCGATGAGCCTGGCCGACCGGATCTCGGTGATGAATGGCGGCCGGATCGTACAGGCCGCAACGCCGGTCGAGGTCTACCGAAATCCCGCCGCCCGGTTCGTCGGCAGCTTCATCGGCAATCCGCCCATGAACTTTATTCCCGCAATGAAGGTTGGCGAGGGCAAGTGGCAGGTGGCGGGGCTCACGCTGGACGGGCCGAAGGCCGACCAGGACAGGCTCGAGTTCGCCATCCGTCCCGAGGACGTGACCGTCACGCCCGGCGGCCTCAAGGCCACGGCTCGCGTCGTTGAGCCCCTGGGCGCACATACGCTCGTCACCTGCGACGTCAACGGGGCGCCATTCCGTGCCGTGCTGGAGTCCGATCTACGGGTCGCGCCGGGCGATGACCTCAGCCTGGCGCCCAAATCCGACCGGGTGCGCTGGTTCGATCCGGAAACGACCATGGCGGTCTGACCGCTGGAGACCTGACTTGTCTATTCTCGAACGATCGCAAACTGCCGAGAAGGCCATCGCCGTTCTGCATGTGAACGACCGCGGCACCTATGCCGTGCCCACCAAAGGCCTCTATCCGTTCCAGTGGAACTGGGATTCCTGTTTCACCGCGCTCGGCCAGTCGCATTTCGACAGTGACCGCGCGTGGACGGAGATCGAAACGCTCTTCGCCCACCAGCGGCAGGACGGCATGGTGCCGCATATGGTCTTTCACGAGGCGGCGCCCGGCTACTTCCCCGGTCCGGACATCCAGGGTTCCGGGCGCGCGATCCCGACCTCGGGCATCACGCAACCTCCCGACGCCACGCGGCCGGGTGATCCATGAGCTGCAACACAGAGTACCGACAATGATCGCCCCCGAAGCATCCAAGATCTACGATCACGCCATCGAGGTTCTCAAGGAGAACGATCTCGGCACCTACACCGTCCCGACCAAGGGACTCTATCCGTTCCAGTGGAACTGGGATTCCTGCCTGACCGCGCTGGGGCAAAGCCATTACGACGAGGCCCGCGCCTGGACCGAGATCGAGACGCTGTTTGCGCACCAGTGGCCCGACGGCATGGTGCCGCACATTATCTTCCACGTGTGGAACGACGGCTATTTCCCCGGCCCCGATGTCTGGCAGACCGGCCGGCCGACGCCGACCTCCGGCATCACCCAGCCTCCGGTCGCCGGCTTTGCCGTGCGGCGCCTGTTCGAGCGCGCCCGCGACAAGGAACTGGCGGCCAGGCACGCCCGCGCGCTGCTGCCCAAGATCGATGCGTGGCATCGGTGGTTTTACGACAACCGCGACCCGCATGGAGAAGGACTGGTGGCAATCCTCCACCCCTGGGAGTCGGGCCGGGACAACTCGATCGACTGGGACGAGGCGTTCGAGCGGGTGCCCACCGAGGGCATCGACCCCTATACCCGCCGCGACACCCAGCATGCCGATCCCGCCCACCGGCCGACCAGGGAGCAGTACGACCGCTATCTCTGGCTGGTGCAGCATTTCCGCGCGCTCGGCTGGGACAACTCGAAACTCCACGACGCCTCGCCCTTCCAGGTGATCGATCCCGGCTTCAACGCCATCCTGATCCGTGGTTGTGCCGATCTCGCAGCGCTGGCCGATGCCCTGGACGAGCCCGAAATCGCGCGGGCCAACCGTGTGCTCGCCGAAATCGGGCTCGCCGCTCTCGAAGGGCTCTGGAGCGCCACGCACGGCCAGTATCTTTGCCTCGACCGTACCTCCGGCACTCTGGTCGATAGCGCCTCGATCGGGGGACTGCTGCCGGTCTTTGCGGCTGTGCCGAAGGATCGCGCCCACGAGATCGCCCGCACCATCGAACGGCAGTCCGCGGCGACGCGCTTCGTGGTTCCGTCACACGATCCGGCCGACCCACGCTTCGAACCCAAACGCTATTGGCGGGGGCCGGCCTGGCTGGTGATGAACTACATGATCGCCGACGGACTCGAAGCGATCGGGGAGACCGAGGTGGCCGCCCACATCGCAAAGTCCAGTCTCGATCTGATTACCCATTCCGGCTTTGCCGAATATTATGACCCGCTGACCGGTGAAGCCTGCGGCGGCGGCCGTTTTACCTGGACGGCGGCGATGGTCATCGAGTTCCTGAGGCAAGCCGGGAGCTAGATCGGGCCGGCGGGAGGGTCGCGCCGGCCACCGCGATTGCCGAATTTGCGCAACTCCCGGCGAGCGCCTTCCGTTTATGACAGCGTCTGTTACCATCACGGCAACTCGCGGCCCGGTCCTGACCGCGGCCGCGCAACCGGAGTCGTGATGGGCGCCTATATCCTGCGACGCCTGCTGCTGATTATCCCGACGCTGTTCGGGATCATGGCGGTTTCGTTCATCGTCGTTCAATTCGCCCCCGGCGGCCCGATCGAGCAGATCATCGCGCAGATGAGCGGCACCGGAATTTCGGCGACTGCCCGGGTGAGCGGCTCGGCGGAGGGCGACTTCGCCGGCCAGCAGCAGGTGGCCGGATCGGGGGAAAAGGCATCGCCGTCGCAGTATCGCGGTGGCCGCGGCCTCAGTCCCCGATTCCTCGCCCAGCTCGAAAAGCAGTTCGGTTTCGACAAGCCCCCGCTGGAGCGCTTCGGGCTCATGCTGTGGAACTATGTTCGCTTCGACTTCGGCAACAGCTATTTCAAGGGCAAGTCGGTCGTGGATCTGGTGATCGAGAAAATGCCGGTCTCGATCACGCTGGGCCTCTGGATGACGCTCCTGAGCTACGGCATCTCCATTCCGCTCGGGATTGCCAAGGCGGTACGCGATGGCTCGCGCTTCGATGTCTGGACGTCCGGCATCATCATCGTCGGCTACGCCCTGCCGGGGTTTCTGCTGGCCATTCTGCTGATCGTGCTCTTTGCCGGCGGCAGCTTTCTCCAGATCTTCCCGCTGCGCGGCCTGACCTCGGACAATTTCGCGCAGCTGCCATGGTGGCAGCAGGTCCTCGACTATCTCTGGCACATCGCCTTGCCCGTCCTGGCGATGGCGGTGGGAGCCTTCGCCACAACGACGCTGCTCACCAAGAACTCGTTCCTCGATGAAATTCGCAAGCAATATGTGGTGACCGCCAGGGCCAAGGGCCTGCGCGAGAACCAGGTGCTCTACGGTCACGTGTTCCGCAACGCCATGCTGCTGGTGATCGCCGGCTTTCCGGGCGCCTTCGTGGGCGCGTTCTTCGGCGGCTCGCTCCTGATCGAAACCATCTTCTCGCTCGACGGACTCGGGCTACTCGGTTTCCAGGCCCTGGTCGCTCGGGATTACCCGGTGATCTTCGCGACGCTCTACATCTTCTCGCTGCTGGGGCTGGTGCTGACCCTGATCTCCGACCTCACCTACATGTGGATCGATCCGCGCATCGATTTCGAGACGCGGGACGTCTGACGGTGATGCCAGTTGTTTCCGCGGGCGTTTATTCGCCCTCCCTCGCACGGTCTCCGGCCGATGCACCGCGTTCCGCTTCACGCCTGTCGCCGATCAACCAGCGGCGGCTGGCCAACTTCCGCAAGAACCGGCGCGGCTACTGGTCGCTCTGGATATTCCTCGCCCTCTTCGTCGCCGCGCTTTTCGCCGAAGTGATCGTCAATGACCGGCCGATCATCGCCTCCTACAAGGGGGAACTGCTGTTCCCGATCATTGTAGATTATCCGGAAACCAGGTTCGGCGGCTTCCTCGCGGTGACGGCCTATCGAGATCCCTTCATCGCCGACGAAATCGAGGCCAACGGCTGGATGCTCTGGCCACCGGTCCGCTTTTCCTACCGCACTGTCGACGAAGCCCTCCCGGTGCCGGCGCCGGCGCCGCCCTCCTGGATGATGTCACCCGATGAACGCTGTCAGCGCCACCCGCTCGGAATCGACGACCCGGGCTGCAATTATGGCAATTTCCACTGGCTCGGCACCGACGATCAGGGCAGGGACGTGGTCGCCCGCCTGATCTACGGCTTTCGCATCTCGGTGCTGTTCGGCCTGATCCTCACCACTGTATCCTCGGTGATCGGCGTGGCGGCAGGCGCGGTGCAGGGCTATTTCGGGGGCTGGATCGACCTTATGTTCCAGCGCTTCATCGAAATCTGGACGTCGATCCCGGAGCTCTATCTGCTGCTGATCATCTCCAGCGTTCTGGTCCCCAGCTTCTGGCTGCTGCTCGGCATTCTGTTGCTCTTTTCCTGGGTTGCTCTGGTCGGCGTCGTGCGCGCCGAGTTCCTGCGCGGCCGCAATTTCGAATATATCATGGCCGCCCGTGCGCTCGGCGTCTCCAACTGGACCATCATTCTGCGCCACCTGTTGCCCAACGCCATGGTCGCGACCCTCACCTTCATGCCGTTCATCCTCGGCAGCTCCATCACCACGCTCACGGCGCTCGATTTCCTCGGCTTCGGTCTACCGCCCGGCTCGGCCTCGCTGGGCGAGCTCCTGGCGCAGGGCAAGAACAATTTGCAGGCTCCCTGGCTCGGCCTGACCGGATTCGCTGTCATCTCGCTGATGCTGAGTCTCCTGATATTTGTGGGCGAGGCGGTTCGTGACGCATTCGATCCGCGCAAGACATTCGGATGAAGCCGTGACCGAACCACTCCTTTCCGTCCGCGATCTGCATGTCGATTTCCGCCAGGGGGAGGGCGTCGTGCATGCCGTGCGCGGCGTCTCCTTCGATATCAATTCCGGCGAGACGCTGGCGCTGGTCGGGGAGTCCGGTTCCGGCAAGTCGGTCACCGCCCTATCGGTGCTGAAGCTGCTGCCCTATCCCGCCGCGAGCCATCCAAAGGGCGAAATCCTCTTCAAGGGAAAGGAGTTGCTCCACGCTTCGGACGCGGAGTTGCGCGCCGTGCGCGGCAACGACATATCGATGATCTTCCAGGAGCCGATGACATCGCTCAATCCGCTGCACACGGTCGAGCGGCAGGTGAGCGAGGTGCTGGTCACCCATCGCGGCATGCGCCCCAACCAGGCTCGGAGCCGCGTCGTCGAATTGCTCGAACAGGTGGGTATCGACAAGCCCGCCACCCGGCTGGCCTCGTTCCCGCATCAGCTCTCCGGCGGGCAGCGCCAGCGCGTCGTGATCGCGATGGCGCTTGCCAACGAACCCGACCTGCTGATCGCCGACGAGCCGACGACCGCCCTCGACGTCACCGTGCAGGCGCAAATCCTGGAGCTGCTGAAGCGGCTCCAGTCCCGGTTGGGGATGGCCATGCTTTTCATCACCCACAACCTCGGCATCGTGCGCAAGATGGCCGACACCACCTGCATCATGACGCAGGGCGAAATCGTGGAGCGCGGGCCGACGGCCGATATCTTCGCCACTCCGCAGCACAGCTACACCCGGCATCTGCTGGCGGCCGAACCGAAGGGGGCGCCGCCTGCGGCACGACCCGGCGCGGAAACCATCATCGAGGCCCGAGACCTCAAGGTCTGGTTCCCGATCAAGCGTGGGCTGCTGCGCCGCACGGTAGGTCACATCAAGGCCGTCGACGGGGTCGATGTCGAACTTCGGGAAGGAGAGACGCTCGCCGTCGTCGGCGAGTCCGGGTCGGGCAAATCGACCTTGGGGCTTGCCCTGCTGCGATTGATTTCCTCCAGGGGCCGGGTGGTGTTCCTCGGCCACGATATCCAGGGGCTCTCGTGGAAGGCACTGCGCCCACTACGCCGCCACATGCAGATCGTCTTCCAGGACCCTTACGGCTCTCTCAGCCCGCGCCTGCCGGTGGGCGACATCATTGCCGAAGGAATACGGGTTCACCAGCCTAGGCTTGCCGCGGCCGAACTGGATCGCAGGGTGGTGCAGGCGCTCAAGGATGTGGGGCTCGATCCCGCGGCGCGCTTCCGCTACCCGCATGAATTCTCCGGTGGCCAGCGGCAACGCATCGCCATCGCGCGGGCCATCGTGCTCGAGCCGAAATTGCTGGTGCTCGACGAGCCGACCTCGGCCCTCGACATGAGCGTTCAGGCGCAGGTCGTCGATCTCCTGCGCGACCTGCAGCGCGCAAGGGGCCTCTCCTATCTCTTCGTCTCGCACGACCTCAAGGTGGTGCGGGCACTGGCCAATGCGGTGATCGTGCTCAGGAACGGCAAGATCGTGGAGCAAGGATCGGCCGACGAGATTTTCGCCAACCCGCGCGCCGATTACACCAAAGCCCTGCTTGCGGCCGCATTCGAGATCGAGGCCGTGCCGGGTATCGTTGCCCAGTGACGGTCAAGCTTCTTCCACTTCACGAATAAATTGGACATGATTGAACCGGAACGTCCCGGTTTCGCGTTTCCCGGTCACCGGCTCCCACAATTGCGAGGCACGAAGATGCACAAGACCCTGAAGGCGACTGGACTGGCTGTGGCCGCGCTGTTGACCTTTACGTCCGCGGCGCTGGCGCAGGAGCCGCAATGGCGGCACGGCACGACTCTTATGGAAGGTCTCAAATATCCGGAGGGTTTTGCCCGCTACGACTACGTCAACCCCGATGCGCCCAAGGGCGGCGTCGTCCGGCTGTCGGAGACAGGCAGTTTCGACACCTTCAACCCAATCCTGCCGCAAGGCGAGGTCGCCAGCGGATTGGGGCTGGTGTACGAGGCGCTGATGGACGCCTCGATGGACGAGGATTCCACAATGTACGGCCACTTGGCCGAGGCAGTCTCCTTCCCCGACGATTTCTCCTCGGTGACCTTCCGGATGAACCCGAAAGCCCGCTGGCATGATGGCGAGCCGGTCACCGCCGACGATGTGGTGTGGTCGTTTCAGAAGGCGACCGAACTCAATCCGTTCCAGGCGAACTACTACGCCAACGTCACCAAGGTCGAAAAGACGGCCGACGATCAGGTGACCTTCACCTTCGACCAGACTGGCAATCGCGAGCTTCCCCACATCATCGGCCAGCTCCTCGTACTGCCCCAGCATTGGTGGGAGGCCGCGGGCCCGGACGGCAAGCCGCGCGATATCGGCGCTTCGAGCCTCGAGCCGCCGCTCGGCTCCGGCCCCTATAGGCTCAAGTCGTTCGTGGCTGGACGGACCATCGTCTACGAGCGGGTGGACGAGTATTGGGCCGCCAAAGAGCCGGCCGGCATCGGCATGAACAACTTCGATGAGGTCCGCTACGAGTTCTTCCGAGACACGACGGTCGAATTCGAGGCATTCAAGGCTGACCAGTTCGACTGGTGGGAAGAAAATATCGCCCGCCGCTGGGCGCGGGAATACGATTTTGCGGCGGTCGCCGACGGTCGTGTGGTCAAGGAGCTGTTCGAGAACAGCCACCGCAGCACCGGCGTCATGGTCGGCTTCGTTCCGAACTTGCGGCTCGAGAAATTCCAGGATCCGAGGGTGCGCCGTGCGCTCGCCTATGCCTTCGATTTCGAGGAGCTGAACCGCACCCTGTTCTTCGGTCAGTACGAGCGCATCGACTCCTATTTCTACGGCATTCCGTTGCGCTCCGAGGGGCTGCCGCGGGGCGAGGAGCTGGAGATTCTGGAGTCGGTGCGCGACCTCGTTCCCGAAAGCGTGTTCACCACCCCCTACACCAACCCGGTCGGCGGCGACCCGCAGAAGCTGCGGGCCAATCTGCGCGAGGCGCTCGGGCTCCTGACCGAGGCGGGCTACATGCTGCAGGGCAATCAGCTCGTCAATGCCGCTGGCGAGCAGCTTGGCTTCGAGATCCTGCTCAATGGGCCGACCATCGAGCCGGTCGCCACCCATTTCCAGAACAATTTGAGGAGCATCGGCATCGCCGTGACGCTCAGGACGGTGGACTCGCCGCAATATGTCAACCGGCTGCGGTCGCGCGATTACGAGATGATCTACACCGGCTGGAGCCAGACGCTCTCGCCGGGCAACGAGCAGCGCGATTATTGGGGCTCGGCAGCGGCCAGCCAGAACGAGACGCGCAACTACGCCGGCATCGCCGATCCAGGCGTCGATGCCCTGATCGACAAGATCATCTTCGCCGACGACCGCGATACCCTCGAGGCAGCGACGAGGGCGCTCGACCGGGTCATGCTCGCCAACTACTTCGTGATGCCGTCCTACGCCCTGCGCAAGTCGCGCATCGCCCGCTGGGACCGCTTCAGCCATTCCGAGACGCTGCCGGAGTTCTCCGTCGGGTTCCCGACGATCTGGTGGTGGGACGCCGAGAAGGCCGCCAAGACCGCCACGCCGCAA
The DNA here is from genome assembly GCA_030680995.1 of Devosia sp. Taxonomy (GTDB): domain Bacteria; phylum Pseudomonadota; class Alphaproteobacteria; order Rhizobiales; family Devosiaceae; genus Devosia_A. The sequence continues at coordinate 24,246 of JAUXUM010000139.1, forward strand.
TAGTCGTGAGCGTAGCAGTCATAACCGGCGCCGGCGGCGACATCGGCCGTGCCATCGCCGCGGGCCTGGTCGGGGACGAGTATGCCGTGCTGCTTGGCGATCTCGATCTCGCCGGGCCGATGGCCGATGCCGCGCCGGTGGACACGGCGGAAATTGCCACGGCGCTTACAGAGCAGACGGCCGCCCTACGCGGCCTGGCGCAAGCAGCCCTACGAGACGTGCGCGCAATGTTGAATGGCGCCGAAGGTGAGTTGGAGACCAGCG
>JAUXUM010000146.1 GCA_030680995.1 Devosia sp.
TCCCGATCAGGTCAGGCTCATGCGCAGCCCGGGCGGGGACGACTCCCCATCCCCCGGTTGTCCCGCGCCACGCCGTTCGTCGCGACTTCGCCCGTATCGGCGCGGAATGGGGAGAGTCTACAGGGCGTGGAGAGGGCGGGGATAAGTATCGGAGGGACGGGCAGTCGTGCCGACCGAGGCCGCCGCGACTTCCCGGACGCGCCCCCCGCCGGCCGGAGGGAGGGAGGGCGAGGGGATTCCGCTGGCGTAGCGCGTTCGGCAAACTACGGTTAATGGGCACTCGCCGGGCTTGAGCCCATATTGCCAATGAACCGGGTGCAGGGTTATAATACACGAGCGGGAATGTGGAAGCGGCTTGGCTTCCGCTGGCGGCCATACCAATCAGTGTCCTGAACGCTGCAGGAGGTATCGATGCTTACGCCCATTAATAGAGACACAAGTTCAAGACGGGGCAGGAGAGCCGGAAAACTCATGGCGGGCGCGAGTGTCGGTGCGATGCTGATGCTTTCGATCTCCGCGCCGGCCTTCGCCGTCACCGAAAATGTTCAACGGGAAACGGCGCATTTTATCGAGTGCCTGGGCTGGCTGATCTCCGACCCGGATCGTCACGCCGAGGAGTGCCTGCCGAGCAATGTTCCCCCGGTGAACTCAAGCCTCTCCTCGCCCGTTTCCGGACCACCCCCTGTGCCTGAGGAAAACAACTACGACAGCCAAGTATAGTTAATCGCCGGCCGGCATGAGACGGGTGCTGCTTGCCTGAGAATACGGTGGAGCCCGCGGGCATGCAACGAATCCAAAAAATGGCTGCCGAGTCGCCCGGCAGCCATTGCGCGTCTTCGAAAGGCAAACAGACGGCCGACAATTTGCGCGAAGCCTGCGAAGGCAGCGCAATTGCCGAACGCGCGACCGCGCTGGCCCATGAGACCGGGCCGTTTGTGGAGCGGGATTCCGCCGGAGTGATTCGCGCGCGCCTTTAGCCGCTTCCGAACCGATCGCCGGCGGCGGGCGGGCTGTCATGCCAGCACCACGCTGGCGGCGGCGAAGGCCAGCACGGCGAGCGCGGTGGCGAACAGGACGATCAGCAGGATCTGTGCCGGGATCGAGAGTTTCATGGCGCACATATGAGCTGGCGCCCGCCGGGCGGGCCGCGTGGGACTGCCGGTTGGGGTAAGGCGCCTGGACGCCGTTCAGCCGATCTGGGCCAGCGTGACCGCCGGGCGCGGCGCGCCGCCGGCGATATCGGGCGGCAACGGCATGTAGGATGCCGCGATGGCGAGCGTTGCCATCGACATGGCGAAAAGGGCGATCAGCGACAGTTTGAGCATTTGCCTTGCCCCCCTCAGGGCGTCCGGCTTCGGCGCCGGGATCGGTTTCCGATTGGCAGCACAATGCTTCCCCGGCGTTGAATGTTCCCCGAACGGTCCGTTTATATTCCGTTCAGAAACAGGAACTTATCGGGGGCCGTGGCGTTGGAGGCCGTTGCCGGGGGGGACGCGGAGGAAATCCGCTTCATCGTCGCGGGCCATGCTCGGGGCAACGCCGTTGTATTGCCAAGCTTATTCATCTCGGTCGGCATCGCCTAGCCGCTCACCGCGACGGCCTTTCCTCGGAACAAAAAAGGCGGCCCGGAGGCCGCCTTTCGCATTCGATCGGGGCTGGGACTCAGCTCGCGGCGCGTTCAGTGCGTGGACGGCTGTCCTGCGCGCGGCGGGCGCGGCCCGCATCCTTCTGCGCCTTGTTCCAGCGCTGCTTGGGCTTGCCGGCACCCGCCTTGGGAGCCGGGCTGCCTTCGCCGGTCTTGTTCTCCCACCAGGCCGGGCCGGTGGCGCCGTCGCCGCGCGCCGCATGGGGCGACACGGAGTGGTTGCGGCTGCCGCGGTCTTCCATGATCGCCGCCTTCTTGGCGCCGGAGAAATGCCGGCCGGCATTGGCATGCGGGCGCTGGCCCCGCGGCCGGTCGCCCTGCGGACGCTGATTGGGCCGCGGACGCGGCGCGCGCTCTTCGACGCCACCCGCCACGACGCCGGTATCGTTGGCGGCCCTCAGGTCGCCCGAAACCGGCAGCGTCCGGCGGATCAGCCGCTCGACATCGCGCAGCTTGCCGCGCTCGGTGCCGTCGCAAAGCGTGATGGCGATGCCCGAGGCGCCGTTGCGGCCGGTACGGCCGATACGGTGCACGTAGTTTTCCGCATCGTCGGGCAGCTCGTAGTTGATGACGTGGCTGATATTGGGCACGTCGATGCCGCGCGCCGCGATATCGGTGGCCACAAGAATGCGCACATTGCCGGAGGAGAAGCCCTTGAGCGCCGCCTGCCGTGCATTCTGGCTCTTGTTGCCGTGGATCGCCGCGGCCTTGTGACCGTCGATCTCCAGATTCTTGGCCACGCGGTCGGCGCCGTGCTTGGTGCGCGAGAAGATGATGACGCGGCTCAGCGCCGGATCGGCAAGCAGGGTATTGAGCTCGCCGCGCTTGGCCTTGGAGCCGGCCATGATCACGCGCTGCTCGATCACCGAGACGGTGGTCGCGGGCGGGGTTGCCTCGACCCGGACCGGATCCTTGAGCAGGGCCTTGGTGAGTTCGGCGACTTCCGCCGCCATGGTGGCCGAGAACATCGCCGTCTGCCGGCGCGGGCCGATCGCCGCGGCGATCTGCTTGACCGGATGGATGAAGCCCATGTCCAGCATGCGGTCGGCTTCGTCCAGCACCAGCCAGCGCGTCTCGTTGAGCCGCACCTTGCGGTCTTCGAGCAGATCCTTGAGGCGGCCGGGGGTGGCGACGATCACGTCGACGCCCTTGGCGATCTTCAGGATCTGCGCGTGGCGGGAAACGCCGCCCAGCACCAGCACGGTGGAGAGCCGCATGCCGTCGGCGAGCTTGCGCAGCACCTCGTCGATCTGCACCGCGAGTTCGCGGGTGGGAGCCAGGATCAGCGCCCGCGCCGTCATCGGCGCGGGGCGGCCCGCAAGCCCGGCGATGCCGGCCAGGATTGGCAGGCCGAAAGCCGCCGTCTTGCCCGAGCCGGTCTGGGCGATGCCCATGATGTCGCGGCCCGTGAGCTGATGCGGGATGGCCTTGGCCTGGATGGGAGTTGGGGTCGTGAAGCCGGCTTTGGTCAGCGAAGCCACGAGCTGCGCGGAAAGGCCGAGTTCGGAAAAATTCTGTGTCAAAACGATAGGTCTCTTCGTTTGGCGCGCGCTAGACCAAGCAACGGGCGCTGCGCCAGCGCATCGGCGCGGGCGGGATCAGATCAATGCAGCGGCGACATCCCGGAGCATGTTCAGGAAAGGTTGAATACCTTTCCGGTTCGA
>JAUXUM010000061.1 GCA_030680995.1 Devosia sp.
CGTCAATCTCACCATCCCCTCGACGCACTATCAGGTGACGATGGACACGCTGTCGGCGGGCAAGCACGCCTATTCCGAAAAGCCGTTCGTGCTGACGCTCGAAGAGGGCAAGTCGGTTCGCAATGCTGCGTCCGAGCGCAACCTGCAGGTCGGCAGTGCGCCCGACACCTTCCTTGGCGGCGCCCATCAGCAGGTGCGCAACCTCATCGACAGCGGCAAGCTCGGGCGCATCACCTCCGGCACCACCCACGTGATGAGCCGCGGCATGGAGCACTGGCATCCAAATCCGGACTTTTTCTTCCAGGTCGGTGCCGGTCCGGTGCTCGATGTCGGCCCCTATTACGTCACCGACCTTATCCACCTGATAGGCCCGGTAAAGCGGGTCACCGCCTTTACCGGCATGGCCAACCCCGAGCGCGTCGTCACCACGCCCGGCTCGCCCTACGAGGGTACCAAGATCAAGGTGGGAACGCCCACCACCATCCATGGGGTGCTCGAGTTCCACAACGGGGCCATCGTGACGATCGGCGCGAGTTGGGACGTGTTCAGTCACGGCCACCACAATATCGAACTCTACGGCACCGAAGGCACAGCCTTCGTGCCCGATCCGAATTTCTTCGGCGGCGACGTGGTGATCGCCAACAAGGAAGGCATCAAGGAAAAGGTCGAGCCTTGGAACCATCCCTTCGGCGTCGCCAACCAGCAGGACAATAGCGGCAACAGCCGCGCCAACTACCGCACCGCCGGCCTCGCCGACATGATGCAGGCTATCGAAAGCGGCCGTCCGGCGCGCTGCGGCCTCGATGTGGCGCTGCACGCGGTCGATGTGATGACTTCGCTGCTCAAGGCGGGCGAGAGCGGGCAGGTGCTGACGCTCACCACCACCTGCGAACGTCCCGCGGCGCTTGGCCCGAACGAAGCGCGCGCGCTGCTCAAGGAGTAGCCGGGCGCTCCAGACTGGCGGCCCTCGCCCGAGCGGTGAGGGCCGGTTCTTTCAGCTTTTCGAACGCTCTGCCGCCTTGACAGTTCAAGGCGTCCGGTGAAGGTTGAACTGACATGTCAGCGCGCGACGAGGTCGGTTCGGCGCTGTGAGGTACGTAACACAACGACGGGCGTCTCAAGCCGCGTCGGGCCGATTCGAGGAGGGCAATGCATGCGCACCATTAAGGGACCGGCTATCTTTCTGGCCCAGTTCGCCGGCGATACGGCGCCTTTCGACACATTCGACAACATCTGCCGCTGGGCGGCCGGCCTGGGCTACAAGGGCGTGCAGGTGCCGACTTGGGTGTCGGGCTTCATCGATCTCGAAAAGGCCGCGACTTCCAGGACCTATGCCGATGAACTGGCAGGTACCGCGGACAAGCACGGCCTCGAGATCACCGAACTCTCTACCCACCTGCAGGGCCAGCTCGTCGCAGTGCACCCGGCCTATGATGCGGCCTTCGACGGCTTCGCGCCCGCCAGTGTGCATGGCAACTCCAAGGCCCGCACCGAATGGGCGGTGCAACAGCTCAAATGGGCGGCGCAGGCCTCGAAGAACCTCGGCCTGACCGAGCACGCCACCTTCTCCGGCGCGCTGGCCTGGCCGTTCATCTATCCTTGGCCGCAGCGTCCGGCGGGGCTGGTCGAGGAGGCATTTGATGAGTTGGCGCGCCGCTGGACGCCGATCCTCGACGAGTTTGACCGCAACGGCGTCGACCTCTGCTACGAGATTCACCCGGGCGAAGACCTGCATGACGGCGTCACCTACGAGATGTTCCTCGATCGGGTGAACAACCACCCGCGGGCGAACCTCCTCTACGATCCGAGCCACTTCGTGCTGCAGTGCCTCGACTATCTGGATTACATCGACATTTATCACGAGCGCATCAGGATGTTCCACGTCAAGGACGCGGAATTCAACCCGACCGGCCGGCAGGGCGTCTATGGCGGCTTCCAGAGCTGGGTGAACCGGGCCGGGCGCTTCCGCTCCCTCGGCGACGGCCATGTCGATTTCGCCGGCATCTTCTCCAAGCTAACCCATTACGATTTCAGGGGTTGGGCGGTGCTCGAATGGGAATGCGCGCTCAAGCATCCCGAGGACGGCGCTCGTGAGGGCGCCGAATTCATCGCGGCGCACATCATCCGGGTGACCGAAAAAGCGTTCGACGACTTCGCCGCGGCGGGAACCGACGTGGCCGCCAATCGCAAAATACTCGGCCTGAGCTAAGGGGGGACAAATGGCAGAGAACGGCGCAGCCCGCATTCGCCTAGGTATGGTCGGCGGCGGCACCGGAGCCTTCATCGGCTATGTGCATCGCATCGCGGCTCGGCTCGACGGCGACTATGAACTCGTGGCTGGAGCGCTCTCCTCCAGGTCGGACATCGCCAGGGAATCCGGCCGCAATCTGGGCCTCGCTGACGACCGCATCTATGCCAGCTACGAAGAGATGGCGCGCGCCGAGGCTGCGCGGAAGGACGGCATCCAGGCCGTCTCCATCGTGACGCCCAACCACATGCATTACGGGCCGGCCAAGGCCTTCCTCGAGGCCGGTATCCACGTGATTTGCGACAAGCCGCTGACCTCGACGCTGGAGGATGCCCGCGCGCTCGCGGCCATCAAGCCAAAAAAGGGCGCCAAGTTCCTGCTCACGCACAACTACACCGGCTATCCGCTGGTGCGGCAGGCCCGTGAACTGGTCCGGTCCGGGGCGTTGGGCAAAATCCGCGTGGTCCAGGCCGAATACCCGCAGGATTGGCTGACTAACGCGGTATCCAGCAAGCAGGCCGACTGGCGCACCGACCCCAAGCGCTCCGGCGCCGGCGGCGCCATCGGCGATATCGGCACCCACGCCTATAATCTTCTCCGCTTCGTCACCGGGCTGAAGACGGACTCGCTGAGCGCCGACCTCACCAGTTTCGTCGAAGGCCGCAAGCTCGACGACAACGTCCACATCCTGCTGCGCCTGCAGGGCGGCGCCAAGGGCATGCTCTGGGCCAGCCAGGTGGCGGTGGGCTGCGAGAACGGGCTGCAGTTGCGGGTCTATGGGGAGAAGGCCGGGCTCGAATGGCGGCAGGACAACCCGAACCAGATGTGGTTCACCGAATTCGGCAAGCCCAAGCAGCTGCTGACCCGCGGCGGCTCCATCACGGTCGACCCCGCGCCCTCGATGAACATCCGCATTCCCGGCGGCCATCCCGAGGGATACCTCGAGGCTTTCGCGACGCTCTACAGCCAGTTTGCCCAAGTCATCCGCGGCGAGGGCAAGGCGGTGGCGGGGCTGCTGCCCAGCATCGAGGACGGCATAGAGGGCATGAGCTTCATCGCCGCCGCGGTCAAATCCAGCCAGGGCGACGGCAAATGGGTGAAGCTCAGCGAGGTCTGAACTGTTGTGGTTTGGCCGCCAAGATGAACCGAAAATGAACGGAAACTGAGGGGCAAACTCTGCCCCTTGGCGGCAATTTCTTCGCGGCTAGCGCGGACACCGACGCCTCAATGCGTCCAGGGCGTCTTGCGATCGTACCTGAAATTATCCGGATAGCTCGAGCGCTGCGCGGTCTTGTCGTGAGCCGGCTGCGCCGTGTAGGCGATGCCGTTTCGCCGCGCATAGGCCTCCGCCGCTTCCAGCGTATCGAAAGTCAGCCGCACCTGCGTGCGGGTGTCGCTGCTGGTGGTGTAGCCCATCAGCGGTTCGATCTCGCGCGGCGTTGCCGGCTCGTGCACCAAAACCCATTGCTTGGATTTGCCTTTGCCCGATTGCATGGCGTTGGGCGAGGGCCGATAGATACGTGCAGTCATCGTGAACCCCGTGTGGCTACGTTGGTCGGGGCAAAGTGATTCGAACACTCGACCCCCGGTTCCCAAAACCGGTGCTCTACCAGGCTGAGCTATACCCCGAACTTCGTGTCCATCCGTTATCCACTCTGATGCCAAAGGGCAAGTGCGGCGGAGTTGTTCCCTCGCAATGTTGACGTCGGCGGCAAATCGTTCGACTAGGAAGAATGCTCGATCTCTCAAAACCCTGGCCGCTCACGCTGACCCGCACGGGCTGGCTCGCCTTCGGGCTGGGCTTCGTCGCTGTGCTGGCAATCGTCCATCTGATCGACGTGCCGGTGTCGCTCTGGGCCCAGGCCTGGCCGCAGCCGGTCCGCGATTTCTTTTTTGCGACCACTGATTTCGGCAAGTCCGACTGGTTCCTCATACCGTCGCTGGCGCTCTTCATCGTCTCGGGCCTTCTGGCTCTCTTGATTCCGAAGCCGACGGCGAGGCGCGCGCTCTGGCAAGTGACCGGTCTGTGGGCCTTCTTCTTCGTCGGCGTCGGCCTGCCCGGTCTGCTCTCGAACCTCATCAAGCGGGTGATCGGGCGCGGACGGCCGGAACTTTTCGAGCAACACGGATCTCTCAGCTTTCAGAATTTCCTCAACGACTGGACCTACCAGAGCTTCCCGTCCGGCCATGCCACCACGGGCTTTGCGGTGTGCTTCGTCGTCAGCTTCGTCTCGCCGCGCTGGTTGCCCTTGATGCTGCTCTTCGCCATTGCCATCAGCCTGTCGCGTATCGTGGTTGGCGCCCACTATCCGACCGATGCCCTCGGCGGGGCGCTCGTTGGCACGCTCGGCGCCTATCTCGTCCGCAATTTCTTCGCCGCGCGGGGCTGGGTCTTCAGGCGCAGGGCGGACGGGCGGATCGAGATGCGTGACCTGGTTGCGGTCAAGCGCCTGTTGCAGCGCCGGGGTCGTACCAGCTATTCGCCGCCCGGTAGCGATCGAGTCCCGCCCGCAGATCGGCCTTGAGGTCATCGAGATTCTCGAAGCCGACATGGATGCGGAACATGTCGCCCAGAGCATTCCAATGCACGGCAGTACGGATGCGTTCAGGATGGATGGGCAGGCACAGGCTTTCGTATCCACCCCAGGAATAGCCCATTCCGAACAACTCGAA
>JAUXUM010000003.1 GCA_030680995.1 Devosia sp.
GAGCCTCGTCGGCAATCATGGCGAAGGGCGCGCCCGACGAGGTGCCCACCACCTCGAAGCCGGGCGGAATGGCGGTGACGCGATCACCGTGGCTCATCCAGACCTGGTGGGCGGAACCGAGGTCCCATACGCCCTCATAGAGCGCCGAAGGTTTGTGAACAGTGACTTCAGCGCGGCCGAATTCGCGGTGGTGCCCCGCCTCGACCTTGCCGCCCAGCGCCATGCAGAGCGCCTGCTGGCCGTAGCAGATGCCCAGGATCGGCAGGCCGGCGGCGATCAGGTCGGGATGAACGGTGGGGGCATTCTCGTCCAGAGTGGAGGCCGGGCTGCCCGAGAGTACGATACCCTTTGGATTCAACACCTTAAGGGCATCGGCCGCGCGGTTGAACGGGTGGACTTCGCAGTACACCCCGGCCTCGCGGATGCGGCGGGCGATGAGCTGGGTGACCTGCGACCCGAAGTCGACGATCAGGATGGCATCGGAGGGGGGAAGCTGCGCTGGCGCTGTCATGCCGGGGACATAAAGGGAGAGCCACGATTCCGCAAGGCTCGGCGCGGTATGGCGCTTGCGCAAATCGCCGGGGGATGGGAATTGTAATCGATTGCACGCCGGCGCGGGCACGGAGGATGCGCCGCCGGTGTTAGGGGAAGGATCGCGGCGTGACCGACAACCGGCTGCTGGGCACGCGGGCACGAGCAGCGCAGCGTCGATGGCGCCACGCTGTCGCCAGCCGCAGGCTGAGGAGGAGACAATCATGCCCAAAACCGGCGACGCTGTCTGGCATAACGAGCCGCCCTTTCATGAGCGGCGCGGCGACAGCCTGGTCGTGCGGACCGCCAGGGAGACCGATTACTGGAACAACACGTTCTACGGCTTCAGGCACGCGAACGGTCATTTTCTCGCCACGCCGGTCACCGGCGATTTCAGCTTCGAGCTGACCTTTTCGGCCGACTACGGCCGGCTCTACGACCAGGCGGGCGCCATGGTCCGGGTGGACGGGAACAATTGGCTCAAGACCGGCACCGAGTTCACCGACGGCGCCCTCCACTTCTCCGTGGTGGTGACCCGGGACGATCAATCGGACTGGTCGGTGATGCTGCTGGACGGCGAGGTCACGGCGCCGGTGACGTTGCGCCTGACGCGGCACGCCGAGGCTCTACGGGTGCAGCTCCGGGAGCCGGGCGGCAATTGGCGGCTGGTGCGGCTGGCCTATCTGGCAATGCCCGAAACCGTCGAAGCCGGGCCGATGACCTGCTCGCCGACCGGCGAAGGACTCGAAGTCACCTTCTCCCGGATGGCGCTGGGCGAGCCGATCCCGCGCGACCTGCACTGACGGCGATCAGCCCTCGATCGTGCAGTCCCTGGCAAGCACCAGCGTGAACTTGCCGCCGACGCCGTCCGTATCGGCATAGACCACATCGACCGTCTGCTCGTCGGGCGACCACAACGGATGGGCGTTCGACAGCACCGGACGCGTCTCCGTCAGCGGCACCTCGCACCCCAGCCGGCGCTTCGTGCCGTCCGGCGCCGTCTCTTCGCTGACGGCGACGCGCTGGCAGCCGGTTTCGCGGCACATCTCGCCGATCTCCAGCGCAATCCTGCCCGAGGGCGAGACGAACCGGTGCTTGGCGCCGGGGCCGGGAATGGCGAACCATATGATCGCCCCCAGCCCCACCGCGATCACCAACGCGGCAATGGCGAAGGCGCGGCCGGATATCCCGGTGTCGGCGGCGGCCGCCATCAGTTCATCACCACGATCGCTGCGTTCATTGCCACGACATAGCCGACCCGGAGAAAACAGGGAATGAACGGGTGTGCGAAATGCGGTCGCGGCGCCAGGCCCGAACCCTGATCGAGTTTCGACCCTAGAACAGGTTTCAGGCGTTCCGCATGATGACTATGACATAGAAGCCGTCTGTGCCGGTTGAATGTGGCGTGAGCGCAACACCACCCTCGGGCGAAAAGCGCGCGCGTGCTTTGGCGCCGCTGAAATGGCTGTGCCAAAGGCTGTGGCCAGGAATCGCCACGAAATCGGGGTGCGTGGCAAGGAATTCTGCCGCCTGCCGGCTGTTCTCCTCGGGCAGGATCGAGCAGGTGATGTAGATCAGCGCCCCGCCCGGCTTCACGAAGGGAACGGCCTCGGCAAGTATCACCCGCTGCTCGGCGACCCGGGCCGCGACCTGATCTGGCGTCAGCTTCCATTTGGCGTCGGGCCGCCGCCGCCAGGTGCCGCTGCCGGTGCACGGCGCGTCGATCACCACCCGGTCCATCTTGCCGATGAGATCGGCAAGCGCCTCTGGCCCCGGCGCCCGCACCTGGACGTTGCGGGCCCCTGCCCGCTTCAGCCGGTCATAGATCGGCGCCAGCCGCGCCCGGTCGCTGTCATAGGCGAAGATCTGGCCCTTGTTCCGCATCTGCGCCGCCATGGCGAGGGTCTTGCCCCCCGCCCCGGCGCAAAGGTCGAGCACCTGTTCGCCCGGCTTGGCGCCGGCCAGTTCGGCGACGATCTGGCTGCCCTGGTCCTGCACTTCGAACCAGCCCTTGAGGTAACCCTCGTCGGTCTGCACGTTGGGCGTGCGGCTGTCGCCCCTGCCGGCCGGGATGCGCACGCCGTTGTGAGCGACCGCTGCCTCGACCGGATTGAAGCGCCGCAGATCCTTGAGCACCTTGTCGCGGCTCGCCTTGAGCGTATTGGCGCGCAGGTCCAGCGGCGGTCGATCGGCCATGGCCTGCGCCTCGGCAATCCAGTCCTCGCCCCACGCCTCGGTCAGTGAAGCGTCCACCCATTCGGGCATATCGGCGCGCACGTGGTCGGACGCGCCGGCCAGGTGATCTTCGGCCCTCAGCCGCGCGATTTCATCCTCAGTGAGCGGCGCCGGAGCGAATGTACCGTTTTCGAAAGCCTCGTTGAGCCCCTGCGGCGTCTCGCCCCATTCGCGCACGGCAACGCTCAGCACCAGCCCGCGCGGCGTATCGGCCCCCATGGCATAGGCATGCGACGCGCGGCGGCGCAGCGCGTCGTAGACGAGGTTGCCGATGGCGGCGCGGTCGCCAGCTCCGGCGAAGCGGTTGGCGAGGCCCCAGCTCTTGAGCGCCTCGGCTACCGGCCGCTTGCGCGTCTCGATATCGGCCAACACGTCGATGGCGGCCGACAGGCGTCCGGGAAGCCGCATCCGAGGTCCTAGTTCCCGCCGCCGTAGTTGGGGCTCTCGCGGGTGATCGAGACGTCATGGACGTGGCTCTCATGCAGCGCCGCGCCAGAGATTTTCACGAACACCGCGTTCTCGCGGAACTCGCCGAGCGTGTGGGCGCCGGTATAGCCCATCGCCGCCCGCAGGCCGCCGGCCAGTTGGTGCAGCACATTGCCCGCCGGACCCTTGTATGGCACCTGCCCCTCGATCCCCTCGGGCACGAGCTTGAGGCTGTCGTTCACCTCCTGCTGGAAGTAGCGATCGGCTGAACCGCGCGCCATGGCGCCCACCGAGCCCATGCCGCGATAGGATTTGTAGGATCGTCCCTGGTAGAGATAGACCTCGCCCGGGCTCTCGTCGGTACCGGCCAGGAGCGAGCCGACCATGGCGCAGGAAGCTCCGCCTGCCAAGGCCTTGGCCAGATCGCCTGAGAATTTGATTCCACCATCGGCGATCACCGGCACGCCCTGTTTGTCGGCCTCCTCGGCGCAGGCCATGACGGCCGCGAGCTGCGGCACACCGACGCCGGCGACGATCCGGGTGGTGCAGATCGAACCGGGCCCGATGCCGACCTTGATCGAATCCGCGCCGGCGTCGATCAGCGCCCGAACGGCCTCGGCGGTCGCGACATTGCCGGCGACGATGCGGGTCGAATTGGACTGCCGTTTCACCCGCTCGACCGCCTCGCTCACCCGCACCGAATGCCCATGGGCCGTGTCGATGACCAGCAGGTCCACTCCCGCCTCGATCAGCGCCAGCGAGCGCTCGAAGCCGGCGTCGCCGACGGTGGAGGCCGCGGCCACCCGGAGGCGGCCCTGCGCATCCTTGATGGCGTTGGGGTTGAGCTGGGCCTTCTCGATGTCCTTGACCGTGATGAGCCCGACACACTGGCCGGCATCGTCGACCACCAGCAGCTTTTCGATGCGGTTGGTGTGGAGCAGGCGCTTGGCCTCGTCCTTGCCCACTCCGTCGCGAACCGTGATCAGGTTCTCGTAAGTCATCAGCTCCGAGATCTTCTGCCGCTCGTTGGAGGCAAAGCGCACGTCGCGGTTGGTGAGGATGCCGACCAGCTTTCCCGTGACGCGGCCGCCGGTGCCGCCATTGGCGACCACCGGGATGCCGGAAATGCGGTTCGCCTTCATCAGCGCCAGCGCGTCGGCGAGGGTGGCATCGGGGCCGATGGTGATCGGGTTGACCACCATGCCGCTTTCGAAGCTCTTGACCTGCCGCACCTGCTCGGCCTGCTGCGCCGTGGTCAGATTGCGGTGGATGACGCCCATGCCGCCGGCCTGGGCCATGGCGATGGCCATGCCGCTTTCGGTTACCGTATCCATGGCTGAAGAAAGGATCGGCAGGTTGAGCTCGATATCCTTGGTCACCCGGCTGCGGATATCGACATCGGTCGGCAGCACGTCCGAACGCGCCGGCTGCAGCAGCACGTCATCGAAGGTCAGCGCCGCTTCGCCGGTGATGGATGAAATGATTTTCGCCAAGGCCAGACCCTTCCTGCCTCTGATGGGGATCAGAAATTGTTGGAAGCCCGCGAATGGCGAATCTCGCCCTCTCGCGGGTTGGCGAGGGTCAATATCATTGGGGAACGGGTTTGGGAAGGGCGGCGAGATGGGCCGCTATCCCGCTTGCACTGCTTGAGGATCATTCCGGGTTGAGTTGTCCATTGCCGGGAGGCGCGTAGCGACTCGTGACCTTGTGTGCCACAGTCGCTGTTTACGCCGCTCCCACCCCCCGCCTTGCCAATTGATCCGTGTCACCCCCCTCATCCTTGCCGTCGCCCTGTTCATGGAGAACATGGACTCGACGGTGATCGCGACCTCGCTCGCCACCATTGCCGCCGATATCGGCTCGGAGCCGATCGCGCTGAAGCTGGCGCTCACCGCCTACCTGGTTTCCCTCGCCATCTTCATCCCGGTCAGCGGCTGGATGGCCGACCGGTTCGGGGCACGAAAGGTGTTCCAGTGGGCGATGCTGGTGTTCGTCCTCGGTTCCATCCTGTGCGCGGTCTCGGACTCGCTGCTCGCCTTCGTCGCCTCACGCTTCATCCAGGGCATGGGCGGGGCGATGATGAGCCCGCTGGCCCGTCTGGTATTGGTGCGCTCGACCCCGCGCAGCCGCCTGGTGGACGTCATGGCCTGGCTCACCATCCCGGCGCTGATCGGGCCGATCATCGGTCCGCCCTTCGGCGGGTTCCTCACCACCTATTTCTCCTGGCACTGGATCTTCCTCATCAATGTGCCGATCGGCTTCGCCGGCATCTGGCTGGCCGGCGCCTATCTGCCGCCGATGGAGCCGCGGCCGGTCAAGCCGATCGACCGGGTGGGCTTCATCCTGGCGGGCATCGCATTCTCGGGGGTGGTGTTCGGCATTTCGGTGGTGAGCCTGCCCGCCCTGCCGCCCGTGTTCGGCGTCGGGGCCATTGCCGCCGGCATCGTTTCGGGCACCGCCTACGTGTTCCACGCCCGGCGTTCCCCCCATCCGCTGCTCGATCTGAGGGTACTGCGCTTTCCGCTGTTCCGCACTTCGGTCATTGCCGGAAGCTTCTTCCGGCTTGGTGTCGGCGCGACGCCCTTCCTGCTGCCCTTGCTGCTGCAACTGATCTTCGGGCTCACCCCGTTCGAGAGCGGCATGGTGACCTTCACCGGCGCGACCGGCGCCATGGCGGCCAAGTTCGTCGCCCGCTGGTCGTTCCTGACCTTCGGCTTCCGTACGCTGCTGGTCTCGACGTCCTTCGTCTCGGCCCTCCTGATCACCGTCACCGGCTTCTACACGCCGGCGACGCCACTCTGGCTGATCATGGGCCTGCTGATCGCCGCGGGCTTCGCGCATTCGACCTTCTTCACCGGCTCGATGGCCTTTTCCTTCGCCGATATCGAAGAAAAGGACGAGGGCCAGGCCAATGTGATCACCGCGGTCTCGGGGCAGATCACCTTCGCGCTGGGGGTGGCGCTGGGCGGCGGCATCCTCGAAGCCAGTCACCTGCTGCGCGGCGGCGACCTGGTGCTGGCCGATTTCCAGACCGCCTTCTTCGGCGTGGGCACCGT
>JAUXUM010000160.1 GCA_030680995.1 Devosia sp.
CCCCTCGGCGCCGCCGAAGCCGCCGCTGCCGCCGCATCCGGCACGTGATGCCAGAACGCATATTGCGGCTCGATCCAGGGCGGCCGGTTGAGCCGCACCAGCTTGATGCCGCTCAGCCGCGACGCCTCGACGGCATTGGCCGCGATCCGCACGGAATAGGGGTGGGTCGCGTCCACCAGCCGCTGGAAACCGTTGCCGAGCAGGTAGTCGCTGAGCCCCTCGGCGCCGCCGAAGCCGCCGCTGCGCACTTCCCCCTTGGGCTGCAGCGGATCCGTGGTCCGTCCGGCATGGGAGGTCGTGACCTCATGCTCCATCTGCACCAGCGCGTCGGCGAGCGCGCGCGCCTCTTCCGTTCCTCCAAGAACGAGGATCTTCATTCCCTAACCGCTTTCCCCTACGATCGAGCCCGCCCGATCGATGATCAGCACATCCACGCGGCTCGCCTGCCCGACAATCCGCTGCGCCGCTGCGCGCGCCCGCTGCGCGATGGCGTCGCCGAGGGCAATCCCCGCCTCCCGTGCGAACGCCAGCACTTCGTTGGCCGTATTGGCCGTACGCGCGCGATCATAGCCGCTAAGTCCAAGGTCCTGCAGTATTTCTGCGAGAAAGAAAAGATCGACTGTCGAGCGTCCCGAATGCAGGTCCAGCGCCCCCTGCGCCAGCTTGGTCATCTTGGCGAAGCCGCCGGCGATGGTGACGCGCCGCACCGGATGCACTTTGAGATATTTGAGCAGCCCGCCGGCGAAATCACCCATATCCAGATAGGCTTCGAGCGGCAGGCCCAGCCGTGCCATCGCCGCCTTCTCGGAGGCGTCGCCGGTCGAGCCCACCACATGGGTGAGGCCCATGGCGCGGGCGACGTCGATGCCGCGATGGATCGAGTGGATCCAGGCCGCGCACGAATAGGGGATGACGATGCCGGTGGTGCCCAGGATCGAAAGCCCGCCGACAATGCCGAGCCGGGGGTTCCACGTCTTTTCCGCCAGCTTCGCCCCGTCGCGGACCGAGATGGTGATGGAAAAATCCGGCGCTACGCCGCTCGCCTTGGCCAGTTCCTCCACTACGCCCGACATCATTCTGCGCGGCACCGGGTTGATTGCAGGTTCCCCCACCGGCAGCGGCAGGCCCGGCTTGGTCACCGTGCCGACGCCGGGCCCGGCATGAAAGCACACCCCTTCCCCCACCCTGCCATGCTCGACCCGCGCCATGACCAGCGCGCCGTGGGTGACGTCGGGGTCGTCCCCGGCATCCTTGACGATCCCGGCCTCGGCATAGCCGTCCCCCCGCGCCTCGTGCGCCAGCGCGAAGGCCGGCGTCTGGCCGCCGGGCAGGGTGATTGTCACCGGGTCGTCGAAAGCTCCGTCGAGCAGCGCGCCGAGCGCCGACTTGGTCGCCGCGGTGGCGCAGGCGCCCGTGGTCCAGCCGCGCCGGAGCGGCCTCGCATCGGGGGCGTGCTCGGGCGCGTCCTCACCATTGTCCTGGCTCATGGCGATGATCTATATCGCTGCGCCGCAACCGGGGGAACTGCATGACCGGCCATTTCGCCGCTCTCGACCGGGCCGGCTTCCCCGCCTTCGAGCCCGGAACGGTCTGGCTGGTCGGCGCCGGCCCCGGCGCCCCCGGGCTGATATCGTTGCTGGGCTACTACGCTCTCGGACAGGCCGACATCATCGTCTATGATGCGCTGGTCAATGACGCGCTGTTGGACCTCGCCAATCCGCGCGCCGCGCGCCTCTATGCCGGCAAGCGCGGCGGCAAGCCGTCCGAGAAGCAGGCCGACATCACGCTGAAGCTGATCGAACTCGCTGAAGCCGGCAAGCGCGTGCTGCGTTTGAAGGGCGGCGACCCCATGATGTTCGGGCGGGGCGCCGAGGAGGCGATGGCGCTCGCCGCCCGCGGCATCGGCTTCCGCATCGTGCCGGGGATTTCGTCGGGTCTCGGCGGCCTCGCCTATGCCGGCATCCCGGTCACCCATCGCGACACCAACCATGCGGTGATCTTCTTGACCGGCCATGACGAGAGCGGCGGCGTACCCGCTGCGGTGGACTGGGCCGCCGTTGCCAACGCGGCCCCGGTGATCGTCATGTACATGGCGGTCAAGCACTTGCCGTCGATCGCGGAGCAGCTGCTGGCGGCGGGACGCAGCCCGGACGACCGCCTGGCCGTCGTCTGCAACGCCGCCCGGCCGGATCAATACGTAGTCGACGCCACCCTCGGCACTGTGGCCGCCATCATCGATATCGTCTTCGCGCCGGCTATCGTGGTGCTCGGCCCCGTCTCCGGCTTTCGCGAAGCGCTCGACTGGTATGCCGGCGCTCTGCGGGACAATTCCCTTGGCTAACGGCCTCATCGTCGCGGCGCCGCGCTCGGGCTCGGGCAAGACCACGCTGACCCTCGGCCTCCTCGCCGCGCTCCGCCGGCGCGGCATCGACGCCGCCCCCGCCAAGACCGGGCCCGATTACATCGACACCGCGATTCTCGGCCGTGCCGCCGGGCGCGTGGCGATCAATCTCGACCCCTGGGCCATGGCCCCGGCGCGGCTGCGGGCCCTGGCTGCCACCCACGCCGACGCCGTCGATCTGCTGCTCGTCGAAGGCGTCATGGGGCTTTTCGATGGCGCCGCCGACGGCACCGGCTCGACCGGCGACCTCGGGGCGATCCTCGGCTTGCCGGTGATCCTGGTCGTCGACGCCGAACGGCAGGGCCAGTCGATCGCGCCGCTCGTCGCCGGCTTCGCCGGCTGGCGGCCGGACGTCAGGATCGCCGGCCTCGTCGTCAACCGCGTCGCTTCCGCCCGCCACGAAACCATGCTGCGCGCGGCGCTGGCGCAAACCGGCATTCCCGTCCTCGGCGTCATCCCGCGTCGCGACACGCTCACCATGCCCGATCGCCATCTCGGCCTCGTCCTGCCCGGCGAGATCTCCGGCTTCGACGCGCTGGTCGCCGCAGCTTCCGAAATGGTCTCCGATTTTGTCGACCTCAACCTGCTGCTGGCTCTCTCGGCCCCCCTCATCCGGCGCGGTGCCCCCACGGGTCGCGTGGCGCCCGAGGGCAGGCTCCGGGCGGGTGAGGGGTTGGCCCCCCTCGGCCAGCGCATCGCTATCGCCCGCGACGATGCCTTTGCCTTCCTCTATCCGCACTGGCTCAGCGACTGGCGCGGGCAGGGAGCTGAGCTCTCCTTCTTCTCCCCGCTGGCCGATGAAGCGCCGGAGCCCTCCGCCGACGCGGTTTTTCTCCCCGGCGGCTACCCGGAGCTTCACGGTGCAAGACTGGCGGCCGCATCTGCATTCAAGGCCGGACTCTTCCGCGCGCAACAACGCGGCGCGCTGATCTATGGCGAGTGCGGGGGCTTCATGGTCCTGGGCGAAACCCTCACCGACAAGACTGGAACGCCGCACCGGATGGCCGGCCTGCTGCCGGTCGCGACCCGTATCGACCGGCCCAGGCGCACCCTGGGCTACCGGCGCCTTGTCCACAACTCGCCGCTCCCCTGGCCGCAGCGCCTTAACGGCCACGAGTTCCACTATTCCTCGGTCAAGCAGACCCGCACCACGCCTTTGTTCGCCGCCACCGACGCCCTCGGCGAACACCTGCCGCCCATGGGCGCCGTCGATGGCCGCGTCATGGGCTCTTATGCGCATGTGATCGACGTGGCATAAGCCGCTCATGGCAAAATCCCTCATGTTCATGGGCACCGGATCCGATGTCGGCAAGTCGCTGATCGTTGCCGGGCTCTGCCGCGCCTTCGCCGATCGCGGACTCAATGTTGCCCCCTTCAAGCCGCAGAACATGTCCAACAATGCGGCGGTGACTGCGGATGGCGGGGAGATCGGGCGGGCACAGGCGCTGCAGGCGCGGGCGGCGCGGCGCAAGCCGCTCACAGCCATGAACCCGGTCCTGCTCAAGCCCGAGCACGAATCGGGCGCCCAGCTCGTGGTCCGCGGCAATCGCGTCGGCTCGTTCCCGGCGCGCGAATACTGGCAGGGGCGCGGCGAGCTGCTGCCGCGGGTGCTCGGCGCTTTCGACGAACTGGCGGCCGAGGCCGATCTGGTTCTGGTCGAGGGCGCCGGCAGCGCCTCGGAAGTCAATCTCCGGCACAACGATATCGCCAATTTCGGCTTCGCCCGCGCCGTCAACCTGCCGGTCGTGCTGATCGGCGATATCCAGCGCGGCGGCGTCATCGCCTCGCTGGTGGGCACCTTCGCCGTGATCGATCCGGCCGATGCGAAGCTGATCGCCGCGACCCTGGTCAACAAGTTCCAGGGCGATCCCTCGCTGTTCGAGGAGGGCCGCCGCTTCATCGCCGGGCGCACCGGCGTTCCCTGTCTCGGTCCGGTCCCCTTCTTCGCCGATGCGCGCAAGCTCCCCGCCGAGGATGTCCTTGCCCTCGATCAGAAATCCGATCCGGGGCAGGGCGGGTTCGTCATCGCCGTGCCGCGCCTGCCGCGCATCGCCAATTTCGACGATCTCGATCCGCTCGAGGCCGAACCGGGCGTCACGCTGGTCATCGTCGAGCCTGGACTCCCGTTGCCGCGCAACGCCGATCTCATCGTCCTCCCCGGCTCCAAGGCCACCCGCGCCGACCTCGCCGCCCTCCGCCACAACGGCTGGGACATCGATATCCTCGCCCACCACCGCGCCGGCCGGCCCGTCTTCGGTATCTGCGGCGGCTACCAGATGCTGGGCAGGACTATCGCCGATCCCGACGGCATCGAGGGCCCGCCCGGGACCAGCCCCGGGCTGGGCCTGCTCGACGTCGAAACCGTGCTCGGGCCGGCCAAGCAGCTCGGGCTGGTAAGCGGAACGAATGAGATGACGGGGACCGAAATCAGCGGCTATCATATGCACATGGGCGTCACCACAGGCCCAGAATATGCCATGCCTTTCGCGTGGATCGATGGCGCGCCCGAGGGGACGGTGTCCGATGACGGCCTGGTGACGGGCACCTATCTTCACGGCGTCTTCGCCTCCGATGCCTTCCGCCGGGAATTGCTCGCTGGACGCGGTGCCGAAGTCAGCGGTCAAGCATACGAGGCGAGCATCGAAGCCACCCTCGATGCGCTCGCCGCCCATCTCGAAACCCAACTCGATCTCGATGCGCTGCTGGCGCTCGCACGCGCACCGGAGCGCGGTTGATGCAGGCCTTCCTCGCACCGCTGGCGCTGCTGCTCGAGCGCCTCTTCGGCTATCCCCGCCCGCTGCTCGACGCCATCGGCCATCCGGTCATCTGGATAGGCAGGCTGATCGCCGGGCTGGATCTGCGGCTCAACCGCGGCGACGGCCGCCGGCTCAAGGGCATGGCGATGCTCTTCATCCTCCTCGCCGTCACCGCGGTGGTGACCGTCGCCATCGCCTATATGCTGCGTCTGATCCCCTTCGGCTGGGTGATCGAAGCTATCCTCGCCACCTCGCTCCTGGCGCAAAAGGAACTCGGCCGCGCCGTCCGCGCCGTCGCCGATGCGCTCGCCCACTCGCTCGAGGCCGGCCGCAAACAGGTGAGCCAGATCGTCGGCCGTGATCCGCAGACGCTCGACGAGGCCGGCGTTTCCCGCGCCGCGATCGAAAGCCTCGCCGAAAGCGCCTCGGACGGCGTCATCGCGCCGCTGTTCTGGCTGATCCTCGGTGGCCTGCCCGGCATTGCGCTCTACAAGGCCGTCAACACCGCCGATTCCATGGTCGGCCACCTGAGCGACCGTCACCGCGACTTCGGCTGGGCCAGCGCCAGGCTGGACGATGTGGTCAACTGGATCCCGGCCCGGCTCACCGCGCTGCTCCTGGCCGGCGCCGCCTTCTGGGTGAAGGGCGCCGACGCCGAGAAAGGCTGGACCACGGCGCTGCGCGACGCCAGGAAGCACGTCTCGCCCAATGCCGGCTGGCCGGAAGCGGCGCTCGCCGGCGCGCTCGGTTTCTCGCTCGGCGGTCCCCGCGCCTATGATGGCGAAGTGCATCATCTCTCCGCCCTCGGCAGCGGTCGCCGCGACCTCGGCCCCGCCGATATCAGGAAGGCGCTCGAACTCTATGCGATGATGCTCAATCTGGCGCTCGGCCTGACGCTGGCCATCGCGGTGCTGCTGTGGCGATGACGCAAGGGCCGAAACGCCGGCGGGTCAAGCGTCAAGCCTCGTGCACGCCATTGCCCTCTTCGCCCGCAACCCTGACTCCGCCCTTGAGCGTCATCGGCAGTCCGGCCACCACGAAATAGACGTCGGCGCAGATCTCGGCCAGCCTCTGTTGCGCCGATCCGGCGAGGTCGCGGAAGCTTCGCGCCATGGCGTTGTCCGGCACGATCCCGAGCCCCACCTCGTTGGAGATCAGGATCACTTTCGCAGTCTTGATCTGCGCCAGCGTCACCGCAAGATCCTCCACCGCTGCGGCGACATCCTGGTTGGCGCCCAGCAAATTGGTGATCCAGAGCGTCAGGCAATCGACGAGAATGACGTCATGGCTCTTGGCGGCGGTGACGATCGCTTCGGCAAGCTCGATCGGCTCCTCAATGGTGTCGAACCGTCCCATCCGCTGGCGCTGATGCGTCTGTACCCGGTCGCGCATCTCGCCGTCCAGCGCCTCGGCCGTGGCGAGATAGGCGGGCTTGTCGCCGGCCCGCATGGCCAGCCGTTCGCCCAGCGCGGTCTTGCCCGAGCGGGCTCCACCCAAAATCAGAACATGGCCTTGAGTCATGGTCCAGCCTCTCCGCCTGCCGGGATGCGGGCGATGAAATATCCCTTCATCCGGTCCGGCCATTGTGCATAAGGCACAGCGCCGTCGGAACTCTCCGCATAGGCCGTCGACCAGTCGAGGATCGCCGCCGCCGCGCCCGCCTCGAAGCGTCCGGCAAGATAGCCGGTTTTGCCCGCGCGTTGAATGAGCAAGACGCAGGAATCGCGGCACGCCCTCAAACATTCATGCCGGATAATCCGCGGCGCATCGATCCGGTCGCTCGCTGCCGCCTTGAGCGAGGCGGCCAGCACTTCGCCACCGGTGCGGCCGCCGGTGTCCAGGGCGGCTGTAGCGGCATATTTGCACGTGGCGCGGAAGGTCACGGTAGCCCGCATCGCGGCCTCGAATCCTGACCCGGAAGCGGCGCAACCTTGCGTGCATGCGAGCCATGCGGCAAACCCGCTTGGGCGGATGGAATCGCCTGCTTATTCTACTTTCGTCTAAGAGGCATTGGCATTATGGTCCGCGCCGACTAGCAACGCTCGACGGCAGAACGTCTGGAGGCTCAGCGCGTGCCGAAGTATTTTCTTGGGGTAGACGGGGGCGGCACCAATTGCCGCATCAGGCTGGCCGACGAAAATCTCGTCACCCTCGCCGATGCCTCCGGCGGCCGCTCCAACCTGCAGATCGACAATGGCGATCCGGCCTGGCACTCCATTGCCGAGGGCACCAGGGAGGTCTTCGCCAAGGCCGGTGTCGATTTCGCCGAGACGGCGAACACCTATGCCTGCTTCGGCATGGCTGGCGGCCGCCTGCCCTCGGCGCGCGATGCCTTCGCCGCCCGCGACTGGCCCTTTGCCGGAGTGCAGGTCCATGACGATATCGACATCGCCCGCGCCGGCGCCCATGGCGGCGAGGATGGCGCGGTGATCATCGTCGGCACCGGTTCGGCGGCTGTCGCCATGGTCGATGGCGTCCGCCACCAATGCGGCGGCTGGGGCTTCCATATCGGCGACCAGATGTCGGGCGCCATCCTCGGCCGCGAGCTGGCGCGCCGCGCCGTCGAGGCGGCCGACGGGCTGGTTCCGGGCTCCGCGCTCACCGTGGCTGTGATCGAATGCCTCGGCGGTACGCTCGACGCGGTGATGGACTGGTCCTTTCCCAAGGCTGCCGGGCCCGCCGGCGTCGCCAACAACAGGGTCGACAATCCGGCGACCTTGCTCGGCCGCGCTCCCGCCGAATACGGCGCGCTGATCCCGCTCTTTTTCGAGTATTTCGAAAAGGGCGATCCGGTGGCCGCCGAACTGATGCAGCTCGAATTGAGTTACATTGACAACTATGTCGCCTGGTTCAAGCAACGCGGCGCCAGGAAGATGGCGGCGGTTGGCGGCTTCGGCACCAGGCTTTACCCGCTGTTGATCGCCCGCTATGGCGATTTCATCGTCCATCCCCGGCACGAGCCGCTGCACGGGGCCGTCATCCTCGCCAGACAGAAGTTTGCATCCGCATGAACTACATCGACAGGAGACATCCCAGCGTGTCCAGCCGCATCATCCCGGTCCAGCCCTTCGACTATGTGGTGTTCGGCGCGACCGGTGACCTCACCAGGCGCAAGCTGATCCCGGCGCTCTATTATCGCTTCAAGGACGGTCAGTTCGATGACCAGTCGCGCATCATCGGCGTATCGCGCACCAAATGGGACGACGCCGAGTTCCAAAAGGTAGCCCGGGGCGCGATCACCGAATTCGTCGAGCCCGAATACCAGGACAACAAGACCATCGGCCGCTTCGTCTCGATCTTTTCCTACGTCGCCAACGATGTCTCGGACGAAAAGAACTGGAACGATCTCAAGAACAACCTGCGCACCGATCCCAAGATCGTCCGCGCCTTCTACCTGGCGGTGGCGCCGGACCTCTTCGGCCCGATCTGCCAGTATCTCGCCAAGAAGGATTACTACCGGCGCGATGCCCGTGTGGTGATCGAAAAGCCGCTCGGCCGCGATCTGGGCTCGAGCATGGAGATCAACGACGCGGTGGCCAGGATCTTCAGGGAAGATCAAGTCTATCGCATCGATCACTATCTCGGAAAGGAGACGGTGCAGAACCTTCTGGCGCTTCGCTTCGCCAACATCCTCTTCGAGCCGATCTGGAACTCCGCCCATATCGACCACATCCAGCTCACCGTGGCCGAATCGGTCGGCGCCGGCACTCGCGGCTATTACGATGAGAGCGGCGCGCTGCGCGACATGATCCAGAACCACATGCTGCAGCTCCTCTGCCTCGTGGCCATGGAGCCGCCCGCCTCCGACGATGCCGATGCGCTGCGCGACGAAAAGCTCAAGGTGCTTCGGTCGCTGAAGCCGATCGGCGGGGCCGACGTCGCCCGCACCACCGTGCGCGGCCAGTATCGCGGCGTGACCTCGGAGACGGCCTCCGTCAAGAGCTACCAGGACGAATTGCCCGACGACAAGAAGGGCTCGCGCACCGAGACCTTTGTCGCGCTCAAGGCCGAAATCGAGAACTGGCGCTGGTCCGGCGTGCCCTTCTACCTGCGCACTGGCAAGCGCATGGCGACCCGCGTCTCCGAGATCGTCATCCAGTTCCGCAACATCCCGCACTCGATCTTCGATCACGCCGAGGGCGCCCCCAAGCCCAACCGGCTGATCATCCGCCTGCAGCCCGATGAGGGCGTCAAGATGCTGATGATGATCAAGGATCCGGGCCCCGGCGGCATGCGGCTGCGTGAAGTGCCGCTCAACCTCTCCTTCGCGCAGACCTTTTCCGAGCGCACGCCGGAAGCCTATGAGCGGCTGCTGCTCGATGTCATCCGCGGCAACCAGACCCTGTTCATGCGCCGCGACGAACTCGAGGCGGCCTGGTCCTGGATCGACCCGATCCGCCAGGCCTGGGATGCCGCCCCCGACGCGCCGCAGCCTTATTCGGCCGGCACCTGGGGCCCGACCGGGGCCATTGCGCTGATCGAGCGCGACGGTCGCACCTGGCATGAGGACGGACATTGAACCCGGCAAGGCGCAGCTTCGGCAGCAAGGAGGATCTGGCGCTCGCCCTCGCCGAGGCGATCGTCGATCATCTCAATGAGGGGATCGAT
Organism: Devosia sp.; assembly: GCA_030680995.1. Classification (GTDB taxonomy): domain Bacteria; phylum Pseudomonadota; class Alphaproteobacteria; order Rhizobiales; family Devosiaceae; genus Devosia_A. The sequence goes on from JAUXUM010000160.1 coordinate 9,766, forward strand.
GCTCGCGGCGCCGCCTCGCTGGCGGTTTCGGGCGGCTCGACGCCGGCCAAATTCTTCGGCGCGCTCGGCAGGCGCAAGGATGTCGATTGGGCCAAGGTGTTCGTGACGCTGGTCGACGAGCGCTGGGTGCCCGAAACCTCCGATCGCTCCAATGCCGGGCTGGTCAATGAACGGATGTTGCAGGGTCCTGCCGCGGTCGCCCGCTTCATTCCGCTCTATTCGGGTGGGGCCGAGCCGGATGCCGCCGCCATCGCCCGCACCAACCTGCTGCAGCAAACGGTGCCCATGCCCTTCGACGCGGTCGTCCTGGGCATGGGGAACGATGGCCACACCGCTTCGTTTTTTCCCGGCGGCGATACGTTGGCCGACGCGCTGGAGGGGGAGGGGCCGGCACTGGCGATCAGGGCACCGGGGGCGGGGGAGCCCCGTGTGACCCTCGGTCTCAGGCGTCTGCTGGACGCAAGTGCGGCGTATCTGCATATCGAGGGGGAGGAGAAGGAAAAGGTGCTGGAGCGGGCATTGGCCGAAGGTCCCGTGGAGGACATGCCGGTGCGTGCGATCCTGCGCCAGACCCGGACGCCTTTGACCGTTTTCTGGTGCCCTTGACTGCTGGTGCCGCCCTCGCAAGGAGCTTTCGATGTCTGTCCGCAAGTCGATCCAGGACGTCACCGACCGTATCGCGGCCCGGAGCGCCCTTTCGCGCCGGGATTATCTCGACCGCATCGAGGCCGCGCGTGAACAGGGCGTCCATCGTTCGGCCCTGAGCTGCGGCAACCTTGCCCACGGCTTTGCCGCCTGTTCTCCCTCGGACAAGGCCAGGCTTGCCGGCACCAGGGCGCTGAACCTGGGCATCGTCACCTCCTACAACGACATGCTGAGCGCCCATCAGCCCTATGGCACCTATCCCGATCTGATCAAGGAGGCCGCGCGCGCCATCGGCGCCACCGCCCAGGTCGCCGGCGGCGTCCCCGCCATGTGCGACGGCGTCACCCAGGGCCAGCCGGGCATGGACCTCTCGCTGTTCTCGCGCGACGTCATCGCCATGGCGACCGCGATAGCGCTCAGCCACAATATGTTCGACGCCGCGGTCTATCTGGGCATCTGCGACAAGATCGTTCCGGGCCTGCTCATCGGCGCGCTGAGCTTCGGCCATCTCCCCGGCGTCTTCGTGCCGGCCGGGCCGATGCCCTCGGGCCTGCCCAATGACGAAAAATCCCGCGTCCGCCAGCTCTATATGGAGGGTAAGGTCGGCCGCGCCGAACTGCTCGAGGCCGAGGCCAAATCCTATCATTCGCCCGGTACCTGCACCTTCTACGGCACCGCCAATTCCAACCAGATGCTGATGGAGATCATGGGCCTGCACCTGCCGGGCGCCAGCTTCGTCAATCCCGGCACGCCGCTGCGCGACGCGCTGACCCGCGAGGCTACCCGCCGCGCCCTGTCGCTGACCGCCGGGGGCAACGACTACACCCCTATCGGCCACATCGTCGACGAGAAGGCGATCGTCAACGGCCTGGTCGGCCTGCACGCCACCGGCGGCTCGACCAACCATACGCTCCACCTCATCGCCATTGCCGCGGCGGCCGGGCTGCACGTCACCTGGCAGGATATGTCGGACCTCTCCGATGCCGTGCCGCTCCTCGCCCGTGTCTATCCCAACGGCGTCGCCGACGTGAACCACTTCCATGCCGCCGGCGGCATGGGTTTCCTCATCCGCGAGCTGCTCGAAAGCGGCCATCTGCACGAGGACGTCAAGACCGTATGGGGCGCCGGACTCTCCAACTATACCGTGGAAGCCAAGCTCCTTGAGAACAAGCTGACCTTCGAGCCGTCCCCCGCCCAATCGGGCAACCCCAGAATCCTCGCCCCCGTCTCCGCGCCCTTCTCGGCCAGCGGCGGGCTCAAACTCCTGACCGGCAATCTCGGCAAGTCGGTGATCAAGGTCTCCGCCGTCAAGCCCGGGCACCGCGTGGTCGAGGCGCCCGCCCGGGTGTTCCATTCCCAGCAGGGGCTGCAGGATGCGTTCAAGGCCGGCGAACTCAATGGCGATGTCGTCGCCGTCGTCCGCTTCCAGGGGCCCAAATCGGTCGGCATGCCCGAGCTGCACAAGCTCACCCCGGCGCTCGGCGTGCTGCAGGACCGCGGCTACCAGGTGGCGCTTCTGACCGACGGCCGCATGTCCGGCGCCTCCGGTAAGGTGCCCGCCGCCATCCACATGACGCCGGAGGCCTCCGACGGCGGCGCCATCAGTAAAATCCGCGACGGCGACCTGATCCGGCTCGACGCGGATGCCGGCACCCTCACCTTCCTCGGCGACGAACGCGAATTCCTCTCCCGCACCCCGGCCACCGAAGACCTCCGCAAGGAGCATCACGGCATGGGGAGAGAGCTGTTCGCCGGGTTCCGCGCCATGGCCGGGGCGGCGGACAGGGGCGCCAGCGTGTTCGGGTAGAGCTTGATCACGAGGCGTGCCTGGAACTTAATCTCCGGTTCATCCGTTCTGATATAAACATCGAGAGTTGTCGCAGGCGATTCCGCTTGATATGCGCTCCTAGGTGTGCCTATTACTCGCTTACTCCGTTGCGACCCGATACGTTAACGTGGTTGTTGCGGCATAAAAGGGCTCCTGCGGGAGCCCTTGCTATTTGGGGCAGGCGGATATGGATCGGGTCGCGGTCTTCGTCGATGCGGGCTATCTATTCGCCCAGGGCAGCACAGCGCTTACCGGAAGCAAGAAGGCCAGAACTGCTCTGGTCATCAATGCCCCGAAAGCAATCGAGGCGCTCAAGCAGGTCGCAGCTAGCAGAGCCCCGGTTTGTAGCCTCCTGAGAATCTATTGGTACGACGGCGCGATTGGCGGTCCTCGACCCACCACCGACCAGGCGCTGTTGGCGAACCTTGATGACGTGAAGCTCCGTCTGGGATTCGTCAACAGTCACGGTGAGCAAAAGGGCGTGGATTCCCTGATAGTCACGGACCTCATCGAGTTGGCGCGCCTCAAGTCGGTCAGTGATGCCGTCTTGCTGTCTGGTGATGAAGATGTCCGCGTGGGCGTACAGATCGCTCAGAACTACGGTGTTCGG
>JAUXUM010000162.1 GCA_030680995.1 Devosia sp.
CGACATCTCCTCCTCGACCAGCGCCTCGAGGATCTCGTCAAGCACCGGATAGGGCGGCAGGCTGTCCTGGTCCTTCTGGTCGGGCCGCAGTTCGGCGCTGGGCGCCTTGTCGATGATGGCCTGGGGGATGACCTCGCCCGCCGGTCCCAGGCAGTCGCCGGGAACATGGGCGTTGCGCCAGGCCGCCAGCCGGTAGACCTGCATCTTGAGCAGATCCTTGAGCGGGTTGAAGCCGCCGTTCATGTCGCCATAGATGGTGGCGTAGCCCACCGACATCTCCGACTTGTTGCCCGTGGTGATGAGCAACGAGCCGAACTTGTTCGAGACCGCCATCAGCACTACGCCGCGCATGCGCGACTGCAGGTTCTCCTCGGTGATGTCGGGGGCGCGACCGGCAAAGAGCGCGGCGAGTTCGGCATTCACCGTGTCGACCGGCGTGCCGATCGAGACGATGTCATAGCGCACGCCCAGCCTGGTGGCGCAGTCCTTGGCATCCTCGAGGCTGGCTTCGGAGGTATAGCGATAGGGCAGCATCAGGCAGTGGACGTTCTCCGGGCCCAGCGCATCGACCGCCATGGCCGCAACCACGGCGCTATCGATGCCGCCCGAGAGCCCCAGCACCACATTCCTGAAGCCGTTCTTGCCCACATAGTCACGCAAGCCCAGTACGCAGGCGCGCCACGGAGTTTCGTCCACCGAGGGAAGGTCGCGCACGACACCGTCGACGCAGCGCCAGCCGTTGGGCGTGTGCCGCCAGTCCGAAACAATGAAATCGCTCTCGAAGCTCTTGCCCTGCAGCGCCAGCCGGTCGCCCGGCTCGATGGCGAAGGAGGCGCCGTCATAGACAAGTTCGTCCTGCCCGCCGACCTGGTTGAGATAGAGCATCGGCACGTTGTCCTCGCGGACCCGCGCCTTCACCAGCCGCTTCCTCGTGTCCTGCTTGTTGCGCCAATAGGGCGAACCATTGGGACAAAGCAGAATGCACGCGCCGTTGTCGACCAGGTGCGCGCAGACTTCGGGATGCCAGATGTCCTCGCAGATGGGGACGCCGATCGAGACGCCTTTGATGGTGAGCGGTTCGGCCAGCGGACCGGAGGTGAAATAGCGCTTCTCGAAGAAAACATCGTCATTGGGAAGTTCGCGCTTCAGGCGCGTAGCGACGATCTCACCGTCCTCGGCGAGGATCACGGCGTTGTAGAGGTTGTTCCCTTCGCGCCAGACCGTGGGCAGGAGCAGGCTGACGCCGGTGCCACGGGTGGCCTCGGCGAGCGCGCGCGCCGTCTCGATCGCATCGGCGACGAACTGCGGCTTGAGCAGCAGGTCCTCCGGGAAATAACCGGTGAGGAACAGCTCGGAGAGCAGCAGGATGTCCGCCCTGGCCGCTTCCGCGTCCGCCAGCACCTTGCGGCCCAATTCCAGATTGGCGGCGAGAGCGCCGACCCTGGGGTTGAGCTGCGCCAAAGCGATGCGAAGTCGATCGGTCATTTGAAGTCCCGCAAATGCGCGGCAAGACTTATCCGCTCACCCCGGCAAGGGCAAGCGGACAAGGGTTCGGGAAAAGACTGGCTAGAACTTGTAGGTGAGCTCGGCGAGCAGGCCGTAGCGGAGCAGCGAGAACGGGTTGCCGGTGGTGATGTAGGACTGGTTGGCGAAGGTGGGCGCGGTATCAAAGGCAGGCGGGTTTATCAGATCGCTGTCGGTGGCATCGCCGATCTCGGCCACCGAATAGGTCGCGTCGGCCGTGCCCTGCAGGTACCAGGCCCGGCCGCCGACCCGGAAAGTCAAGTTCTCGATCGGCTGCACGCCGAGCATGAGTTCGCCCATCGCGCCATAGCCCCAGCCGTCGAGCGTGGCCGGTGACGACATCATGTAGGTCGTCGACCCGATGGTGAACGGCGCGAAACCGAATGCACCGAGCGTGCCGTCAACCTTGGCATAGGGGACGGCAGCGACCTCGGCCGTGATGTCGAACATCTCACCGAACTCGGCCCGCCCCTGCACGCCGAGACGCAGCGCGTGGATATCGATGTTGTTGGGGTCGCTGTCCATCGGCACGGACCAGGCGCCCGTCGTCTGGGACCAGGTGATATCTGCCGCCGAAGTCGCCGTCGTGAAGCTCTCGCGGGTCGTGTTGGGCGAGTCACTCCAGTACATATAGCCCAGCAGCGCGCCGAACCCTGCGTCGTTGTCGCCGAGCGCGTTCCAGCCGATGTCGGCCCCCGCATAGCCCACATGGCCATCCGTCACCGAGCCGGTTACGCCGTTGCTGTCGTAGGTTCCGCCGATGGCCATCGAGTAGCCGGCGAGCCCCTTGACGTAGGTTCGCGTGGACTGGTCGTCGATGCGCAGATGGAGTTCGCCGAGGTGAGCGTTGTCGGAGGAGGTAAACGTGCCCCCGCCGACAGTGAAGCTCTGTGCGCCCCACGAATACCAGTAGCGGATGCCGAACTCGAAACCCATGCTGTCCGTCTGGTCGCCCAGGTCGGTCCAGTCCTTGGGATCGCTCGAGTAGAATGCGCCGCGAAGATCGGGCTCATCCGTCGCCCAATCGGCTGCGGCCACATGGGTGGGGAGGGCCATGGCTGCCAGCAACGCGGCAAGTCTTGGAACCAGACGGGACATGGCATGCTCCGGTACTGAACTACTAAACCGGAGTTGTTTATGCCTCGTTAGGGTTAAGGTTCCGCTAAACGCGCCTCAGACGGAAATCACCCGGGCAGAGCGAGCAGGCCGTTGCGCTCGGATTTCCTCGGCCACGAGAAAGGCCAGTTCCAGCGCCTGGCTGGCATTGAGCCTGGGGTCGCAGTAGGTGTGATAGCGATCCTGGAGGCTTGCTTCGGTCACGGCCGACACGCCGCCGCCGACGCATTCGGTGACGTCGTCGCCGGTCATCTCGATGTGGATGCCACCGGCATAGGTGCCCAATTCACGGTGGATATGGAAGAAGCTCCGCACCTCGGCGAGCACCTTGTCGAAGGGCCTGGTCTTGTAGCCGGTCGAGGCCTTGATGGTATTGCCGTGCATGGGATCGGAGCACCAGACGACGGTACGCCCTGCCCGCTTCACGGCCTCGATCAGCCGCGGCAGACGCTCGGCCACCTTGTCGGCACCGAAGCGGCCGATCAGCGTAATGCGGCCCGCCTCATCCTGCGGATTGAGCTTGTCGAGCAGCTTCAGAAGGTCGTCGTTCGAAAGGCCCGGGCCGCATTTGATGCCGATCGGATTGCGGATACCCGAGAAATACTCGACATGGGCGGCGTCCGGCTGACGGGTGCGGTCGCCGATCCAGAGCATGTGGCCGGAGGTCGCGTACCAGTCGTTGGTGATCGAGTCACGGCGGGTCAGCGCCTCCTCATAGCCCAGCAGCAGGGCCTCGTGGCTGGTGTAGAAGCGGGTTTCCCGCAGCGCCGGGGTATTGTCCGGCGTCAGGCCGAGCGCGCGCATGAAATCGATGGCGTCGTCGATCTTGGCTGCCAGATCCTCGAAACGCGGATAGGCGGTCGAATCCTTCATAAAGCCCACGGTCCATTCGTGGACGCGGGCAAGATTGGCGTAGCCGCCACTGGCAAAGGCGCGCAGTAGGTTGAGCGTGGCGGCCGACTGGCGATAGGCGAGCAGCAGCCGCTCAGGATCGGGCACCCGCGCTTCCCGTGCGAAGGCAATGTCATTGACGATGTCGCCGCGGTAGCTCGGCAGGGTGACCCCGTCGACGGTTTCGGTATCGGACGACCGGGGCTTGGCGAACTGGCCGGCGATACGGCCGACCTTGACCACGGGCTTGGACGCCCCGTGGGTCAGGATGATCGCCATCTGGAGGAAGACGCGGAAGAAATCGCGGATGTGGTCGGCGCCGTGTTCGGCGAAACTCTCCGCGCAATCCCCGCCCTGCAGCAGAAAAGCTTCACCACGGGCAACGTCCGCCAAATGGCTCTTGAGCTCGCGCGCCTCGCCGGCGAAGACCAGGGGCGGAAACTTGGCGAGTTGGGCCTCGGCCGCGGCGAGCTTGGCGGCGTCGGGATACCGGGGCACCTGCGAGATCGGTTTGTGTCTCCAGCTCTGCGGCGTCCAGATATTCATCGTTTTTGCTCGCACTCAAACCATTTGGGGTGGCGCGGTCTATCAAGGCGCGACCGCCGTGCCAAGCCACAATTGGTCTCATGGCCGACACTGATCCCAGCACGACTAGCCCCTGCCGGCGGCGGAAATGGGGGCTGCAGGGGCTAACTCCTCACGCCACCCCGATAGCGGTAGGCCGGTGCCCTGAACGTGACCAGTTCCTCGCCGGCGGTGGGGTGCATGGCCATGGCCCTGTCGAAATCCGCCTTGGCCGCTCCCATGCCCATGGGGATGGCAACCAGCTGGATCATTTCGGCCGCGCCCGGGCCCAGGATATGGCAGCCCAGCACCCTGCCCCCGCCGGCGAGCGTTATGAGCTTGAGCATCATGCGCTCGGTCCTGGTCGAGAGCGTGTTGATCATCGGCCGGAAGCGGACGAGATAGACATCGATATCGCCATGGGTCGCCGCCTCGGCCTCAGTCAGCCCGATGGTCGCGACTTCGGGTTCCGCAAATACCGCCGTACCGATCAGTGAGTGATCCACCGCCGTGGGATTGTTGTTGAACACGGTTTCGGCAAATGCCGCGCCCTCACGGATGGCCACCGGGGTCAATTGCGAGCGGCCCGTCACGTCCCCGACCGCATAGATCGAGGGATTGGAGGTCCGCGAATACTCATCGACGGCGATGTGGCGGCCCGGGGTCATCTCGATTCCGGCCGCTTCCAGACCGTAGCCGCTGACATTGGCGCGGCGTCCGGTGGCGAACATCACCGCGCCGAACGGCGCCTCCACCTCGTCGCTGAAGCTGACGACGATATTGTCGCCGGACTTGCGCAAAGCCCTGACATTGGTCTCGTAGATCAGGCGGATGCCCCGCGCCTGCAGGCCGGCGCTCAGCCCCTGGCGCAGATCCTCGTCGAACCCCCTCAACACGCAATCGCCGCGGTAGACGATCGTGGTGTCGACCCCCAGGCCGGCAAAGATGGTGGCAAACTCGACCGCGACATAGCCGCCGCCCTCGATCAGGATCGAGCGGGGCAGCGTCGCGAGATGGAACGCCTCGTTGGAGGTGATGCCGAGTTCGTTGCCGGGGATGTCGGGAATATGGGGATGCCCACCGGTCGCGATCAGGATGGTTCCGGCTTCCAGAACCCTGCCGGACTTGACGAGCTGAATGCTACTGGGACCGGTGAGGATGGCGCGATCGCGGATTAACTCGGCGCCGGGCGTTTCCAGCGCCGCCACATAGGCGGCCTCGAGCCGTGCAATTTCCTTGTCCTTGTTGGCCACCAGGGTCGGCCAATCGAAGCTGGCATTCACGGTCCAGCCGAAGCCGCCGGCAACCTCGAACATGTCGGTGAAGCGGCTCGCATAGACAAAGAACTTCTTCGGCACGCAGCCGCGGATGACGCAGGTGCCGCCGACCCGGTACTCCTCGACGACGGCCACCCTGGCGCCATAGGTCGCGGCGAGGCGCCCGGCCCGTACGCCGCCCGAGCCTGCTCCGATCACAACAAGATCAAACACTTCCGCCAAACTTGTCTCCCTGCGCAACGATCAGCCTCTGGCATGAAAAAAGGCCCCGCACGGAGACGGGGTCCGAGAAGCCGTCAGCGCCGTGGTCGGTCAGACGTCGTAGCCGCCGGCCTTGAGTTCGGCCCGCACCTTGGCGAAGAACTCGGTCTTGAGATTGGTCTCGAACACTCGCATCACCATCTGGATGCTCTGGTTCAGCGAGGCGTTGGCGGCGGCCAGCTTCGAACCGACCGGCGACTCGTAGAAAGCCACGATCACCTGCAGTTCGTCCATGGTGAAGTTGAGAGCATAGACGCGCGCGAACTGATCCAGCAGGTCGCCCTTCTTGCCCTTGTAGCTTTCCAGGGTCTTGGTGATCGCCTTGTCGACCGGATCCATGATTTCGGGATTCTGCGTGATGATCGTGCGCATGGTCTCGACCGCGGTCTCAACCAGGGAGACTTCGTAGATGCCCGACTTGTCGGTCAGTTCGATGTATTTGCGGGCGATCGCCAGGTGTTCCGGCGCCAACTCCTGGGCGCTGGCCGGCATTGCGGCAAAGGCGGCCGCCAGCGACAGGAAGGCAGCGATCAGCAGCGACGCGCGCTTCTTGAGAAAAGTCATTGTCATGTTGCTCACAGTTCGAGTTTCCACCCCAATTGATGCCCTGTAATGAACGCGCCGTCACGCGTCATATGTGCGCACGCCGTCCGGACCGGCCACATAGGCCCTATCGCACAGATCCAGGAACAAACCATGCTGCACAACGCCAGGAATTTCCAGCAGAGCGGACGACAGCGCTTTTGGCGCCGAAATGCGGCCAAATAAAGCATCCAGTACGTAGTGGCCGCCATCGGTGACGAAGGGTTCGCCCTCCGAGGCCACGCGCAGGGTGAGGCCGCCCTCGGCCTGCTCCCCGGCCAGCACCGTCTCCAGCGCGCGGCGGGTCGCGCCGAGGCCGAATGCATTGACCTCGACGGGCAAGGGAAAGCGGCCCAGCGCGTCGACCAACTTGGATTGGTCCGCAATCACGATCAGGCGATCCGACGCCGCGGCCACGATCTTTTCGCGCAGCAACGCTCCGCCGCCGCCCTTGATCAATGCAAGCCCCGGTCCGATCTCGTCGGCCCCGTCGATGGTCAGATCCAGATGCGGCGTCGCCTCGAGATCGGTAAGGGGGATGCGCAGTGCGCGCGCCTGCGCGGCGGTCGCCTCGGAGGTGGGAACACAGACCACCTCGAAACCCGCGGCGACCTTGATCCCGAGCAGATCGACCAGGTACCGCGCCGTGGAGCCGGTACCCAGGCCAAGGCGCATGCCCGGCTTCACTTCCGCAAGCGCCGCGGCTGCCGCCTCGCGTTTCTGATTCTCGCTCACATCCGTCCCCACGGCCACTGGTTCCCGGCCCTGCTAAGAGGGTGCCGGCGCCCTGTCAACCGCCCCGGTCACGCATTGGTGAGTGGCAAAAGTAGCATGTTCGCAACACAATGCGGCGAAGGTGTTGCTATTGTGACAGAATCGTGGCGAGTAGCTCTTTCGCTACAGTTTCAAACCAGTTATGCAACATCGATTACTTGGCTCCTACGGCGGATCGTGCGGGGCTTTTTTGTCAGAGGCGCGGATTGACCATGAATAAAGCAAAGACCGGACTTGTCGCCGTGCTGGCGGCCCTTCTCTCTCTGTCGACCATTGCTCCGGTTGCCGCGGCGCGTGTCTACAATCCCGACACCAATGTCTGGGAAGATGCGGCTGTCGTAACCACGCGAAGCAACCGCGGCAGCCCGATCAAGCGGGAAGTCGTCGGCTATCAGACCAGCCTCAGGCCCGGCTCCATTGTCATCGAGACGAGCGAGCGGCGCCTTTACTTCGTGCTTCCCGACGGCCAGGCCGTGAAATACGGGATCGGTGTCGGCCGCGACGGTTTCCGCTGGTCCGGTCAGCATCGCATCACCCGCACCGCCGAGTGGCCGGGCTGGACTCCGCCGCCGCAGATGCGCAAGCGCGTTCCGGACCTGCCGGCATACATGCCCGGCGGCCCGAACAACCCGCTCGGCGCCCGCGCTCTCTATATCGGCTCGACGCTCTATCGTATCCACGGCACGTCCGAACCCTGGACCATCGGCCAGGCCGTGTCCTCGGGCTGCATCCGGCTCACCAACGAGGATGTGACCGATCTTTACGAACGGGTGAAGGTCGGCGCCACGGTTGTCGTCCGACAGTAGGCCGCGCACGACAGTTCGATCAGGGCCGGTCTTCGGGCCGGCCTTTTTTTGCCTCCGCGCCTTTGCCTGGGTCGCGCACGGCGCTATGATTGTCAGATGCCGATCACTCTTCTCGCGCAACCCGATATCGAGCCCAGCGGAGCACCCAGGCCGCTGATCGACCGCTACGGCCGGCACATCACCTATCTGCGCGTGTCCGTGACGGACCGCTGCGATTTTCGCTGCACCTACTGCATGGCCGAGGACATGCAGTTCCTGCCCAGGCGCGACCTCCTCTCCTTCGAGGAAATCGACAGCATCGTTTCCGCCTTCGTCGCCCGCGGGGTTCGAAAGGTCCGGCTCACGGGCGGTGAGCCGCTGGTGCGGCGCGATTTCATGGCACTGGTGGAACGGATTGGCGGGCATTTTGGCGCCGGACTGGAGGAACTGACCCTCACCACCAACGGCAGCCAGTTGCGGCGGCACGCGCAGGGCCTTGCACGGGCCGGCGTCAGGCGCATCAATGTCTCGCTCGATACGCTGGACGAAGAACGCTTCGCTGCGATCACGCGGCGCGGCCGCATGGCAGATGTCATGGACGGGATCGACGCGGCGGATGTAGCCGGGCTCAAGATCAAGATCAACATGGTCGCCATGCGCGGCGTCAACGAGGACGAGATCGAGCCGATGATGCGCTGGGCCCATGGCCGCGGCTTCGGTTTGACGCTGATCGAGGGCATGCCGCTCGGCGAGGTCGGTATCGACCGGGTGGAGAGCTACCTGCCCCTCAGGAAACTGCGTGAGCAACTCGGCCGCCGTTTTACGCTTGAGCGCGCCGATCACCGTACCGGCGGCCCTGCCCGCTATGATTGGGTCAAGGAAACCGGCGGCCTGCTCGGCTTCATCACGCCGATGAGTCACAATTTCTGCGAGAGCTGCAACCGCGTCCGGCTGACGGCGACCGGGCAGCTCTATATGTGCCTTGGGCAGGAAGACATGGTCGATCTGCGCGCGGCGGTTCGCGAGGGCGGACCGCAGGGACTCGATGCGGCGCTCGACCGGGCGATGATGCTCAAACCCAAAGGGCACGACTTCGTGCTCGACCGCACCGACACCGGCCCCGCGCTGGAACGGCACATGTCGGTGACGGGAGGCTAGCCGCCCCGCGGGTTCTATTTGTCCTCGTCGCTGACGATGGCGAATTCGAGCGGCAGGGCGGTCGTATACTTGATCTGCCCCATGGCGAAGGACGAGCTGACATCGGTCAGCGCGATCTTGGAGATGAGCTTCTTGTAAAAGGCGTCGTAGGCCGCAATGTCAGGGACGACCACGCGCAGCAGATAGTCCACTTCTCCGCTCATGCGGTAGAATTCCACCACTTCGGCAAAATCCTCGACGACGGCGGAGAATTTCCGCATCCAGGTATCATTGTGCTCGTTGGTCCTGACCGAGACGAAAACGGTGACGCCGGCATTGACCTTTTTGGGATCGAGCACGGCAACGCGACCCCTGATGATCCCATCCTCTTCCATCTTCTGGATTCGCCGCCAGCAGGGTGTGGTCGAAAGCCCGACCTTGCGGCCGATTTCGGCGACAGGCATGGTCGCGTCCTTCTGCAAGAGCGCGAGAATCTTGCGGTCGATCTTGTCCAAAGCGGTAAATGCCCCCTGAAATCAGATTGCGGAAATGCGTATCAATTTGCATGATTGGCGCAAAGTGTCCGCCGCAATGGCTAATTCAACGCAATATGGTTGCGCCTGTCAACTCTCTAAACCAATCCCAGATCAGCTCGAACAGGCTCGGTTCGGGGGCGCCTGACGGGCCTTCGTCGCGCCATTGCCGCGGCTCGACAAACCGGCCCCTCCATATCCCGATCCTGGCCGACCGCGCAGCGGCTTCTTCCCTTTCGTAGCCGCCATGGGCGATGGCCATCCCCTCGGAGACCAGGACCGCGCCCAAGTCGCGACCACCGACCGTGCAAGAAGCCAGCGTGCGTCCATATGTGTCCTGTTTTTGCGGCTGGCAGCTGGTGGCGCCCTGGCGAAGCAGATCCACCAGCCGCCGATGGGCAGCACGGCCGCAGGGCCATTCCCCGCCCTCCGCCTCCCAGCAGATCTGGTCGAGCTCGGGTGCATCGATGTCCAGGAGCCGGATGCGATCGCCGCGCAGCCGCAGGCTGTCTCCGTCCGCGGCCTGCGCCGTTCCGCTGAACCTGGGCGGCAGCGGATCGAAACGGGCGGCGAGGTAAGCGGCGGCGCCAAAGAGCAGCAGCATGGTAACAATGCCCGGGACGGCGCCGAAGCCGCGCCGACGCCTCGGCGGATTTCGGAAGCTGTGGCCGCGCGCCGCAGCCCAGGGCGGCAGAGGGCGCGACCGCACCCGGCGAAGCCTAGAATGGCTCGCCTTTTTGGCATTCGGCGACCCCACCACTTCACTCTCCCTTAACCACGATCCGGATAGGCTTTTGGCCGCTAGCGTAGCGAATGCGATCGATCTTCGCATCCTGAGTAACACGAGTACTGCGTAATGCCGTTCACACCGGCTGCAATCGATGGCGACGTGCGCGCGCAGATGGGCCGTGAGCCCCGCCGCAGTTCGCAGAAGACGGTGTTCGACGCCCGCCAACGCCTGACCTCGACCTCGGGAACGCGCGCCTCTTTCGATTTCGAACTCCTCGACGAGTACGCGAACTCGCGGCTTTCCGGAACGCTGGCGCTGCCGGCGCTGCTGCTCATCCTGGCGATGTTCGCCAGCCTGTGGGTCCCCGTGCTCGCTGCGGTCGCATGGGTGACCCTGGTGATCGGCGCCAACACGGCCGTGGTGCTGCTGTGCCGGCGCTTCAAGCGAGCCGACCCCCAGAAGTTCAACGCCGGACAATGGACCACGAACTTTATCGCCGCCGAAATAGTCTATGGCGTCGCCTGGTCGCTGCTGTCGCTCTTCAGCCTCACCACGCAGGACGCCCAGAACCTGGCGGTCGCGATGTTCGCCATGGTGCTGGTCGGGGTCGCCACAAACGCCGTTTCAACACGCACTCTCCCCGGCGCGACGCTGATGAGCACGCTGCCCGCGACGCTCACCGTGGGGTTCAGCCTGATCATCAGCGGCGGGACGCTCAACTACGCCCTTGCCGCGGTCACCCTCGGCGGCGAAATCTTCTTCGTCTATCTGGCAAAGCAGCTGCACGCGTCCGAACTCGAAACCATCAAGCATCAGGCCGAAAAGGACGCCCTGATCTACGAGCTTGAGGAGGCGCGGCACATGTCGGACGAGGCACGGCGCCACGCCGAGCAGGCCAATATCGCCAAATCGCAGTTCCTCGCCACCATGAGCCATGAGTTGCGTACGCCGCTCAACGCCATTATCGGCTTTTCCGAAGTGCTGAAGTCCGAGCTGCTCGGGCCGCTCAACGTGCCGCAATACAAGGAATATGCCGGCGATATCCACAGCTCCGGCCAGCACCTGCTCAATCTCATCAACGAACTCCTCGATCTGTCGCGGATCGAGGCGGGCAAATACGAACTCAATGAGGAAGCGGTTTCCCTGATCGACATTGCCGAGGATTGCCGCCGCATGATGGAAATCCGCGCCAAGGCCAAAGGCATCGATCTCACCGTTTCCTACGGCAGCAATCTGCCCAAGCTCTGGGGCGACGAACGCGCCATCCGCCAGGTGGTGCTGAACCTTTTGTCCAATGCCATCAAGTTCACCCCGCAATCGGGCAAGGTGCAACTGATCGTGACGCGAAGCGGCGATGGCGGTCAGATGGTCTCGGTGCGCGACAACGGGCCGGGCATTCCCGAAGACGAGATCGAGACGGTACTCTCCTCTTTTGGACAGGGGAGCCTCGCACAGAAGACGGCGGAACAGGGGGCCGGACTGGGGCTGCCGATTGTCCAGAAGATCATGGAGCTGCACCAGGGGCGCTTTGATCTGTTCTCGAAGCTCCGCTTCGGAACCGAAGTGATCGCCACCTTCCCGCGCGCCAGGGTGATGGACGCGCTGGCGCCGGTGGTGGAGAAGAGGGACCGGCTGCGGATCTATTCCGAAGGCCGGTGATCAGCCCGGATTGTGCGGATGGCCGTGCCGACGAAATCCAGAGCGTCGCGGCGGCGTTCGAAGGGACTGCCGTAGGATGAACCATGCTTGCCGCGGCGGATGCGCAGGCACTCCTCGATGATCCGGCGCCAACGATGTTCGAAGCTGCCCAGGGCGTGCTCCCCCGCCGCGGACTTGGATGCGATCCTTCCAGTCGCGAGGGTGTAGTGTAGCCGGCTGATGCCGAGCACACCCCACGTCGGCGCTGCCCGGCCGAGCATGGCAAGGCCGTGCCGGCGTAACGGCTTTGACGCGCGGGCGTGCCAGCGCGTCCAATAAGTCTCGACATTCTCGAGCGTCCACGAGGCGAGGCGCGCCGGATCGTGCCAAAGCCCCGAACGGTCGATCTCGCCGGCAATCGTCAGGGCGCCCTGGCGCAGCATCGTCGAGGTGACCGGATTGCGGTTGCCGCGGGCCGATCGGAGAAACTGGTTGTCACGAGTGGTGGGACCATCGCCGCCGGCATCGGGCCCGGCGACGAGTTCCGCCTCGGTCACCCAGATTCCGTCCAGCGCCGGCAATGTCGGGTCCGAGGCATAGATCCGATGCACTATGACAAGCGCCTCGATGTCGTCGTCCGATGCCGGACGAGAGAGGACCGCGACGAAATCGAGATCGCTGCCGCCGGGACGGAAATTGCCGTCAGCCGCCGATCCGATGAGGTGAAGGCTCGAGACAAGTTCAGGCACATGGCGCCGCAGGAGGCTGATGAGCCGCCCCGTTGCCAGATTCAGGGTGTTGTCGACCAGTTCGGCGATCACACCACCTCAATTGCTCTTGTCGCTCACCCCTGCTCCGGCAAAGGTTGCCATGTTGTTGTGCAGGTGCAGCGCGGTCTTGGCCAGCACTGCCGCCAAGGCGGCCCCGCTCCCCTCTCCGAGCCGCATGTCCAGTTGCAGCAGCGCCGTCTGGCCCATGGCTGACAGCGCCCGGGCGTGTCCGTGCTCGGCCGAGACGTGGGCGAACAGGCAGTGGTCGATGGCCTCGGGATTGACGGCATGGGCGATCGCGGCAGCCGCGGTGGCGACGAAGCCATCGACGATCACCGGGATATTCTGGTGCCGGGCCGCGATCAGCGCGCCAAGCATGGCGGCGACTTCGCGTCCGCCGAGGCGCGCGAGGATGGCAAGCGGATCAGTCAGCCCGGGCTTGTGGACAAGGAGCGCCGTATCTACAGCCGCCGCCTTGCGGGCGAGGCCGACATCGTCGATGCCGGTGCCGCGCCCCACCCAATCGGCGCCTGAACCACCGAAGAGTGCCGCATAGATCGCTGCGGCCACCGTGGTATTGCCGATCCCCATCTCGCCGATGCAGAGCAGGTCCGGCTTACCGGCTATAGCCTCCATGCCATAGGCAATGGTGGCGGCACACATCTTGTCGTCCAGCGCCGGAACACGCGTGATGTCGCCGGTCGGCACCTCCAAAGCCAGTTCGAAAACGCGCAGATTGAGTTCGTGCAGCGCACAAATCTGGCTGATGGCGGCGCCCCCGGCCGTAAAATTTGCAACCATCTGTGCCGTTACCTCGCGCGGAAAGGCGGAGACGCCCTGGTCGGTCACCCCGTGATTGCCGGCAAAGATCGCAACCATGGGGTTCTCGATCGTCGGGCTGCCCTTACCCTGCCAGCGCGCCAAGAACTCGACGAGATTCTCGAGCTTGCCCAAGGAACCTCGTGGCTTGGTGAGGGTTACGTCGCGGGCACGCACAGACGCCACGGCGGCATCGTCACCGGCAGGAACAATGGTCAGAAGGTCGATGATATCGGCATAGGGCGAGGGCATGGCAACTCCACGGGAACGGGGCGTGCAGAAGACAGGAACTGCCGCCGAGTCGCTAGAGGCGGCAGCCAGGAGTTGCAATACCGCCGCGGGTAAACGAGAAGAGCATACTTCAATCAGCACCGGGAAAAGGCAATTGAGCGAGGAGCTTCCGGCAGGCGATCGGCCGCGCCAGGACAATGGACCGGGTCCGGCGGGCTCGCGGCTGGCCGCCGACCTGGTCATGGGGCTGAGATTCTTCTCGCGCTTGCCGACGGGCGATCGTCCACATGAAAAGCCCGGCCTCTCGCGCATGGCGCCCGCTCTCCCCTTCACCAGCATCGTTATCGGGATGCTGCCGGCATTGATCCTGATGGGCGCCTGCTGGCTCGGCATTCCGAGCTTTTTCTCGGCCGCTCTGGCGGTGGCCGCGATGGTCGTTGCGAACGGCGCCATGCCCGAGGATGCACTTGCCGACGCGGCGGATGGACTGTTTGGCGGCGCGACGACCGAGCGCCGCCTGGAGATCATGAAAGACAGCCGCCACGGCACCTATGGCGTGGCGGCGCTCTGCCTCTACCTGGTCCTGCGGGTAACGGCGCTGGGGTCGCTCGCGGCGGTCAACCCCTTGGCCGCCGGCGGCATCTGGCTGGCAGCGGGCGTGCTGGCGCGATCGGGCGCGCTGTGGCTGAGCGCCGAGCTGCCGGCGGCGCGTGAAGGTGGCGCATCCGCAAGCGCCGGCCGGGTGGCAAAGCGCGATTTCACCATTGGTGCAGTATTCGCCGTGGTCCTCAGCTTTGTGCTGGCCGGCCCGTTCGTGGGCGTGCTCGGCCTGCTCTTCGCGCTGCTCGCGGCGGCGGGGACGGCGCTGGGCTGGGCCCGGCTTTGCCGGAGACTGCTGGGCGGCCAGACCGGCGATGTCATCGGAGCGCTGCACGCACTCATCGAAATCGCCGTCCTGACGGCGTTCCTCGCCTTCGCGTGATCGCGCGGAGCTTGAATTTGGGGCCGGGCGTGCCTTTATTCACTGGGTAGACCGTCCGGCACGAAAGGCTGTCCATGCTCTTTATCGGCTTTGCCATTGTGGTCGCCATCGCGCTCGCTCTCCTCATCAGTTCGGACGCCGGTACACTGGTCGGACTGACACAGCAGCAGACCGGCCAACTGGTGCCGCTCCTGATCCTCTTGATCGTCTTTGCCGGAGGCGCTTTCGCGCGCCGCCGGAATGCCTCTGAACTCATCGGCAGTCTGGCGCTCTGGGCCGGACTGTTCGGGATTGCGATGGTCGGCTACGCCTATCGCGACGACCTCAACGGCATCGCTGCGCGGGTGTTCGGCGAGCTGATGCCGGGCACCGCCATAGTCGACAGGGACGGCGGCACGGCCACCTTCCGCAAGGGGCGCGACGGGCATTTCCAGATCAAGGGCCAGATCAACGGTGCGGACATCACGATGATCTTCGATACCGGCGCCAGCGCCGTGGTCCTCAGCAGCGCCGACGCCCGCAAGGCCGGGATCGATACGGCCAGCTTGCGATTCAACGTTCCCGTCTCCACCGCCAACGGCACAGGGCGTGCCGCCTCGGTCGTCCTGGACCGCATGGAAATCGGCGGCATCGTGCGCAACCGCGTCCGCGCCTTCATCGCGGAGGCGAGCGCGCTCGACACCAGCCTGCTGGGAATGAGCTTCCTGGAAACGCTGAGCCGCTACACGGTTAGTTCCAACTCGCTCGAACTCACCGACTGATCGAGCGCCGCGAAAGCCCGCTGGATGGTCTCGGGGTCCGCTCCTGACCGGCAGGCCTCGACGCTGAGGATTTGCCGGAACTGCCGGGCGCCGCGCCGGCCGCTGGCGAGACCCAGCATGTGACGGGTGATCTGGTTGAGCCGGACCCCCTCGCTCAGTTGTTCTTCGGCGTAGGTGGCCATGCGATCGATGATCGCACCCAGATCGATCGGCCGCTGCGGCTCACCGAAAAACAGCGCGTCCACCTTGGCCAGCAGCAACGGATCGTGATAGGCGGCACGGCCGAGCATGACCCCCGAGACGTGTTCGAGATGCGCCTGCGCCGCGGCCAGCGTTTCGATGCCGCCATTGATCGCCACCGGCAGCGGGCGGAGACGTTCGGCGAGTCGGTAGACACGCGGATAGTCGAGCGGCGGGACGGTGCGATTTTCCTTGGGGCTCAGGCCTTTCAGCCAGGCCTTTCGCGCATGGACGTAGAGGGCTTCAACTCCCGCTTCGACCATCAGATCGGCGAAGCGGTCGAGGCTTTGCCCGGTATCCTGATCGTCGATGCCGATGCGGCACTTGACGGTGACCGGCACGCCGGTCGCGTCCCGCATGGCGCGGACGCAGTCGGCCACCAACTCCGGCTCCGCCATGAGGCAGGCGCCGAAGCGGCCGGACTGCACCCGGTCCGAAGGACAGCCGACATTGAGATTGATCTCGGCAAAGCCGAATTCGGCGCAGATGCGCGCGGCTTTCGCCAGCTCCGCCGGGTCCGAGCCTCCCAGCTGCACCGCCAGCGGCTGCTCGGTCGGGTGGTGGCCCAGGAGCTGCTCGCGCCGGCCATGCACGACCGCGGCACTCGTCACCATCTCGGTGAAGAGCAGCGCGCGCCGCGTGAGGAGCCGGTGCAGATAGCGGCAGTGCCGGTCCGTCCAATCCATCATAGGCGCCGTAGAAAATCGTCGGTCTAAACCATTCATTTCATTATCTTTTTGTCTCAGTCCGTCCAATACAACATTGGAACTACAGAACAATTTAGCAAGCAGGACATGTCCGGACATAGCCTATTTTGCGATTTTGCCGCCGCAACATGGAGCCACGACGTCGTATGTGGCTTGCCTCGCCGCAACATCGTCCCGATCGGGTCGCTTTGCCTTCTATCGCGAGTTGCCTGGCTCAATTCGTCCCGTTCGGTTCTTTTTCGTGCATCGAAACTCGCAACATGCTAAGAATCATCCCGATAGGGACGATTATGCAAACAATCACCACCAACAAAGATCTCGGGTCGCTGATCCGTACTGAACGTAAGGCACAGCGGCTTACCCAGGAGCAACTCGCGGCGATCAGTGGCGTCGGCGTACGCTTCGTGCGCGAACTCGAGCTGGGCAAGGAGAGCTGCCAGCTCGGCAAAGCGCTGACTGTCGTCTCAACCCTGGGTCTTAAGGTCATCGTCAGTTCGCGCGGCGAGAGCACACCATGAGCCGCACGCTCGATGTCTATCTACTGGATCGACGCGCGGGACTGCTGACGCAGGACGATGGCGGCCAACTCCGCTTCGATTACTCGCCGGAGTACCTGAGCGCGCCTCTTGCGCGTGCGATCTCATTCTCCATGCCTCTGACCGAGGCGCCATATGATGACCGCATCGTTCGGCCCTATTTCTCGGGGCTTCTCCCGGACGAGGCGGCGCGACAGCGCCTTGCCGGCGCGCTCGGGATCTCCGAGGGCAACGCCTTCGGTCTTCTCGAAATCATCGGGGGCGAATGCGCCGGCGCCCTATCCCTCTATCCCGAGGGCCAGGAGCCTCCACAGCAAGACGGCGACGGCGTCGAGCTGCTGACGCCTCAGCGCCTAGAAGATGTCCTGAGCGAGTTGCGGACGCGCCCCCTGCTCGGCGGCGAGGAAGGCGTGCGTATGTCGCTGGCCGGCGCGCAGGACAAACTCGCGATCTGCATCGAAGGTGACACTATCGGTCTCGCCAAAGGAGGTCGGCCGACCACGCATATCCTGAAGCCATTCATCGAGGCGCTGGAAGGAACCGTCGAGAACGAGTTCTTCTGCATGCGCCTCGCCGCTCGGCTCGGTCTCAACACCCCCGCCGTGTCGATCAGGGCCGAGGGGAAGACTCCCTTCCTTCTGGTCGAGCGCTATGACCGAAGCCGACAGGCTGACGGCTTGATCACTCGCCTGCATCAGGAAGATTTCTGCCAGGCCCTGAGCGTACCGCCCGAACTCAAATACGAGGAGGAAGGCGGTCCAGGAGTCGAACGTTCACTAGAGCTGATCGGCAAGGCTACCGCTCGCCCAGCCGCCGAGCGCCTCGCATTCACAAATATGCTGGCGTTCCATTACCTCGTCGGCAATGCCGATGCCCACGCCAAGAACTTTGCCCTTCTCTATCAGAGCGCCGTTCCAAACCTCGCGC
Source organism: Devosia sp. (assembly GCA_030680995.1). Taxonomy (GTDB): domain Bacteria; phylum Pseudomonadota; class Alphaproteobacteria; order Rhizobiales; family Devosiaceae; genus Devosia_A. Next base: position 17,786 of record JAUXUM010000162.1, read on the forward strand.
CTGTCTATGACGTCGTCTGCACTGCAGCCTACAAACGCCTTGCGAAAAGGATGGCGATGTCCATCGGCGGCCGCGCTGTTCCCGACACCATGCAGCTTGAGCATTGGCTTACCCTCGTGCCGGACACACGTGGCGCGCAAAGACTCCTGGTGCGCAATCTCGGTGACATGGCAACTTCGATCACCAAAGAGGCCGAAGCGCTCCTCCGCGAGTTTGAAGATCAGGGCATCACGCACCGGGTCCTCAAGGACATAAGGCGCATCATCGGCATCCGAGCCTCTCATCTGTTGCGGATCATCGACAAGGCCGCCTGACGCATGCTGCATGTCGACCGCACGAAGCCGATTGAACCAGGGCTGTTCAACGCTTTAGACTGGAGGCTGGAGCGGAGTGTTTCGCGTGATATGATTTTTCGCTTTTCGTGACGAAAAGTCTGTGAATCTATGGGGAGCAACCCGAATCGGAGGTTGCTCCATGACACCGACAATTGA
>JAUXUM010000171.1 GCA_030680995.1 Devosia sp.
TGGTCACCTCCTGGACGCCGCCCTCGGTCTCTTCAACAATCCCGGCGCTGATCCCAGGCAAGGGCTTTCCCATCGAGCCTGGCTTCACGTCCATCGAGGCGTAGTTGGCGATCATGATGCCGCCGGTTTCGGTCTGCCACCAATTGTCGTGGAACGGCATGCCGAAGGCCTCCTGGCCCCAGACCACCGCTTCCGGATTGAGTGGCTCACCCACGCTGGCCATGAACCGGAGCTTGGAGAGATCCTTGCCCTTGATCGGGTCGGTGCCCGCTTTCATCAGCATGCGGATCGCAGTCGGAGCGGTGTACCATACGTTGACCTTCTCTGCCTCGAGGATGCGGTACCAACGCTCCGCATCGAATTCGGCCTCGTCGACGATCATGGTGATGCCATTGGTCAGGGGTGAGATGATGCCGTAGGAGGTGCCGGTCACCCAGCCGGGATCGGCCGTGCACCAGAAGACGTCGTCTGGGTGCAGGTCGAGCGCATAGCGGCCGGTTATGTGGTGCGTCACTACCGCCTCATGCACATGCACCGCGCCCTTGGGCCGTCCGGTTGTGCCGGAGGTGAAATGCAGCAGCGCCATATCCTCGGGCTCGGTGCGGACGATCTCGAAGTCGGGAGAAGCCGCCTGCGTCAACGCCCGGAGATCATGGGTGCCGTCGGAGGATGGGCTGTCGGCATCGATGATGAGTATCTGTGTTCCACGCGGCAGCTCCGATCGCCACGCGGCGACCTTTCGCCGGTATAGCGCCTTGGAGGTGACGAGCACCCTCGCCTCCCCGATCGTCATGCGCGCCTTGATCGGCTCCGGTCCGAAGGCCGAGAACATTGGGCAGAACACCGCGCCCGTCTTCAAGGTGCCGAGTGCGGCGATATAGAGCTCCGGCACGCGCCCGAGCAGCGAATAGACGCGATCCCCCTTGCCGACGCCGAGGGCCCGGAGCGTATTGGCAAAGCGGTTGGTCTCCGCCTTCAGGTCGGCATAGGTGAAGTCCAGACGGGTCTCGTCCTTGGCGATCCAGCGGATGGCCACCTTGTCGCCAAGCCCGCGGCCGAGGTGCCTGTCGATGGCTTCGTGGGCAATATTGAGCCCGCCCCCGGGAAGGCCATCCAGCAGGGCCCGGGCGCTGTCCCAGGAGAACACACGCCGCACCTGATCGTAGTCGCCGAGATTGGCGCGGGCGGCATCTTCCGGGCGCTTTGGAATCACTTTGATCGCCATTCCCAACCTCTCGTTGCCTGGGCGCGGACGCCAGGCCGGGTTTCGTACGCATTCAATGATAATACTGCACGGCGCTGATCCGATTGACGCAGGTCAACCATCGTCGGGATGAGGGCGTCGACCCTCTTCGCGGTTACGGCCGTGCACACGGTGCGGCTCCTTGCGCCGCCGGCCAGACTTCGCTGTGGGCATCGTCGGGACGCTGGGCACCGTCTCACGTGGCTGCCTTCACCCCGACAAGCGGTCGGCTAGGCGCCTCGCAAGGTCACAGCCGGATCCCGCTCGCAGGATCGAATAGCTTGGCCTTATCCATATTGACTTGGAAGCGGTAAGGCTGGTCCACCGCAACAGCCTCGCCCGGCCGGATGCGGCCTATCGCTTCGCTGCCTCCCAGAGTGAAGACGAGCATCGTATCCGGGCCGGTCGGCTCGATCACGTCGATTGCGCGCTCGAAGGCGAAAACGTTTGAACCGGGCGCATGGGCACCCCGGTGCGTGATGATCTCCGGCCTCAGTCCGAGGACTATCTCCTGCCCGGTCCGCTCCGCAACCTTCCCGGCGAGTGCCTCGGGCAGCGGGAACACGATCGCTCCTTCGCCGTCGGTTACCTCAATCCCGCAGCTGCCGTTCTTGAGCACGCGCCCGCGGACGATGTTCATGGAGGGTGAGCCCATGAAGCCGGCGACGAACAGGTCCACGGGGTTCTCGTAGATGTCGTCGGGCGATCCAAACTGGCGGATGTGACCATTGTCCATTACCGCGATGCGCGAGGCGAGCGTCATCGCCTCCACTTGATCGTGGGTGACATAGATTGTTGTCTTGCCCAGCCGCTGGTGCAGCTTCTTGATCTCGGTGCGCATTTCGATGCGGAGCTTGGCATCGAGATTGCTGAGCGGCTCGTCGAACAAGAACACATCCGGCTTGCGCACCAGTGCGCGACCCATCGCCACGCGTTGACGCTGACCACCGGAGAGTTGCCCAGGCTTGCGTTCAAGCAACTGCTCGATGTGCAGCAGCTGCGTGACCTCCGAGACCGCCTGCTCCTGCTCCTGGTGGCCGATATGGCGTGTCTCCATGCCGAAGGTGATGTTCCTGTGCACGCTTTTGGTCGGATAGAGAGCGTAGGACTGGAAAACCATCGCGATGTTGCGGTCCTTGGGCGGCACATCGTTGACCTGCTGCTCGCCGATGCGGATGTCGCCGCTGGTGAGCGTCTCCAGCCCCGCGATCAGGTTCAACAATGTGGATTTGCCGCAGCCGGAAGGACCGACCAGAACCACGAACTCGCCGGGCGCGATCTCGAGGTCGATCCCCTTGATCACTTCGTTCTGGCCGAACTTCTTCCAGACTCTGTCGAGCTTCACCCCCGCCATTTCGTCATCCCTTCACGGCGCCCGCGGAAAGCCCACGGACGAAATAGCTGCCTGCGAGCACATAAACGAGGAGCGTCGGGAGGCCGGCGATAATGGCGGCCGCCATGTCGACGTTATATTCCTTCACGCCCGTACTCGTTGCCACAATATTGTTGAGCGCGACGGTCACCGGATTGCTGTCGCCCACAGTGAAAGCAATGCCGAAGAGGAAGTCGTTCCAGATCTGCGTGAACTGCCAGATCACGGAGACGACGATCGTTGGCAGGGCCATCGGCAGCATCAGCTTGAAGAAGATCGGGAAGAATCCGGCGCCATCGATCTTGGCGGCCTGGACAATGCCGTCCGATACGCTGACGAAGAAATTGCGAAAGAACAGGGTGGTGAATGCCAGCCCGTATACGGTGTGGACGAAGACCAGGCCGTAAACGCTGCCAGCCAGTCCGAAATAGCCCAGCGTCCGTGCCATCGGCAGCAGCACGATCTGGAACGGGATGAAAGCGCCGAACAACATCAGGGCAAAAATGACGTTGGCTCCGGGGAAACGCCATTTGGTGAGCGCGTAGCCGTTGATCGCCCCGAGAAAGGTCGAAATCAGCACGGCTGGCACCACCATCAGGAACGAGTTCCACATATAGGGTTCGAGCCCGGTGCAACGCACACCCACGCAGGCCGAGCTCCACGCCTTTGACCATGCATCGAGACTGATCTCGTGCGGCAGGCTGATGAGCGAGCCGGTACGAATCTCATCGAGCGACTTGAGCGAGGTCGAGATCATCACGGCGAGCGGAATGAGATAGTAGAGGCAGAAGAGGCCGAGCACCGCGAACAACAGGATGCGGAGCGCGATCTGGCGCGGACCCTGGCGCCGCACGATGCCCGATTGTGCCTGGCTCATTTCGCCGACCCTCGGATCTCCGAGTAGAGGTAGGGGACCATGATCGCCATCACGGTCATGAGCATCATCACCGCGCTTGCTGCGGCGGTGCCAAGCTCGCTGCGCTGGAAGGCGAAGGCGTACATGAAGGTCGCGGGCATGTCGGTCGCATAACCGGGCCCGCCCCCGGTCAAGGCAACCACGAGATCGAAGCTCTTGATGGCGAGATGGGCAAGAATGATGATCGAAGAGAGAAACACCGGCCGTATCATCGGCAGGATGATGGTTGCGTAGGTGCGGACGGGACCCGCGCCGTCGATCGCCGCAGCCCGGATGATCTCATCGTCGACCGATCTCAGTCCGGCGAGGAACAAAGCCATCACGTATCCGGACGATTGCCAAACCCCGGCGATGACCACTGTGTAGATCGCCATCTGCGGATCGACTAGCCAGTCGAAGCTGAAGTCACGAAACCCCCACCCCTGCACCAGCTTTTCGATGCCGAGGGTCGGGTTGAGGATCCATTTCCAGGCGGTGCCGGTAACGATGAAGGAGAGCGCCATCGGATACAGATAGATGGTGCGGATCGCGCCCTCGAGGCGGATGCGCTGGTCGAGCAGGATCGCCAGCAACACGCCGATGATCATGCACCCGGCGATGAACAGGCCGGTGAAGACGAACAGGTTCTGCAGCGCCACGTACCAACGCGGCGTGCTCCACACCCGCTCGTACTGGGCAAGGCCGACAAGGGTGTAATTGGGCATCACGCCGGACTTGGTGAACGAGATGTAGATGGTCCAGGCGATAAAGGCATAGACGAATACAAGGCTCGCCGCGAATAGCGGGGAAACGACGATCTGCGGCAACCAGCGATCGAGAAAGCGCTCGAGCGCGACACGCGGCGTGCCCGCATTGGTCATTTCACTCCTCCGCAACGCTGTGGTGGACCGGAGCCGCATTGGCGGCTCCGGCAGGTATGAGTTCACTGAACGCGCTTGACTGCGCTGGCCAGGGCCTGGACGCCGTCGGCCGAACTCATGTTCGAGTTGAAGAAGTTCGTGACCACATCCATGATCTCGCCGCGGACGGTGCGTGACACCGCCATTTCGTGCGCCATCGATGGCACGAGCGAGTTCGCCGCAATGGCCGCCGTCAGGTCTTCGTGGGATTTGACGGCACAGCTGTCGAACTTGTCGAGCGCCACATCGGTCCGCGCGGGGATCGAGCCCTTGGCGAGGTTGAAGGTCTCCTGGAAGCCAGGCGACATGATGAGGCTCGCGAGCACCTGCTGGCCCTTCAACTGATCCTCACCCTCGACCTTGAAGAAGGTGAAGCTGTCCGAGTTGAGCACGAACGCGCCACCCGGCGCCGGCGCGCAAAGGAAGTCCTTTCCCGGAGCCTTGCCGGCGGCGAGGAACTCGCCCTTGGCCCAGTCACCCATGATCTGAAAGGCTGCCTGGCCGTTCATGATCATGGCGGTTGCAAGGTTCCAGTCCCGGCCGGAGAAGCCCTGGTCGACATAGCCGCGGAGCTTGCGCAACTGGTCGAAGGTCTTGACCATCGTGTCGCTCGCCAGTGCCGCCTGGTCGAGATTGACCAGCGCGTCGCGGTAGAAATCGGCGCCGCCAATGCCCAGCGCCACCACTTCGAAGACTGTCGCGTCCTGCCAGGGTTGGCCACCGTGAGCAAGGGGCGTAATGCCGGCGGCCAGAAGCTTGTCGGCGACGGCGTTGAACTCGTCCCAGTTCGTGGGTACCTCGGTGACACCGACCTTGGCGAGCACCTCGGGATTGGCCCAAATCCAGTCGACGCGGTGAATGTTGACCGGGGCGGCGACATACTTGCCCTCGTACTTCATGATGGCCGCGAGGACGGGGGGCAGCACAGCATCCCAGTTTTCAGCCTTAGCGACGTCGTCGACGTCGTTGAGGGAGCCCTCAATGGCCCATTCCTGGATACCGGGTCCCTTGAGCTGGACCGCCGTCGGGGGATTGCCCGCGACGACGCGAGCGCGCAGCGCGGTCATCGCCGCATCGCCACCGCCGCCGGCGATCGGTGAGTCTATCCAGGTGCCACCTTGCGCCTCGAACGAGGACTTGAGTTCGCCTACCGCCTTGGCTTCGCCTCCCGACGTCCACCAGTGCAGCACCTCGACTGTCCCGTCGGCGAAAGTGGCGGTGGGCAGCACGATTGTCGAGATGGCTGCCGCTGACATCAGTAAACTGAACTTGTTCATGACAGATCCCTTCTTCATCCTAGCATCGGTCAACCGCGCGCGCTGCGAAACGAAGGGCTCCTCCCATCATGAGCGCACCGCACGCCCGACCTTGCGACAAGTTGAGTGCATCCCGTCCGTCCTAGTATTGATCAGGATCAATTGCCTTGGGGTGCGTCAGCAGGATCACCGATCATCAGAGGCCGCGATCCTCATCCCCATATTCCTCATCCGCGACAAGGATATCGTAGACCGCTGCCGCCGGGCCGGACAGCGGCCGCCGTTCTTCGCCCATCACATCGTCCTCCCCGGCGGCCCAGGCTACGGCCGTCCCCACCTCATCGAGGTCGGCTCCGGTGACGAGAATGGCGCTGACCTTCCAGTCCGCGATGTCGCCGCACAGATGCCGGACGTCATCCTGGCCGAGCCGGGTGGCTCCTTCTTCGCCGGACTCTTTCGTCATTTTCAGCTCCTCGCCTTGTCAGTTTCAACAAACGGAAGGAACCCATTGCTTTTGCACAAGGGCATCCACCTGCGCGAGCCTGCCGGCTCGCCGTCACCGTGCCAGCAGCTTCTTCAACTCGCTCCAAGGTCGGGCGTTCAAAACATCCTCGGGTCCGACCCAGCCTCGCCGCGCCTGGTCGACGCCGAAACGCATGGCGCTCAGCCCGATGGTCGAATGCGCGTCGGTCGAGATCGCGAGCTTCAGACTCATCTGCTTGGCGGCGCGGCAATGAACGTCGTCCAGATCGAGGCGGCTCGGATGGCCGTTGACCTCGAGGAAGCATCCGCGCTCCTTGGCCGCAAGCATGACCCGTTCCAGATTGACCGAATAGGCCTCCCGTTCGCCGATCAGCCGCCCGGTCGGATGCGCGAGGATGTTGCAGTAGCGGTTGTCCATCGCCCGGATGATGCGGCTGGTTTGTGCCTCGATGTCGAGCTCGAAGCGGGAGTGGACGGCGCAGACGGTGAGATCGAGGCGCTTGAGAAGGCTGTCGGGCAGATCGAGCTTGCCGTCAGGCAGGATGTCGACCTCGCAGGACTTCAGGAGCACGATCCCCTCTAGTTCCTCGTTCAGCCGGTCGATCTCGTCGAGTTGCGCCGCCAGCCGCTTGGGGTCGAGGCCATGGGCGACCGTCGCATGCTGCGAGTGATCGGTGATCGCAAGGTAGCCGTAGCCATGAGACCTGGCGGCTTCGGCCATCTCCGCAAGCGTGCTCTTGCCATCCGAGTCCTTGGTGTGAACGTGGAGATCTCCCTTGATGTCGGCCAGCGTGATGAGCCGCGGCAGCCTGCCAGCGGCGGCGGCCTCGATCTCGCCGCGGTCCTCCCGGATTTCGGGCTCGATGTAC
>JAUXUM010000182.1 GCA_030680995.1 Devosia sp.
GCAAGGACTCCACAAATGGCTGACGAGATTGTCGTTGAGCGCGAAGACACCGTTGACGGCGGACGCTATTTCGTTCGGCTGTCCGATGGCTCGGAAGCGGAGATGACCTATCGGCGCATCGACGCAATGACGATTGCGGCAGACCACACCGGCGTTCCACCTCAACATCGCAACAAGGGGATAGCGCCCAGACTGGTCCAAGCGGTCGTCGCCGACGCTCGGCGCGACGGCTTCAGGATCGTCCCGGAATGCTCCTATGTGGCGGCACAGTTCCGCCGTCACCCCGAATGGAGCGACCTTCGTGCCTAAGGGTCGCTGGCGATCCGGCTTCCGTCATCGGCCATGTATTGGCCGAGCGCCTCCCAGGATATGGTCGCGGTCGGAGCACCATAGGCATAGGCCGTAACGTCATAGGGCTGAAACTGCACGACGAGGCCGTCCTCGGAAAAGTTCCAGTTCCTTGGATCGGCCGCCGCCTCTCCGACATACTCGACCGACTCGGGCCAGATGCCACCCTCGATGGTGCGGTTGAGTTCGGCAAGCACCAACTCTCTGAGCGGCTTCTTCCAGTCCTCGCCGGCAAAAATATCGGACGCCACGAGCGGACGTCGCTCCCGGGTCAGGAAATGCAGGTAGGTTATCGTGTAGTTGCCGTGGGCCGCGCCGTGCCCATACCACCAATCGTTGACGCTGAGGCTGATGCGGCGGCTGGTGACCGCTTCCACCGTGGCGGTGATCTGTTTGTCCGTCGCGGCGTCGACACTTGATTCGATTTCAACATCGGAAGGCCCGGCAAAATAGCCGAGTTCGGCCGTGAACTTGTCCATCATCGCGTTGAAGGCAATTGCCTCCACGTCGACCCCGTCGATGCGGGGGGTCGAGAGTTCTTTGGTCGCCACCTTGCTCCAGGACTCCTCGGTCGCATCGGGATCGGGAAGCACGGCATGGCGGTCGACCTGGTAGAAGCGCCGGCCCGAACGCATGCGGCTTCCCTCGAGCGCGCGGATACGGTTGTTGAAGATCTGCTCGAGGCAGCCAAGTTCATCCGCGCTGTAGTCGCCCCGCAACGGCTGCGCGTCGTCCGTGCAGGCGCGTTCGGCAAAGGCCAGCCATTTGCGCTGCCCTTTCCGCACCACCGTCGCTGCTTGCTCGGACAATCCGCCCAGCGCGGTGGCGTATGACTTTGCCAGGATCTCATCCTGCCTCGACAACTCGGGGAAGGCGCAGATCGCCCGCTCGAACGCGGTCGACGCCTTGCCGCATTCGAAACTTGCGGCGCCGGCCGCCGGTATCGCCAGCAGCAGCGTCAAAAGACATAAGACAAACCTTGCGAGCATTGTTCCCTCCAAGCGCGCCCCGTAATTCAGTTTAACATGGGCAACGTGGCCGGTGGAACGGTTCGCAGCAGCACCGGCGACCGATCGCATTTTACGAAAATGTCAACCACACGATCAGGAACCGGGGCGTCTGCATGGTAGTTGTTGCAACCATCGCCCCTCCAGACGGATTTCTCAACGGAGACCACCCATGCAGTTTCCGGCCGTTGCCATGATCACCTTCGCCGCCGCCTTTGCCAGCAACGTCTTTTTCGGCGCCGTCGGCGTTTCAGCCCAGCAGGCCGTCATCGATGAAGGCGCCGCCATCACGGCGGATGCGATAAACTCCGCCCGGCTCGCCTCCAGTTCGGCCGATGACGCACCTCTTCAGGCGGGACCGGAACGACTGCCCGACCCAAAAATGGTGCGGATGCAGATCCTGCTTGATCGCGCCGGGGCAAGTCCCGGCGTCATCGACGGCTTCGACGGCGAGAACGTCCGCAAGGCGATCAGGGCCTTCGAGCAGATGCGCGGGCTGCCCGCCGACGGCATCCCCGACGCGGAACTGATCGCTGCCCTCGACACCGGTGGCCCGGTCGTCGGGCATTACGCCGTCGTGCCCGAAGATATATCCTCCATCGTACCGCCAATTCCGGAGGACTACGCCGAGAAGGCCAAACGCGATTTCCTTGGCTACCAGACCGTGGCCGAAGCCATTGCCGAACGCTTCCACATGGATATCGACCTACTGGAGGCGCTGAACCCTGGCCTCGGCTTCAGGGCCGGCGAGGTGGTCGTGGTCGCCGCCTTCGGACCGAACAGGAGCGGAGAAGTCGCGTCGATCGAAGTGGACAAAAGGCTCCGGCAGGTCCGCGCCTATGATGCGTCGGGAACGCTGCTGACCGCCTATCCTGCCACCATCGGCAGCGACCAGACACCCACTCCGACGGGCACCCACACCGTCCAAGGCGTCGCCATCATGCCAGAGTACACGTACAATCCGACGCTCAACTTCCAGCAGGGGAGCAACACCGAAATCCTCACGATTCCACCGGGGCCGAACGGACCGGTGGGGACGATCTGGATTGATCTGTCGCAGCCCACATACGGCATCCACGGAACTCCCGAGCCCTCGCTGATCGACAAGACCGCATCGTACGGCTGCGTGCGGCTCACCAACTGGGACGCCGAGGAACTGGCGACGATGGTGAAGCCGGGGGTGACGGTGACCTTTCTCGACTGATGCCGGGTGGCGCGACGCGAGGCTGGGCTATTGGGCCGCTCGATACACCCAGCGGCACTGGTCCGTGCGCAAATTGGGGATTCCGTCGGCAGCGTCCTGACGGTTGCCCCGGACGATGTATTTCTGCTCCGGGTCGGCCTGGGCGAGGGACAGCAACACCTCGTGCGCCGGCTGGTTGCCAAGTTCCATGAGAAATACGAAGGCGTGCGGGCCCAGCCCGCTTTCCACGACGAGCCCCATATGCTCGGGATCGTCGAACTCCTGCCGTAGCGGCCCGCTGACGAAGTATTCGGTGCGCGTGTCGAAGTCTTTGGGCGAGCCCGCTTCGTCGTCTTCCGGCGCAATCACCGCGATCAGCTCGGGTGCTTTCGGCAGCGCCAGGCCGATGACACGTGCCGCCGCAGGCTGGAGGTAGTGCAGGGAAGCGATGCGGTCGAGATATGCCATTTCGCGTGCCCTGTCGCTTGGCACGCCCGATTCCATCGCCGCCGCCCAGCGCGCCGACTCGGCCACCATGCATCTGGCCGCCTCCTCGCCCATGGCGGCCATCGCGCCCAACTCATAGGCGAACACCGTTTCCTCGAGCTGATACCACTTCTCGTCTGCAAGGATTTCGGTTCCCTGCGCCGCTATGGGACCCGCGGCGATCAGGGAGAGCAACAACGATCCGACAAGACGCATGACATGCCTTTCGACAGGCACCGGGCCGCTGACCGATTTTGTCACGCCAATGGATGCGGCGACAAGCCGAACGCTCAGGCTCTCTTGACTATTTTGTATTGCTCGACGGACCGCCTCTGTCGTTGTGGCGCTCCCGTGAAGACCCTGACCCATGGTGCTTCCTTCCATTCCATGGAAACGATTGCACCATCAAAGCCTAGGATCAAACACCTCGTCGCCCACCCTGGGTGCCGCAAGGAAATTACCGATGGCGTGGAGTTCTTCCTGCCGGATTTCGTGGCCGCCCTCGTGCCAGAAAAGGCTGACTTCGGCCCCTTGCGCAGAAAAATAGTCAGCAAGCGCCTGCGTCGCCGTCGCCGGGCAGATGGGATCGCGCTTGCCGGCGGCGATGAGCAATCGGCGGCCTTTCAGGCCCGGCTGCGGCTGCGGCGCGAAGGGGATCAACGGATGGAGCAGCACCGCGGTGTCGAACAGGTCGGGCGCTTCGAAAAGCACCGAGGCGAGGATATTGGCCCCGTTCGAATAGCCGAGCCCGATCACCTCGGACGGACGCTCAACCCCGAGGCGATCACGAACGAAGGCGCCCATCTTGGCGGTCGCCCGCGCCAGATCGGCCATGTCGTATTGACCCTCGGCGAGGCGCTTGAAGTATCGCGACGCGCCGCCCTCGGAGACGTCGCCGCGCGTCGCGATACGGCGGACGCCGGGTTTCAGCTGGGCGGCGAGGTCGAAGAACTGGTGCTCGTCCCCGCCCGTGCCATGGAAGAGGAACAGCAACGGTGAATTTGCCTCGGCGCCCTTGTGCTCGATGTAGACGTACTTTTCGGCGCTCATGTCACGCCGCCTCTTTCGCCATATCGATGACCGTGATGCCGGTTTGGCTGTAACTGCTCATTGCCGCGAGCGCCTCGCCGGCGCCGGCCAGCGGTATGGTCCTGGTCACCAGCCGGCCCGGATCGATGCGCCCGGCGGCGATCATTTCGAACAGGGAAGGGAACCGGCTCGCGGCGATGCCGCGCGTGCCCATAATGGCGATCTGCCGGGAATAGACCATCTCCAGCAGCGGCACCGTGGGGCTGGCATGCCGGCCCAGCGGCATGCCGATCTGCACGTGCCGGCCGAGCTTGCGCAGGCTCGCCAGCGAGTTGTGGAACGTCTCGGTGATGCCGAGTGCGTCGATCGAGACATGCGCGCCGCCGCCGGTCATTTCCCGCACCGCTGCACCCACGTCGTCCGCTCCCGAGACGTTGAGCGTCTGCGTCGCGCCCAACCGCGCCGCGAACCGCAGCGCCGCTTCGTTGACGTCGACCGCGACGATGCTCGCTCCCAGCGCGGCTCCGATCATCACGGCCGAGAGGCCCACGCCGCCGCAGCCATGCACTGCGAGCCATTCCCCCGGCCGCAGCCGGGCCCGGTCGACGAGCCCGCGGAACGCCGTGGTCACGCGGCAGCCCATGCCCGCCACCGAGACATAGTCCAGCGCGTCCGGAATGGCCACGAGGTTGAAGTCCGCATGCGGCACGGCGAGGTATTCGGCGAACGCGCCCCAGGCGGAAAAGCCCACCACATGCTGGTTGGCGCAGACGGTCGGGTCGCCGCCGAGGCAATCAGGACAGTTCCCGCAGGCGAGAATGAAGGGCGCGGTGACGCGGTCGCCCGGCTTGAAGCGGTGGCAATCGGGCCCGACCGCCACCACCTCGCCCGAGAACTCATGCCCCGGCACATGCGGCGCCGAGACGTCGCTGTCGGCGCCGGTCCAGCCGTGCCAGTCCGACCGGCAGACGCCGCAGGCCCTGACCGCGACGACGACGCCGTCGCGCGGGCGGGCCGGGTCGGCGACTTCTTCGATCGTCAATGGCGCATTGAACGCCGAAAAGATCGCGGCTTTCAGTTCCTATGCCTCCAGTGGCTGCAGCGAGGCTTCGAGCCTGGCCCGCAGATGCGCATGCTGGCGCGGCAGCCGCAAGGCGGCGCCCAGGTGCGCCGTGTCTTCATCCTTGTCGAAGCCGGGCTCGTTGGTGGCGATCTCGAACAGCACGCCACCGGGCGTGCGGAAGTAGATCGAGAAGAAATAGTCCCGGTCGATGACCGGCGTCACCTGGTATCCGGTGTCGAGCAGGGCCTTGCGGACCTCGAGCTGGCTGGCCCGATCCTCGACCGCAAAGGCGATGTGATGCACCGACCCGGCGCCGAGATCGCCGCGCGGCGCCTCGGGCAGCGTCTCGATATCGATGAAATCGGCGCCGTTGCCGCCGGGAAGGATCAGCCGCTTCACCCCTTTGTGCGTCTCGGCATTCTCATAACCCATGAATTTGAGCAGCTCCTCGGTCGCACCCGCGTCGCGCAGCCGCAATGAAGCCGAATGAAAGCCGCGGATGGCTTCGTCATCGCCGACCCCGCCGGCCGTCCATGGCGAGCGAACATCAGTGGCGTCTTCCACCAGCGCCAGGCCGTCGCCGTCCGGACCGCGGAACGTCAGCCGCTTCTGCCCGAAGCTCTCCCCTGTCGCGATGTCGCCGACGCCTTCGGCGACAAGCCGCTCCTGCCAGAATTTCAGCGCCCCTTCCGGCACCGAGAACACCGTCGTTCCGACCTCGCCGGTGCCGGGCCGCCCACGGATGATGTTGGGGAACGGAAAATAGGTCATCACCGAACCGGGCGTGCCGGCTTCATCCCCGTAATAGAGGTGATAGACGCTGGGTTCGTCGAAATTGACGGTCTGCTTCACCCGCCGCAGCCCGAGGGTTCTGGTGAAGAATGCATTGTTCTCGGCCGCGTCGCGCGCCATCGCGGTGACGTGGTGCAGCCCCTCGATCTGGTTGAGCATTGGAAACTCCTTTGGGCACGAAGATGTGGCGTGCCAGGCCATTCTCAAAGAGCGCACAGCGCTCCACAGATCGTTTCGTGAAAGCGAACGACGGCCGCGCTACACCCACACGTCGTGGGCAACGCGGTCCCTGTTGCCGAAGATCCTTATATAGCGCTCGATTTCTTCGGCATTGCCGGTGGCCTTTCTCGGGTTGTCGGAAAGCTTGACCGCCGGACGTCCATTGGCCTCGGTCACCTTGATGACCAGGGAGATTGCATCGAGACCCTCGATCTCCTTTGGCGCACAGCCCTCGAAATCATTGGTGAGATTGGTGCCCCAGCCGAAGGCCATTCGCACCCGTCCATCGAAGTGACGATAGGTCGCTTCGATGGAGTCGACATCGAGCGCGTCCGAAAAGATGAGAAGCTTGTCGCGCGGGTCTTTCCCCTTCTCGCGCCACCAGGCCATGATCTTCTCGCCGGCTTCGATGGGCGGCATGCTGTCGGGCCTGAACCCGGTCCAGTTGGCCACCCAGTCCGGAGCGTCGCGCAGGAAGGCCGTGGTGCCGAACGCATCGGGGAGGACGATCAGCAGATTGCCGCCGTAATACTGGTTCCAATCCTGCAAGACCCGGTACGGCGCCGCCCGCAGCACCTCTTCATTGGGCGCCAGCGCCGCCAGCACCATGGGCAGCTCGTGCGCGTTGGTGCCCAGCGCCTCGAGGTCGTTGTCCATGGCGAGGAGCACGTTCGAGGAGCCGGTGAACGCCTCGCCGATGCCCTCCTTGAGCGCTTCCACGCACCAGCGCTGCCAAAGGAAGCTGTGGCGCCGCCGCGTTCCGAAATCGGAAATCCTGAGATCCCCGAGACGGCGCAGCCGCTCGACCTTGCTCCACATCTTGGCCTTGGCCCGGGCATAGAGCACATCGAGCTCGAACGGCCCCATATGCTTCATGGCCGCGCGAGAACGCAGCTCGTTGATGATGGCCAGCGCCGGGATCTCCCACATGCTGGCCTCGCTCCAGAGCCCATGAAAGCGGAGTTCGAACTGTCCGTCCCGGCGGCGCAGCTCGTACTCGGGCAATTTGAACTTTGCCAGCCATTCGAGGAAGGCCGGCTCGAAGATCTGGGTGCGCCCGGCAAAGCTGTTACCGGCCAGCCAGATCATCTCCTTTTTGCCAAACCTCAGCGTCCGGGCATGGTCGAGCTGCGCCCGCAGCTCTCCTTCATCGATGTCCTCGGCCAGCCGCACCGAAGTGGCGCGGTTGATCAACTCGAACGCCACATTGACCTTGGGGTAAAGCCCCCAGATCATCTGCAGCATCAAAAGCTTGTAGAAATCGGTATCGAGCAGGCTCCGGATGATCGGATCGAGCTTCCAGGTGTGGTTGTAGACGCGTCGTGCGATGTCGGTTTTTGGCATAGCTCACCGCCTTCCTGCTTGCATCGTCTCTAGGCGCTGGAGACGGAAAAATCTAGGCCGCAAGGACCGCGACAGCGCCGGCCCTCGGACCACTCCGCCCACAACGCGAAAAGACGGCTTCCAGTATTTTGTAATTCCATTTGACTGAATAAATCTCTCCCGGCTAACGTCGTCGCGGACGAGCAGGGACACGGCATGGCATTGCGGGGGACCAACCAGGAGTTTGGGCGGCCGTACAATCGGCGGATTGTGCTCGAGGCTATCCGGCTGAATGGACCCACGACCCGCTCCCGCATCGCGCGCCAGGTGGGGCTCACCGTCCAGACCGTCTCCACCATCATCCGCGAACTCGAGGAGCAGGGTTACCTTCTGTCGTTGCGCGAATTGCCCAAGGGGCGTGGCTATCCGCCCGCCGCCTTGCGGATCAATCCGGACGGCGGCTTCGCCGTCGGCATCCACGTAACACCGCTGGGCATCGACGCGGGCCTCATCAATCTCAATGGGGACGTCATCCGCGCCGAGCGCCGCGACCTGCCCCGCAGCGCCCCCGATGCGGCTTTCGCCGTGATCGAGTCGCTTGTACGCGACCTTCGCGCGACCAGACCCAGCGGCCGAATGCTGGGCGTCGGCATGGCTCTGCCAGGGCCGTTCGGCGTGGAGTCGATGAGTTTTGTCGGTCCCACCACCATGGTCGGCTGGAGCAATGTGGCCCTGCGCGAGCGTCTGTCGGAAGCCACCGGACTCCCCGCATTTCTCGAGGCGGACATGGCGGCGGCCGCTTTGGGCGAACGTCTCTACGGCATCGGCGCGAGCTTCAGCGAGTTCTATTACCTCTATTTCGGCGTCGGCCTCGGCGGCTGTATGATGCATGAGGGCACGGCGCTCCGCGGCGCCTGGGGCAATGCCGGGGAAATCGGGCACCTGCCGCTCGTCCTCGATGGCGACCCCTGCCCCTGCGGCAATAGCGGCTGCCTTGAACGCTACATCTCGCTGGAAGCGTACGGGCGGCGCGGGGCACGGATCGGCGATGCGGCCTGGGTCGCCGAGGTTGCGCCGCTCTTCCGCTCGGCCATCGCGACCATTGAGAACCTCTTCGACCCGCAGACCATCGTCCTCGGCGGCCTCGCCCCCAAGGCACTGATGTCGCGTCTCGTGGAAGCGAGCGGGACTTTTCCGAACTCGGTGGCGGCGCGGCGCGATCGCGCGGCCCCGCGGGTCATTGTCTCGGATGGTGGGCAGGACACGGTCTTGCGCGGCGCGGCCGCGCTGGCGGTGGCCGGCGCGCTCTCGCCCCGCTTCGGGCAAATGTTTGTGCACGGCCGAGAGACGGCGAGCGATCCGCTGCTCGGCATCGCACAGAAAGGCATGGCCGCATGAACACCGCGGAGCCGCTGCTGCAACTGCAGAACATCACCAAGAATTTCGGTGCCATCGAGGCATTGCGCGGCATCAGCTTTTCGATTGACCGTGGCGAGGTGGTAGCCCTTCTCGGCGACAACGGCGCCGGCAAGTCGACGCTCGTCAAGATCATCGCCGGCGGGCTCGAACCCACGTCCGGCCGCATGCTGTTCGAGGGACGCGAATTCCTGGCCAAGTCGCCCGCCGAGGCCAAGGCGGCCGGCATCGAGACGGTCTATCAGGACCTTTCGCTCTGCACCAATGTGGATGTGGTCGCCAATTTCTTCATGGGCCGCGAGATCGTCAAACATTATTTCGGCGTGCCTATCCTGCAGGAGCGCGAAATGGAGGCGGTCGTCGCGCGCGCGATGGCCAATGCGGGCACCAGGATCCCCTCGCTGCGCACCAAGGTAGAGCACCTCTCCGGAGGACAGCGGCAGGCCATCGAACTCAACCGTTTCGTGCATTGGGGCGGCAAGCTCGTCCTCCTCGACGAGCCGTTTGCGGCGCTCGGAGTCGAGCAGACGCGGCGCGGCCTCGAGATGATCAAGCAGGTCGCCGCCCAGGGGATCGGTGTCGTCATCATCACCCATATCATGCAGCAGGCCTTCCAGGTCGCCGACCGGATCGTGGTGATCCGCCAGGGCGTCGTGGCAGGCGATGTCAGACGCGAAGATACCAGCCCCGATGCGGTGGTCGCCATGATCACCGGAGGGACCCTTGCCGGCGCCGGCCCGGCACAGGTTGAAAACGGTGCTGTGACAATGTCCGGCGGATGAGGAAACAGGAGCGTAGGAAATGAAACGAATCCTTCTAGCGATCCTCGGCGCCGTCGCGGTCGCGATGGCGTTGCTGTCGCCCGCCTTTGCCCAGTCCAAAGGCAAGGTCTACTATATGGTTCCGACCCTGCTCGACGAATTCCAGACCGGATCGGTCAGTGCCCTGGAGATGTTCATGGGCCAGGTCGGCTACGAGATGCAGACCCTCAACGCCGACAACAAGACCGATGTGCAGCAGAGCCAGATGAACGACGTCATCGCGCTCAAGCCTGCCGCGATCATTCTCGCGGCCGTCGACTTCAACGCCCTCAAGCCCTCGATCGAGGCGGCCCGCGCCGCCGGCATCCCGGTCATCCAGTTCGACCGGCAGATCACTTCGACCGCTTCCGACTTCACCTCGGTAGCCGGGACCATCGAGATCGGCCAGGTGGCCGCTGAAGAGGTCCAGCGTCTCCTGACCGAAAAGAACGGCGCTGTGAAGGGCAAGGTATTGCAGGTGCTCGGCGATCCCGGCGATCCCTACACCCTCGATATCCAGCAGGGCTTCGAGGAAGTAATGAAGGACTTTCCCGACGTCACCATCATCTCGCTGCCCGCCATGATGTGGGAAGCTTCCAATGCCGGCACCATCGTCTCCGACCAATTGCTGGCCAATCCCGATATCGATCTCATCTTCCTCCATGCCGCGCATCTCTCGGTCGCCGCGGTCGCCTCGCTGGAAGCGGCCGGCAGGCAGCCGGGCGACATCTATGTCATGTCCTCGAACGGCGCGCCCGTTGGCCTCGAGCTCATCCGCAAGGGGTGGCTGCAGGTCGAAGTCGAACAGCCGCTCTATGCGCAGGCGGCCGCGGTCGCGATGTTCATGGACAAGGTAGTGAACAAGGAAGAGATCAAGCCTGGAGAATACGACGTGCTTGGCCTGAAGTCCGTGGTGACCATCGAAGCCTGGGGTCCGAACATCAAGATCCCCGGCGCCGCGATCACCAAGGAGAATGTCGACAACCCGGCGTTCTGGGGCAATCTGCAGCCGCCCACCGACCAGGTGAAGCCGGTTGAATAAATCAGATGTCTGAGCAAATCCGGGCCGCGAAACGCGGCCCGGACATTCCCCGGAGACTGCTGCCGATGACGCCTCGCAACCGAGCGATGCTGGAATTCGTTCTCGACAACCTCGTCTGGTTCATGCTGCTCGCGGTGCTGATCATCTTCTCGGTCAGCGTGCCCAACTACTTCCAGGTCGGCATCTTCGCCAACATCGTCGAGCAGTCGAGCTTCGTGGGCGTCATGGCTATCGGCCTTGCACTGGTGATCATCGCCGGACACATGGACCTCTCCGTCGAATCCGTGGCGGCGCTCAGCGCCATGGTGACAGGCATTCTTTTTTGCGGCGCCGGCATCGGCATGGGCATCGTGCTGGACCCGCCATGGCTGATGATCCCGGTCTCGCTGTTGATCGCGCTTGCGGCTGGAGCGGCGATCGGGACGATCAACGGCTTCCTCATCGTCAAGGTGAAGATGAATGCGTTCATCGTCACCCTGGCAGCGTTTATCTGGGTGCGCGGGCTCGTCGTCGCGCTTTCGGGCGGCCGCTCGGCCCAGGATCTGGCGCCCGCTATCCGCGTCATCGGCATCCAGCGCATCGGCTATATTCCGCTGGTCGCCTGGATCGCGATCGCCTGCTTCGTCATCTTCTCGCTGATCATGGCCAAGACCCCGTTCGGCCGGCACCTGCTGATGATCGGCGGCAATCAGGCCGCCGCTTTCCGCGCCGGCATCAAGGTCGACAAGATCCTGATCATCGCCTTCGTCCTCGCCGGCGCCATCGCCGGCCTCAGCGGCTGGCTGCTGGCCATCCGCACCTCCGGCGCTACTGCCAATCTCGGCGTCGGCATGCTGTTCAACGCCTTTGCCGCTGTCGTCATCGGCGGCGTGAGCCTCAAGGGCGGCGTCGGCGCGCTACCCGGCGTCTACGCCGGCGTATTGCTGCTTTCGGCGATCAACACCGCCATCAATTTGATGGGTCTGCCGCCGCACTTCACCCAGATGATCCATGGCGGGCTGGTTCTCGCCGCGGTGCTGCTCGATACGTTCAAGCATTCCATCCGGCAGAAGCTGGCATGACCGGCAGGCTGCAGGACAAGGTCGCGCTCATCATCGGGGCGGCGCGCGGCATCGGCCGCGGCATCGCCGAACGCTTTGCCGAAGAAGGAGCGCAACTCGTCATCGGCGATACCGAAGTGGCCACGGGCCGAGCGACGGCCGAGGTGCTCGGCGCCGAGTTCATCGCCACCGACATCTCCAGGTTCGAGGATGCCAAGGCAGCCGTGGGCCTGGCGCTCACCCGCTTCGGCCGGCTCGACATCCTGGTCCAGAATGCGGGGATCTACCCCTGGCAGCTGATCGCAGAGACCTCGCCCGAGGATTGGGATCGCGTCCTCGGCGTCAACCTTCGTGGCGCTTTCCTCGCGGCGCGCGCCGCGCTCGAGCCGATGAAGGCGCAGGGCTACGGCCGCATCCTCTTTACCTCCTCGATCACCGGCCCCCACGTCACCAGCCCCGGTCATGGCCACTATTCGGCGAGCAAGGCCGGCATCAACGGCTTCATCCGCGCCGCCGCGCTCGAGTTCGCCGGCTACGGCATCACCGTCAACGGCGTCGAACCAGGCAACATCCTGACCGAGGCGGTGCAGCTCCACCGCTCCGAGGCCTTCATCCGCTCGATGGAGGACGCCATCCCGCTGGGCCGGCTCGGCAGCGCGCGCGACGTCGCCAACGCCTTCCTGTTCCTCGCCTCGGACGAAGCCGCCTATATCACCGGCACCACCATCATCGTCGACGGCGGGCAATTGCTGCCCGAAGGCAACGATTTCCGGATCACGCCCAATTGACCGTCGATCTGGGCGGCGGCTTCAGCCTTCGGCGGGCAGCGGCGGACGATCACGCGGCGATGCGCATGGTCTGCCTCAGGACTGGCGACAGCGGCAAGGACGCGACCGGGCGCGAGGACGATCCGGACCTGTTGGGCATACTCTATGCGGTGCCGTACCAGGTGCTGGAACCAGATTTCGCCTTTGTTGTCGAAACTGAAGGCGGCGTTTGCGGTTACGTTCTGGGGGCGCTCGATACGCCGCACTTCAATCAGCAGCTCGAGCGCGACTGGTTCGCGCCGCTGCGCCAGCAGGTATCCGATCCCGGACCAGACCAGTCGCGGTGGCGCGGCAGCGACTGGGCGCGCTACCGCATTCATCATCCCGAACTTGTCTTTCCGCCTGCCCTACGCCCTTACCCTTCGCACGGGCATATCGATCTGTTGCCCGAGGCGCAGGGCCGCGGCATCGGGCGGCAGGCGATGGAGATCCTGATGCATGGGCTCGCGACCGCAGGTTCGCCGGGCCTGTTCCTGGGCGTGAGCCCCACCAACCGGCGCGCCCGCCATTTCTATGCCAAGCTTGGCTTTGCGACGCTGACATCGGCGAACCTGCCGAGGCGTACCACCTTCATGGCGCGGCGTCTGCCTTCACCTGTGCGCGACACCCCCAATCGCGGCGGCGGACGAGGTCCGGGTCGCCCGCGATGATGGCTCGGCCCGGCTCATCGATGGCGCTGAGCTGGGCGCCGATCTGTTTGAGCTTGTGGTGACACTGGCGATGGGTCGATTTCAAATCGCCTGGACGACCGAACGAAGAAGATGTGCCACCTCACCAGCTACCGCGTGAAGTTCGGGGTTGGATATTGCACTCATCGACGCAACGGGATCGATCGCGCTGACCTCCACCGTCCGGTCGCCGATGGACCGTACAATGACATTGCACGGCAGCATCGCGCCGACGCGTGGTTCAATCTCAATAGCCTTATAGGCCATGGCCGGGTTGCACGCCCCCAGGATCATATAATCTTCGAGGTCGGCATTCAGTTTGACTTTCATCGTCTTCTTGACATCGATTTCAGTGAGAATGCCGAAGCCTTTCGCAGATAGGGCTTCCCTGGTCCGGGTCACCGCCTCTTCGAAGGAAGTATCTGAAAGCGTCTTGGTGAACGTATACATTTCGAGTTCTCCGTTTGCGCCGCCTTGTCGTGCAGCATTTCTGTCTCGTCGCCTTGATCGGGGTGCCGGCCCGTGCGTTGCCCTAAACTGCCAACATCGGTGATCGGCTGGGAACGCGCTCTGGATCGATCACCTCCTGATGAGACAGCCGGACACACTTCGAGACTGCCATTCCAAGCGAACGGACGCCACCGTTTCCGTGCGGCCGGTAAAGCGTGTCGAGGCCGTCCTGGAAAATGTGGAGCGCATGGGCGCCGAGCGAAATATCCGGTCCGGGAGGCATGCCGTACCGATATTGCTCGGTTCGGGCTGTCGCCCGATCATTCCGGTGGGTGGCGTCCATTTCGGCCATTCCCGTTTACGGGCAATCGTGACCCGGCCCGACCAGGCAAACCCGTCACGTCCGATCCCAACGCCATAGCGCATGGCCCGCCCACCCTCTCGAACGAGATAGTGGTATTGGTTCCCGGTATCGACAACCACTGCTCCCGGCGGCTCGCCGGTTGGTTCGGCAGTCTCCGGCCGGTGGAACCTGGGCTCCAGAAGACCCAACTGGACCGCCGTCACCGGGAACTTTTCCTCCGGACGCGCCGCATACATGACCACCACATCGGTCGGGACAGCAAGTCTTGCCGCATTTCCTGGCCAAGTCTCGTTGGCGCTGGTTTGCCCATCGGGCGCGGACCGATCATCAATGAGGAACTCTTTCGGAACGTCCGAAACCACGTCGGGCGATCATGGCTTCGCCGAGGCTGGCCAGATCGCTTGCGGTGAGACGCAGACGGGCCAGGGGCAGAACGACTACGTTTTCAACCGTTACGTGCTTGCGTTCGATTGCCGTGAAGGTTTGGAGGAGCAGGCGCAGCTTCGGCGTTGGCACCGCTTTGGACGGGATGGCTGCCAGCCTTTCGAGCCCTTGGATCAATTGATCCAACAATTGCCGGTCCATCCGAATTTGATCGAGTATCGCGGGGAAGCCATCCGTCGCCACGGCGCGGTTCCGAAGCATCGGGAAAAGGCTCCCCTCCTCGTCGGCGAGATGAATGCTGAAGTCGGACTTGAGAAAGGCAAGCACGACGCCGACAGTCTCTCGATCCAGGGTCTTGCCGCCAGACACGCTGTCGAGCAGGTTGCAGAGGACCCGGTGCCGGAAGTTGTCGGCAAAGATGCATTCCAGGGGACTGCCGAACAACGCGTCCGGCAAAGGCTCGGAGAGCGTTGCCAGAGCTCTCTCGTTCGCCTCGGCGGATCGCATCATCCTGGCCCCATGCGCTCACTGCACAAGTGCGTCATGAGCGCCGCCGATGTCGATGCCACGAATATCCGCCTTGCCGGCCAGGATGCCGATGTACTGGGAAACGGCGCGGCTCCAGCTGGACGCCTCGAGATAGACCGCGATCCGATCGCGCACGGCTTCAAAGGGCAGACGGCTGCCCGCGATGACGCGATCGAGCTGGATGACGTGGTAGCCATATCGGGTCGGCACCGGCACCGGGCACATTTTCCCCTGCTCGAGCGCCTTGAGGATGGTTTCAAATTCGGGGACGGTCGAGCCATGCGTCAATTGGCCCAGATTGCCACCTTGCTCCCTGGACGGGCAGGCGGAGTACTCCCTTGCCAACAAGGCGAACCGCGACGGATCGCGGGTGAGTTCGTCTATGAGAGTCTGGGCCGTGGCCCTGGCCTGTTCCCGCGCCGCTTTGTCTTCCGCGGACGCCGCAACAAGAATATGCCGGGCCTCGAAAACCGTGTCTGAGGCGAAGCGTCCAGGATTGGCGTCATAGTAGCGCCGGCAGTCGCCAATGCCGGCTTCTGGCGACTTGATCTCCCGTTCAAGCAGCGCACGGATCAGGGCGTCCTCGTCGGTCTCGCGGCGTCCCTTGCCGTCCTTGGCAGGTTCGGCCGCGATGCCCAGAGACCGCGCTTCGTCAAGCAGCAGTTCCCGCACCACCAGCGCGCGCGCCGCTTCACGGAACGCCTCGGCAGGGGAGGATGCGGGATGCTGCTGCGCTTCGGCGCTGATCGTCTCCCGCGAGATTGCCACGCCATTGACGGACACAAGCGGCTTGTCGGGCTTGGGCGGGGGCGCGGGCAGCTTGACCTTGTTGGGGGGAACGGCAGGGTCGGCCGTAGCGGCTTCGCCAGCCACACGGGCACCGAACTCGATCAATGTCGTCGTCATGGCCAGCCCCCTATTCCGCGGCTTTGCGCTTGGTCCGCACCACCTGGAAACCGGGGCGCCAGAGATAGCGCGCGGGAACGCTCAGCATGTGCACGAGCCGGGTGAATGGGAACAGGACGAAGATAGTCAAGCCAAGAGTAATGTGCAGTTTGAAGACGATGCTGGCATCGGCGACATGGCTCGATGCCTCCGGGTTGAAGGTGAAGATGCCTTGCGCCCAGTTCATGAATTTCACCATTTCCTCGCCGTCGAGATGCTGCAGCGAGACCCGGATGGTGGCGAGACCGAGCGCGAGCTGCACCCAGAGGATCAGGATGATCATGTTGTCGGCAAAGCTCGACGCCGCCCGCACGCGGGCATCGAAGAAACGGCGGTGAACCAGCAGAGTCGCACCGATTATGCCCATAATACCGGCGACGCCGCCGAGACCGATGGCGATCATCTGCTTGGTGCCATGGCTGACGCCGATCATGTCCCAGATCCAGATCGGCGTGAGCAAGCCGACCACATGTCCGGCAAAGATCGCCAGCACGCCGATATGGAACAGAATGGATCCCCAAACGAGCTGGCGGCGGCGCAGCAGCTGGCTCGACCCCGAGCGCCAGGTATAGGGCTCGCGGTCGTAGCGAATGGCGGAACCAAGCGCCAAGACGGCGAGCGCGATGTAGGGATAGATTCCGAACAGGAGCGTATTGAAGAACCCGGCCATGTCAGTGCTCTCCTCCGATTTCGGGTTGCGGCGCCGGGCGTTGAGCCGCCCTGATTTGGGTGCGCAGGCGATCGGGGCCGCAGGAATTGTTCCCCGCCCCGGGCCCGAACGTCACCGCCTCTTCTTCCCAGATGGCATCGAGCGCCTTGAGGTCGGTAGGGTCGTCCTCCTGCACCTTCAGGATTTCGCCGACGGCGTCCGCGTCCGCGTCGACGCCAGCGATCGCCTCAATGACCAAAAGCGCGTTGGCATAGATGCTGCCGCGTTTTTGCAGCCGCGCGCGCAGGGCGGCGATGATGTGCAGGGTCTGCCCGAGCAGGTTCCGCACTTCTTCCGCCGACTGCGTGGAGAGGTATTCGAGGAAGAGCGGCAGATAGTCCGGCAGCTCCCTGGCGTCGATTTCAAAGCCCTGCGCGTCGTACATGGCGGCAAGGTCGACCATCGCCTGTCCACGGTCGCGACTTTCACCATGCACATGCTCGAACAGGTGCAGGGAGAGCGTCCGGGTGCGGTCGAAGAGCAGCACATAGCGCTCCTCGGCATCGTAGAGGTCGTACCCCGCCAGATCGTCGATCAGGGCACCGAGCCAGGCCTTTTCCCTGGGCCCGGTCATCGTATCGGCGTCGAGCGCGTCACGAAGCTCCGGTCCGGCATTGAGCAGGTCCCTGGTCGGATAGGACAGCAGTAGCGAGACAATCTTGAGCACGTTTGCCATATCGCCTAGTCCTTGAGGAATGCCATCGGGGTTTGCACGGTTCGGGTTCGCTTGGCCCCGAACAGATCCAGGTCCGAGGTGCCGCCGGAGCAGCCGTTGCCGAACGAGAAGCCGCAGGAGCCGCGCTCGTCGTAGGCATCCTCGCCGATTTCCCGGTGGCTGGTCGGGATGACGAACCGGTCCTCGTAGTTGGCGATGGCCATGATCTGGTACATGTCCTCGATCATCTGACCGGTGAGGCCCACACGCTCGGCCATGGCCTCGTCAATGACACCGTCAATGGTCTTGGCCCGCATGTAGCCGCGCATCGCGAGCATGCGCTCGAGCGCCAGCACCACCGGCTCTTCCTTCCCCGCCGTCAGCAGGTTGGCGAGGTAGCGCACCGGGATGCGAAGCGAGCGGACATCGGGCATGTTGTCGCTGTCGACCCCGATCTTGCCGGCTGCGGCCGCCGACTGCAGCGGGGACAGAGGCGGTACGTACCAGACCATGGGAAGCGTGCGGTATTCGGGATGGAGAGGAAAAGCCACCTTCCATTCCATGGCCATCTTGTAGACCGGCGACCGCCTGGCTCCTTCGAGCCAGGCCTCGGGCACGCCATCCTTGCGCGCCTGGGCAATGACGGCCGGATCGTTCGGATCGAGGAACACCGAGAGCTGGGCCTCATAGAGGTCCTGCTCGTTCTCCGTCGCCGCCGCTTCCTCGATGCGATCGGCATCGTAAAGCAGCACGCCAAGATAGCGAATGCGCCCCACACAGGTTTCCGAACACACCGTCGGCTGACCGGCTTCGATCCGCGGATAACAGAAGGTGCACTTCTCGGATTTTCCCGACGACCAGTTGTAGTAGATCTTCTTGTAGGGGCAGCCGGAGATGCACATGCGCCAGCCGCGGCATTTCTCCTGGTCGATCAGGACGATGCCGTCTTCTTCGCGCTTGTAGATGGCGCCCGATGGGCAGGCCGCAACGCAGGTCGGATAGAGGCAGTGCTCACAAAGGCGCGGCAGGTACATCATGAAGGTGTTTTCGAACTCGCCGTAGATTTCCTTCTCTACGCCTTCGAAATTGGCGTCCTTGGAGCGCTTGGAGAATTCGCCGCCGAGGATTTCCTCCCAGTTCGGGCCCCACTCGATCTTTTGCATGCGTTCGCCGGAGATTCTCGAGCGGGGCCGTGCCGTGGGGAACGCCTCGAGTTCGCCGGCGGTCTGCAGGTGCCCGTAGTCGAAGTCGAACGGCTCGTAGTAGTCGTCGATCTCGGGCAGATCGGGATTGGCAAAAATCTTGGCCAGCACCCGCCATTTGGCGCCGATCTTGGGTTCGACCTTGCCATTGGCCTTGCGGACCCAGCCGCCATTCCACTTTTTCTGGTTTTCCCATTCCTTGGGATAGCCGATGCCGGGCTTGGTTTCGACATTGTTGAACCAGGCGTATTCGACGCCTTCACGATTGGTCCAGACGTTCTTGCAGGTGACCGAACAGGTGTGACAGCCGATACACTTGTCGAGGTTCAGCACCATGCCGATTTGCGCGCGGATCTTCATTCTGCCGCCTCCGCCTTCTCGGCCAGCGGCCGCTCGAGCCAATCGATATTTTCCATTTTTCTGACGATCACGAACTCGTCGCGATTGGAACCGACGGTGCCGTAGTAGTTGAAGCCGTAGGATTGCTGGGCGTAACCGCCGATCATGTGGGTCGGCTTGATGATGGCGCGCGTCACTGAATTGTGGATGCCGCCCCGATTGCCGGTCATCTCCGAGCCGGGCGTGTTCACGATCTTTTCCTGCGCGTGGTACATAAAGAGCGTACCCTCTTTCATGCGCTGGGAGACGACCGCACGGGCGACCAGCGCGCCGTTGGCATTGTAGGCTTCCACCCAGTCATTGTCGGCAATGCCGACCTTGGCCGCATCGACTTCCGATATCCAGACAACCGGCCCGCCACGATTGAGCGTGAGCATCAGGAGGTTGTCCGAATAGGTGGAGTGGATGCCCCATTTCTGGTGCGGCGTGATGAAGTTCAGCACGATCTGCTTTTGGCCATTCGGCTTGCTGTCGATCACCGGATTGACCGATTTGGTGTCGATTGGCGGTCGGTAGACGCACAGCGCCTCGCCGAAGGCACGCATCCACAGGTGGTCCTGGTACAGTTGCTGGCGACCGGAAAGCGTGCGCCACGGAATCAACTCGTGCACGTTGGTGTAGCCGGCGTTGTAACAGACCGTCTCGCTCTCGATGCCGGACCAGGTTGGCGAGGAAATGATCTTGCGCGGCTGCGCCAGGATATCGCGGAAGCGGATTTTCTCGTCTTCCTTGGGCAGGGCGAGATGGGCGTGTTCGCGGCCGGTGGCCTTGGAAAGCGCCTCCCAGGCCTTGACCGCGACCTCGCCATTGGTCTCGGGCGCGAGCATCAGCACGACCTCGGACGCGTCGATGTCGCTTTCGATCCTTGGCATTCCCTTGGTCGGCCCCTCCGCCGTCACGACGCCGCTCAGCCGACCGAGCGCCTCGACTTCACGTTCGGTGTTCCAGGAAATGCCCTTGCCGCCGTTGCCGATCTTGTTCATCAGCGGCCCGAGTGCGGTGAAGCGCTTGTAGAGATTGGGGTAGTCGCGCTCGACGACGACCACGCCCGGCATGGTCTTGCCGGGGATGGCGTCGATCTCGCCGGTCTTCCAGTCCTTGACGTCGAAGGGCTGTGCGATTTCACCGGGCGTGTCGTGCAGGATCGGGACGAGCACGGTGTCCTTTTCGACGCCAAGCACCTCGGGGGCGATCGCAGAGAACGATTTGGCGAGGCCCTTGAAGATGTCCCAGTCGCTCCGCGCCTCCCAGGCGGGGTCGGCCGCACTCGACAGCGGATGGATGAAGGGGTGCATGTCCGAGGTGTTGAGGTCGTTCTTCTCGTACCAGGTGGCGGTTGGCAGAACGATGTCTGAATAGACGCAGGTCGTCGACATGCGGAAATCCAGCGTGACCAGCAGGTCGAGCTTTCCTTCCGGCGCCTCGTCGTGCCACTTGGCCTCCTTCGACTGCTGTCGTCCCTCCTCGCCAAGATCCTTGCCCATGACGCCGTGCGTGGTGCCGAGCAAGTGCTTGAGGAAATATTCATGGCCCTTGCCTGACGAACCAAGCAGGTTCGAGCGCCAGACGAAGAGGTTGCGCGGCCAGTTGACCGGATTGTCCGGATCTTCGCAGCTCATCTTGAGCGCGCCGGATTTCAGTCCTTCCGCGACATAGTCCCTGGGCTCCTGCTTGGCCTTCGCAGCCGCCTCGGCGATGTCGAGCGGATTGGTCTCCAATTGCGGCGCGGAGGGTAGCCAGCCCATCCGTTCGGCGCGGATATTGTAGTCGATCAAGGTGGCGTCCCACGGGCCTTCCGGCGCGGTCGGGGACAGGATTTCGCCGACATTCAGCGTTTCGTAGCGCCACTGGTCGGTATGGGCATAGAAGAACGAGGTCGAATTCATGTGGCGGGGCGGCCGGCTCCAGTCGAGTCCGAAGGCAAGCGGCGCCCACCCGGTCTGTGGCCTCAGCTTCTCCTGGCCCACATAATGGCTCCAGCCGCCTCCCGATTTACCGATGCAGCCACACATGACCAGGAGATTGATGATCCCCCGGTAGTTCATGTCCATGTGGTACCAGTGGTTCAGGCCGGCCCCGAGAATGACCATCGATCGGCCATGGGTCTTCTCGGCGTTGGTGGCAAATTCCCTGGCGACAGTGATGATATGAGCCGCCGAGACGCCGGTGATCTTTTCCGCCCATGCCGGGGTGTAAGGCACATTCTCGTCATAGCTCTTGGCGACATTGGCGCCGCCGAGACCTCGGTCGAGGCCGTAATTGGCCGCCAACAGGTCAAAGACCGTCGCCACCAACGCATCGCCGTCGGCAAGTTTGACCTGCTTGGCGGGAACGGAGCGCACCAGCACGCTTTCGTGGTCCGTACCCTCAAAATGATCGTGCTCGCGATTGCCGAAATAGGGGAAAGCGACCTCGGCCACGGCATCCCGGTCCTCCTCGAGAATCAGGCTCATCTGCAAGCTGACGTCGTGGCCCTTGCCGTCCTTCTGCTCGAGGTTCCACTTGCCGGGGTCGCCCCACCGGTGGCCGACGGAGCCTTGCGGAACGACCATGTTCTTTGTCTCGGCGTCGATGGCGACGGTCTTCCACTCCGGGTTGTTCTTCTCGCCGAAATCGCCCTTGACGTCGGAGGCGCGAAGGAGCCGCTCGGGCACGTAGTGCCCGTTCTGTTTGACCAGCCGCACCAGCATCGGCATGTCGGTATAGCGGCGGCAATAGTCCTCGAAATACTCGGCCTGCCGGTCGAGATGGAACTCGCGCAGGATCACATGGCCCATGGCCATGGCGAGGGCGGCGTCGGTTCCCTGCTTTGGGTGCAGCCAAAGATCTGCAAACTTGGCCGCCTCCGAATAGTCGGGTGAGATGACGACGGATTTGGCGCCCTTGTAGCGGACCTCGGTGTAGAAGTGGGCGTCCGGCGTTCGGGTCTGGGGCACGTTGGATCCCCAGAGCATGAGGAAGCCCGAATTGTACCAGTCGGCGGATTCCGGGACGTCGGTCTGCTCGCCCCAGGTCATTGGCGAGGCCGGGGGCAGGTCGCAATACCAATCGTAGAACGACATGCAGACCCCGCCCATCAGCGACAGATAGCGCGAGCCCGCGGCGTAGGAGATCATGGACATGGCCGGTATCGGCGAAAATCCGATCACCCGGTCGGGGCCGTGCTTGCGCACGGTATAGGCATTGGCGGCGGCGATGATCTCGTTGACCTCGTCCCAACCTGCGCGCACGAAGCCGCCATGGCCGCGCACCTTGGTGTAGGAGGCCCGCTTGGCCTTGTCCTCGACGATCGAGGCCCATGCGGCCACAGGCGTCCTGGTCGCCCGCGCCTCGCGCCAGAGCTTGATGAGCCGCGAGCGGATGAGCGGGTACTTCACCCGGTTGGCCGAATACATGTACCAGGAGTAACTGGCGCCGCGCGCGCACCCACGCGGTTCATGGTTTGGCAGGTCCGGCCTTGTACGGGGATAGTCGGTCTGCTGGGTTTCCCAGGTGACGATGCCGCCCTTGACGTAGATCTTCCACGAACAGGAACCTGTGCAGTTCACGCCATGCGTGGAGCGCACGATCTTGTCGTGTTGCCAACGGCCGCGATAGGCGTCTTCCCAGGTCCGGCTCTCGTTTGTGGTTACGCCATGCCCCTCGGAGAAGGTGCCGACGTTCTTCCTTGCAAAAAAATTCAGCCGATCGAGCAAGAGGCTCATCAGGGTCTCCGTTCAAGTCAGGTTGAGCATGGCGGGCTTGCCGGTCTCGATATCGTGCAGCAGCCCGCCGCGCCGGGTGTAGACGAACCAGGTGACCGCGACGCACGTGATGTAGAAGGCCATGAAGCCCCAGAGGGCAGCCGCCGGCCCCCCGGTCAGCTCGATCGAGGACCCATAGGCTTTGGGAATGAAGAAGGCACCGTAGGCCGCCACGGCAGACGTGAAGCCGATGATGGCCGCTGATTCCTTGTCCGCCTGCCGCACGCGTTCGGTGGGCGTCAGTTGCGGCATCAGCCGATCGATTTCCTTGCGCATGATTACCGGGATCATCTGGAAGGTCGAAGCGTTGCCGATGCCCGTGGCAAGGAACAGGATCATGAACATCGCAAAGAACCCCCAGAACGCCCCGGGCTGGTCTTTGGTGGCGAGGAAATACAGTACGCCGCCCACTGCTCCGATCATCAACAGGAAAGTCCAGAAGGTGACGCGGCCACCGCCCCACCTGTCGGAGATCCAGCCGGTACCGGCCCGCGCCAGGGCTCCCACCAGCGGCCCGAGGAAGACATATTGCAGCGAGTCGACCTCCGGGAACGCGATCTTCGCCAGGAGCGGGAAGCCGGCGGAATAACCAATGAACGAACCGAATGTCCCGGTATAGAGCCAGCACATGATCCAGTTGTGGGTGCGGCTGAAGATGACCGCCTGATCCTTGAACGAGGCTTTGGCCGACGCGATGTCGTTCATCCCCAACCAGGCCGCAAGCGTCGAAACGATCAGGAACGGCACCCAGACGAAACCGGCATTCTGCACCCAGAGTCTGGTGGTCTCGTCGACCTGCTGCGGCTCGCCCCCCAACACGCCGAACACACCGGCGGTGATGACGATCGGCACGAGGAATTGCATCACGCTTACCCCGAGATTGCCGAGCCCGGCGTTGAGGGCCAGTGCGTTGCCCTTTTCCTTCTTTGGGAAGAAGAAGCTGATGTTCGCCATCGACGAGGCGAAGTTGCCGCCGCCCAGGCCGCACAGAAGTGCCAGCACGACAAAGATCAGATAGGGCGTTTCCGGGCTCTGAACTGCATAGCCTATGCCCATTGCCGGAACTATGAGGGAAGCGGTTGTCAGCGTGGTCCACAGGCGTCCGCCGAAAATCGGCACCATGAAGGAGTAGAAGATTCGCAGTGTGGCGCCGGAAAGTCCCGGCATGGCGGCGAGCCAGAAAAGCTGATCTGTCGTAAAGTCGAAGCCTACACTCGGCAGTTTCGCGACCACCACGCTCCACACCATCCAGATGGCGAAAGCGAGCAGCAGGCTGGGGATCGAAAGCCATAGATTGCGAGTGGCGATTGCCTTGCCCTTCGTTTCCCAGAATTGGCTGTCCTCCGGTCGCCAGTCATCGATGACCTTCGAGGTCGGGGCGAACTCTCCGGCATGGTGGATAGGCTGCATTTCAGGCAGTTCGGGAAGCGCCTTCAGTTCTTCCGCCGAGACTCCGCGTTCCATTGCCCGGATGGAGAAGTGCATCCACAAGAGCGACACGGCCGCGATGGCGAACAGCAACATGAAGGTGCTGGTCCAGATGCCGGTGACGTCGTTCATGGCGCCAAAAACGATTGGGAGCACGAACCCGCCCAGTCCGCCGATCATGCCCACCAGGCCGCCCACCGAGCCGACACTGTTCGGGTAGTAGACCGGTATGTGCTTGAAGACCGCCGCCTTGCCCAGCGACATGAAGAAGCCGAGCACGAAGATCGTCATGACGAAGGGGACCACGCCCATCTCCGTCGAGAAAGCGATCGGTCCGTTGATTCCGTGAATGACGTAGTCGGTGCGGGGATAGGCCAGCATGAACGTGCAGAGCACCGACATGCCGAAAGTGACGTACATGATCTTGCGTGCGCCGTATTTGTCCGACAAGTGGCCGCCATAGGCGCGGAACAGGCTGGCCGGAATCGAGTAGGCCGCGGCGAGCAGGCCGGCTGTCTTGATGTCGAGCCCGTAGACCCCGATCAGATAGCGCGGCAGCCACAACGAAAGCGCGACGAATGCTCCGAAAACAAAGAAGTAGTAGAGCGAGAACCGCCAGACCTGGATGTTCTTCAGTGCATCGAGTTGCATGAGGGTACTCGGTGCCTTGGTACCCTTGGCCCGGCGGGCAACAAGCTCGGGATCGTCCGTGGTCGTGAACCAGAAGAGGACAGCGGTAGCCACAAGCGCCACTGCCCAGACCTGGGCAACCATTGGCCAGCCAAATGCCACCAGTACGAACGGCGCGGCCAGCTTGGTCACAGCGGCACCAATATTGCCGGCGCCAAAGATGCCCAACGCGGTCCCCTGCTTTTCGGGGGGAAACCATTTGGACACATAGGCGATCCCGACCGCGAAAGACCCGCCCGCAAGGCCAAGGCCCAGCGCGGCAAGAAGCATCATTTCGTACGTCGTCGCGTATGACAGAAGGAAGGTCGCGATCGCGGCCAGCACCATGGTGACCACGTACATTATCCGGCCACCGATCTGGTCAGTCCAGATCCCGAGGAATATGCGCGACAGCGAACCCGTGAGGATGGGCGTGCCGACCAGGAGCCCAAGCTGGGTGTCGTTCAGACCCAGGTCCTGCTGGATCTTCACGCCGATGATCGAGAAGATTGTCCAGACCGCAAAACACACGGTGAAGGCGAAGGTGCTCATTCCGAGCGCCCCCGCTTGCTTCAGCGAAACGCGCTCAGTGGGAATGGTCATCGATTTCACCCCTGCAACACCCTCAAAAGAGGGGCTCCCCAATGATGGCGACGGCGTTCGCCAAACGGTCGATATCGAGTCTGATCTGGATCGCAAACATCGCTTGGGTCAGCTATCATGCAGTTCTCGCTTGGGCGCAATCTGGACATTTCGCAGTGCCCGTCTTTGATCCAACGCAAATTGATGAGCGGCATTTCGTTTACAAATACATAACGAATCCCGGAGAAGCCAGATGTCGCGTTTGAAGGCTGAGCCGTCAGCGCCGGTAGATTCCGCGACCAGCAGGGAAGCGGGGCATGTCGAGAACGTGGTTTGCTGGCCGGACGGATGGCGCACGACGAACCGGGATACGCGGCGATGACCGGACAGGTAGCGCAGGCGCGTTTTCGGCCGAGCGCGCGATACGCTCAGCGGACGGGATGGCGTGATCTCGTGGAGCTCAAAGCGCTGCCCGCCACCCGTCTCGATGAACGCATCAAGTCCGCCTCGGCCGGGGATGCCGGCTTCCGGGCCGGAAGGCTGATGGCGATCGTGCCGTTCCATCTCAACGATGAATGATCGGATACCTGTCATGGGCCAAGCTTCGAACGATCGCGCGCAGATCCGGCCAGGACCCAGGGGCCTGACGACACGTCGCAGCTTCATCGCTGCCGCCAGTCTGGGCGCAGTCAGTCTCTATGGTCTCTGGGCAGGTCTCGGAGCCGCGCCGGTCCGCTTCTGGACAGCGGGCGATTCAAGCGGCGATACCATGGACATGACGGGTAGCGGCGGTCACGAGGGCTACGGCCCGGGGCAAGGTCCCACGCCGGATGAGTTCCAGCGGATGACGGAAGAATTCATTTCACGGTACCTTCAACCGGACGGCAGCATTCTCGTCGAACCGGAAGCCGCCGCCCACTCCATGGCCGGAACCGCGACGATGCCGGACTCGCCGGACTCCGCTCATGCAATGCCGGGCATGACGGAGCAATCGATGGCGCATGATGGGGAGGTGGCGCCGCTCGACGTTTTCATGGTGGCGCAGCAATGGTCTTTCGACCCGTCGCAGCTCCGTCTGCGCGCCGGCATCCCGTACCGCTTCAGGTTCATGGCGATCGATGCCGCCCATGGCGCTTCGCTCCAACTCGGTCGTGGCAGCCACATTATCCGCCTGCCGAAGAGTGTTCTCGTGGAGCGCCAGCTGACCTTCACCGAGCCCGGCGAGCATCTCCTCTACTGCACCGTATACTGCGGAGAAGGCCATCAATATATGAGCGGCATGATCCAGGTTTCGTGAGGACATCGTGGCCAACAACTCGATATCGCAATTCCTGCGCACGCTCTCGGCAGGCGACCGCATGCTCCTCAAGGCGCTCTCATCCTGCGCGCTGGCGACGCTCGCGCTTGGCGTCGTTTTCGGTCTGATAACGGCGCTCATCCGCACGGGCTACGCCGGCGCGGAGCCGCAAACCGGTTACCGCATGATGACGGGACACGGGGTCACGGTCTTCTTCTATTGGCTCTATTTCGCTCAGATGGCGCTGCTCATGGCCCTCTCGGCCGCGCAGACGCGGGGCCGGGCCCGTGTTGCGCTTGCGCCGGCGGCTTGGGCAGGACTGCTGCTCATGGTGCTGGGGTTCGCCGCGAGCCAGACTGGCAGTTGGACGGGTACGCCTCTGCTGTATGACGGATCGCCGGACCTCGTTGGCGAAAACAGATGGCAGGCCGGCGTTTTCTACAGCGGATACGTTCTGCTCGCGTCCGGTCTCTTCCTGTTGTCGGTCAGCGCGGTCGGCACCGCCATTGCGGCCAAGGCCGGACCAGACCAGCGGGTCTGGTCCACCATCGGCTTTGCCGTGGTTGCCTGGGCCGGCCTCGTCATGGTCAGCAGCCTTGCCACGCTCAACACTTTCCTGCCCGCCGCGGCATGGGCTTTCGGCTGGGGCCAGGTGCCAACCAGCCATTCGACCGGCTGGCATCTCCTGTTCCACAATTTGCACTATTTGCCACTCATGGGAACGGTCATCATCTGGTATGCGCTTGTCCAGGAGATGACCGGCGTGAGTTCGATCTTCGGCCGGCGCTTCTCGAAGGGCATTTTCACGCTCTATCTCGTTTTCGTGCCTCCCACTTCGCTCTACCACATGTTCCTCGAACCCGATCTTTCGCCCGTCTTGCGCGGGCTTGGATCGTTGCTCTCGCTCCTCATCAGCGTACCGACGATCGCGGTCTTCCTGGTGATCGTGTCGTCGCTCGAAGCCAATGCAAGGGCACGTGGCGCGCGAGGGCTCTTCGGGTGGCTGCGGATGCTGCCCTGGCAGGAGCCGGCCATGGCCGCGATCGGCATGGCGGCCGTCAATCTGGCGCTCGGCGGGATCTTTGCCTTTGTGCTTATCCAGGAACAGCTGGCGCCACTGCTGAGCGACACATTCTTCATCCCGGCCTACTTCCACTTTCTGACCGTCGGCACCGTGACGCTCACCCTTCTGGCGGCATTCGCCTGGTCCATGCCCGCAATATTCGGCCGGCCGCTGTGGGCGCCGCGTCTCCTGAGGCTGTTGCCCTACGGCCTGACGCTGGGCCTCGCGATGTTCGGCGCCGCCGGGATGTCCGCCGGCCTCACCGGCATGCCGCGGCGGGTTCTCGATGCGACCTATGACGGAACCGCGCCGGACCTCTGGTCGGCAATGTCGCCGATCATCGCTCTTGGCGCTGTCATCATGACGTTTTCGCTCCTGCTTTACGTGGTTCTGCTGGTGGGCAGCGCCCTTGGTGCGGGCAGGCGTGAGGGAGCTCCCGAGCCCGCGGCGCCGATCCTGGCGTCGACCGAAGGCGCGGCGGTGCGCCAGAAGGCCTGGACGGCACCGCTTTGCGTCCTGGTGCTGATCATCGGCATGTATGCCGCGACCATCCTGGCTTTTTCCCTGCTGCGCGCATTGCCCTTGGCAACTGCCGCCGCCGGCGTCCATTGAGGAGACACAGTCATGACGGAGGACAGCGTTCTTATCGGTCTGGTCAGCCTCGTCTGGATTGCGCTTGCGGCGCTCTACGCCTTCGAGCCGATGTTTGCGATGCCGGGCAGTGCAATTGTGTGGGGAAGCGGCGCGGCTGTCTTTCTTGCCCTTGCGGCGATCACGGCAATCGCGGAGCGGCGCCTGCGGCAGGCCGGGAAACGTGATCGATAAGGCCATGACCTTTCCAAAGGAGAGGTACCATGCTGAAATCGAAAGCGCCCGCCGCATCCACCCAAGGCCATGCCCAAACCCGGCGCGGTCCGCATCATCGCGAGCAGGGTACAGCCACGATGCAAACCTCTCCTCGCAATCGACGGGGTCCGGAATCTTGAGGTCCGGGATGATGAAGATGATGGGCGGCCGTTTTGCCCGGATGGGCGCTGGAGGGATGGAGTTGTCCTTGAGGGCGCCTCGAAGCATTGGTGTTTTTGGGCTGGCAATCGGCTTTTGAGGTCGTCGGCGGCATTTCCGGTTTTGATCGAGCGGCTGTTTCGGTGTTTGCCGAGCGCCGCCCCGAGGCACGGGTGTCGTGCGGGGTGCAATGTCGATTGAGCGCGTCTCGTTGGCCCCTTGCTGGCGCGCACCGAGCGGATCGGGCGCCGGGATCTCGGACAGAACGGCGGCTTGTGTTTCGGCGACGTGACCGGCTCAGCTGTCGAGCTTGGCGCCCGACACCACGGCATGGAGATCGATCAACCCGACCATGCGGCTCTCGTGAGTGACGATGCCGTTGAGCAGCTCGGTATCGATCGAATTGCCCTCGGGCACGTTGTGGATGTCGTCCTTGGAAACGGTGAGGATATCGCTCACCGCATCGACCAGGATGCCGACCCATTTGTCGCCCACCGACATGACCACGACGACGTGATTCTTGGTGGGGGAGGTCTGCCCTTCGCCGAAGCGTGCGCGCAGATCGAAGATCGGCACGATCGTACCGCGCAGATTGATCACGCCGCGCACGAACTCGCGCGTGTTCGGAAGCGGGGTCGCACCGTTCCAGGCGCGGATCTCGCGCACTGTGGTAATCTCGACGCCGTAGGTCTGTTCGCCGATCGAGAAGGCGATCAGCTGCAGCGTGTTCTGCGCGGCGGCCGCGGCGCCGTTGATGTCGTCCTTGAAACCGAGGGCTTCCATGTTCTTTGCCTTTTCTGCCGCCCCTTCTGGACGGCGCCACTGTGACCCAGCGCCTTATGCGGCGCTCTTGTGAATGACCGTTGCCTTGAGCCCCTGCACGTCGACGATGAGAGCGACGTTGCCATCCCCGAGAATGGTGCCGCCGGCGATGCCGTCGATGCTCTGGAAATTCTCCTCCAGGCTTTTGATCACCACCTGCTGCTGACCGATGATGTCATCGACGATCAGCGCCACCTTGACCCCGCCTTCGGCTTCGCACAGGACGACGAAGCGGCTGTCTGAGGCGGCGTCAGTGTGCATCTCGAAGCGCTGCGCCAGGTCGACCACCTGCACATATTCACCACGCACCTGCAGCACCTGAGCGCCGCTGGGCACGCGGCTAAAGTTGGCCCGCGCGCACTGGATGGTCTCCACGATCGAAGACAGCGGGATGACATAGGGCGAACCCGCCACCTTGACCAGCATCACGTCGAGCACCGCCAGCGTCAGCGGCA
>JAUXUM010000202.1 GCA_030680995.1 Devosia sp.
CACTGGACGGAGGCGGTCTGTATCGCCGATCAGTTCGAGCAGCACATCCGCGCCGTTCTCAACTGGCCGCTGGGGAACCCGGCGCGGCTCGCCGACGTGGAGATGGAGAACCTGATCGGCAACGAAATCGGCGCGATTCCGGGCGGGCTGGGAGCCGGGGATCGTCCGCACGCCTATGGCAAGGCCGAGTCGCGGGCAGGCAGAAAGATGGGCCATATCAACCGGGTTCGCGCACGAGACCGCTCGAAATAGCCGATTTTTGCCGCTTGCCACTGTGGACAATGCCATCCGCTTGGACTATATAGGCGGCCCACGGTGACCGGCTGCGGCTGGTCGGCGCGGATGTCTTTGGCTTCCGCGTTGCATTCAAACACAGATGACGATCTTACGAAGGGCGGTTGCGCTTGCAAGTAGTTGTTCGCGATAACAATGTCGATCAGGCGCTGCGGGCGCTGAAAAAGAAGCTGCAGCGTGAAGGCGTCTTCCGCGAAATGAAGTTGCGCAACTACTACGAGAAACCCTCGGAGAAGAAGGCGCGCCAGAAGGCCGAGGCCGTGCGCCGCGCCCGCAAGCTCGCGCGCAAGCGTGCCCAGCGCGAGAGCGGCCTGCCGGCCCCCGCCGCGGCGGCGCGCCCCGCCCGCCCGTAAGGCGGGCCGCATCGGACAAACAAGAACGCCGTCCCGAGGGACGGCGTTTTCGTTTGTGCGGAGATACATTGTCAGGCGATGTCGCCGGACTCAGGCGCGCGCTTGCGACCGGTCAGCATCGCTGCGACGAGGTTTTCGCGATGCCGCAGGCCGGCCAAAGCCACTCCGGCGATATGAAGGCCGACCAGAGCCAACAGCAGATTGGCGAGGAACTCGTGGCTGTCCTCGACCCATTCGTAGCCAAAGAACTGATCGGTGGTCATCATCCAGCCGGTGGTTGCGAGCGCACCCATGGTGACGATCAGAGCCACGATCATGATGCCACCGGCCGGATTGTGCCCCAGATAGCGGTTCTCTCGCCCGGTGGCGATGTCGCCGAGATAGCGCACAATGGCGGCAGGACTGCGCACGAACTGGCTGAAACGGGCATAGCGTGTTCCCAGCATGCCCCAGACCAGGCGGAGAGCGATCAAACCGCCGGCCGCGTAACCCGCCCACTGGTGGAGGGTCCGGCCATGGTCGGCGCTGAGCCAGGCGACCGCAAAGCTCAGCACCAGACCCCAGTGGAAGACTCGAACCAGCGGGTCCCAGACTTTCACTTTGCCGTTCATCGATCAGTTCTCGTTGCTTTCGCCGTTTTCGCCGTCTTCGCCGTCTTCGCCGGCTTCATCGCCCTGATGGTCGAGCGTAGCCGAGTTGAATTCGGACTCCATGCGGGTGCCATCGGCCTTGACGGCATAGACCTCGTAGCATCCGCCCTCGATTTTGATCCGCCGGACCTGCCAGCCTTCCGCTTCGAGCTTTTGCTGCAGCGCTTCCTTGGACTGCACGCTCCCGACGGGCACGGCGCACTTCTCGGAGGCCAGAGCCTGGCCGGCGAAGAGGGGGGCAATGAGTGCAAGGGCGATAAGATGAGTCTTCATTCGGTAGTTCCTTTCGATGGATTGCATCAACGCCGCCGGTTTTGAGCCGCAATACTGACGGCAACCTGAAGCCGGACCCAAACCGCCTTCAGCTTGCCGTCAGTTTCCCGACATAGGATGCTCGGCTTTTTGGGGGAGTACGGATGCGGGTGCTGCTGATCGAAGACGACCAGACGCTGGGAGAAGCGGTCCGCGATCACATCGCGGCCGACGGTTACGCGGTGGACTGGTTCGGGCGCCTCGACGAGGCGGCTGAAGCATTGCGGGGGGTGCCCTATGATCTGATCCTGCTCGACCTCATGCTGCCGGACGGCCGGGGGGTCGACTTCCTGCGCCGCCTGCGCCGTGGCGGGGACGTAACGCCGGTGATTATCCTGACCGCCATGGACCAGATTTCCAGCCGCATCGAAGGGCTCAACGCCGGAGCCGACGACTATTTGGTCAAACCTTTCGACCTCTCGGAGCTTTCGGCCCGCCTCGCGGCGGTGGCCCGCCGCTATTCGGGAAACCCGAACCCGATCATGACCATCGGTCCGATCGAAATCGACCAAGCGCTGCGGGTGCTCACCCTCAATGGGCGAAAGATCGACCTGACCGGGCGGGAATGGGCGATCCTCGAGCGGCTGGTACGCAGGCCGGGCGCAACGGTCTCCAAATCCCAGCTCGAGGACACCCTCTA
This sequence comes from Devosia sp., assembly GCA_030680995.1. Classification (GTDB taxonomy): domain Bacteria; phylum Pseudomonadota; class Alphaproteobacteria; order Rhizobiales; family Devosiaceae; genus Devosia_A. The sequence continues at coordinate 2,250 of JAUXUM010000202.1, forward strand.
TGATTTCGGCAGCGAAATCGAAAGCAATGCGGTCGAGGTGCATGTGAGCCGGCTACGCAAGAAACTGGGCCGCGACTCGATCCTGACCGCTCGCGGCCTGGGCTACAGGATGGGGAAGTGATGGCACGGCCGCGGCATCTCACTCGACAGCTCATCCTGACGCTCACCATCGGGACGGTGATTCTCTGGGCCGCCGCCGCGAGTGTCACAACCCTGCTGATAGGCGCCGAGCTCGATGAGGCTTTCGACAGCGCGCTGCGCCAGACCGCACAACGCCTCCTGCCGCTCGCCGCCGACGGGCTCGGCGATCATGACGGAGATGAGGAGGGGCACGAAATCCCCCGCTTCGGCGCCGAGAAGGAAGAGCTCCTGGCCTACCAGGTTCGCAACGCCGATGGCGCCGTACTGATCCGCTCGCTGGACGCGCCGGTAGCCGGCTTCGAAGCTCCGCTTTCGCGCGGATTCACCAATGTCGGCGGGATGCGCATCTTTACCGAGGGGCTGCCGTCGGACCGGATCTTCATCCAGGTCGCCGAACCGCTCAGCCACCGGCGGGACTCGCTCATGCAGAGCATGGCCGCCCTGTTCCTGCCCCTGGGCGCCGTCATTCCTCTGGCCGTCCTGGGTATCTGGCTTGCCGTCAGCCGCGGACTCGCCCCGGTCGGCGAGCTGCAGCGGGAAATCGCCGATCGCGGCGCGACCAATCTCCGCCCGCTCAAGGCAATGGACCTGCCGGTCGAGCTTGCCCCGATCGCCTCGTCGGTCGGGCGGCTGATTGAGCGCCTCCGCCTGGCTTTCGACGCGGAACGCGCCTTTGCATCCAACGCCGCGCACGAACTGCGCACGCCCATTGCCGGGAGCCTCGCGCAGACCCAGCTGCTTTTGGCGGAACTCAAGGGTACGCCGGCCGAGGCGCGCGCGCGCAACATCGAAGCAAGCCTCAAGCGACTTGGCGATCTGGCGGAAAAACTGTTGCAGCTGTCACGTGCCGAAGCCGGCATAGCCGCCACCGAGCAGCCGGTCGACCTGCTGCCGGTCGTGGATCTGCTCGTGGAGGACTGCTCGCGCAGAGCCGACACTGCCGGCCGGCTGCATTTCGAAATCGAACCTGGCGCGAACCTCTGCCGGCCTATGGACCGTGACGCCTTCGCCATTGCGCTGCGAAACCTCCTCGACAACGCCCTGCTGCATGGTACGAAAAGCGAGCCCGTAGTCGTTTCGATCGACGCGGACGGCAGCGTGCATGTCCGCAATGGCGGACCGGCAATCGGCCCGGAGACCCTTGCCGCCTTGAAGAATCCGTTCGTGCGCGGCCGAACCACGGCGCACGGTTCCGGACTTGGTCTTGCGATCGTCGAAACCATCATGTCGCAGACGGGCGGACGGCTGGAGCTGAATTCGCCGGCCACTGGCAGGAGCGATGGTTTCGAGGCTATACTGCGTTTTGCGGAAGCTGGACCGCACGTCCGGCAGGCGTTTCATCTTGCGCCGGAACAAGAAACGTGAACATTACGCCTCCTGATTAGCGTCACACTGAGGGAAACAACCATGAAAAAGCTGGTCACCGCGGCGATTGCCGCTCTCGTTATTGCCGCCGCCGCGGCTCCGGCGCAGGCCGATAGCCGCGTCCAGGTCGGCCGGCTCTCCTGCAAGGTCGATGCCGGCGTCGGCCTGATCATCGGCTCGCAGAAAGACATGACCTGCAAGTTCATCCGCAAGGGCTACAAGACCGAAGTCTACGACGGCACCATCCGCAAGTTCGGTCTCGATATCGGCTTCACCGATCAGACCCGCATCGAGTGGCTGGTCTTCTCAGGCTCGACAGTTGACGTGAAGCGGCGTTCGCTCGCCGGTACCTATGTCGGCGGCTCGTCGGAAGCCACGATCGGCGTCGGCCTCGGCTCGAACTGGCTGATCGGCGGCTCCAAGCGCGGCTTCGCGCTGCAGCCCCTGAGCATCCAGGCGCAGACCGGGCTCAACCTTTCAATCGCCTTTGCCGGCCTGACGCTCTACTGAGCCGTTACAATCGCAGTCAATTCGACGCCGGTCCCACGGGGCCGGCGTTTTTCATTGGCGCAGACCGGTCTCCGCCGTTTCAAAGAATGCCCTGGCCCGGGTCCATAGCCCGCGGTCCCAGAGGTCGCTGTGGCCGGCCCCCGGCTCGATCCAGAGTCCGGCCTTGACCGGCGCGAGCTCGTAGACCCGCTCGCCATGGCTGACATCGATGGTCCGGTCACCGGTGCCATGGGCGACGAACACCGGCTCCTCGACCCCGCCGATCCAGCCGTCGACCCGAAACTTATCGTCCATCAGCAGCTCGACCGGCAGGAAGCTATAGCGCTCGGCCGCCACCGCGACGGCGGAGAGGAACGGCGTCTCCAGGAGCAGCGCATCGGCCCGCCGGACGCTGGCCACATAGGTGGCCGGCCCCGAGCCGAGGGAACGGCCCCAGAGCACGATCGGGAACCCCTTCGGCACCACCCAGTCGAAGGCGGCGAGCGCATCGGCGAGGATATGCGCCTCGGTGACCTCGCCGGGCGAGCCGGGAAAGCCGCGATAGTCGAAGGCGAGGAAGCCGTAGCCATCGGCCGCGAAGGCTTCGTAGCGCTCGTGCTCGCGCGAAAAGCTCTGGGCATTGCCGCGGAAATAGAGGATCAGCGGCTTGCCGGGGGCCGGCGGCGCGTACCAGCCGGTGACGGTCGCGCCGTCGGCGGTGGGTATGGTGACCTGTTCGGCATTGCTGAGCGCGGTTTCGCTCAGCGCGAACATGCGGCCGCTGCGGTCGTACTGGAGATCGCGCTGCAACACGTAGAGCGCCGCCATGACGGTGCCATAACCCAGCGCCGCCAGCACCACGAGGCCGATCGCGATCCGCTTCACCCATTTCATGCCGATGTCCTCCCGCGAACCGGCGTCATCAGAAGCCGGTTTGCGGGCCGATGGCAAGTGGCCGACGCGCGACGGAGGTTCAGGCGCGCCGTGCCGCCTCCTCGGGCCGCTTTCCTAACCGGTTCGATCACCAAGCCGCGTCCCCAGACGGCAAACTGCCGCCCGGAGCCACCCTGAGCCGGAGCAAAATTCCTGCCGTTGTGGCGAAAGTCGGGGACGCGCGTTTCCGACATATGTCCACGGTGGGATGGAAACATCCCGCAGGATTCGCCTAGCGCGCCATGCCCTTGACGATGTCCTCGGTGACCTTCTTGGCATCGCCGAAGAGCATCATCGTATTGTCGCGGAAGAACAATTCGTTCTGCACCCCGGCATACCCCGCGGCCATGCCGCGCTTGATGAACAGCACAGTGCCGGCATCCTCGACATTGAGGACCGGCATGCCGTAGATCGGCGAGGTCTTGTCGGTCTTGGCCGCCGGGTTGGTGACGTCGTTGGCGCCGATGACGAAGGCGACGTCGGTCTGCGCGAACTCCGAGTTGATGTCCTCGAGTTCGAACACCTCGTCGTAAGGCACGCTGGCTTCCGCCAGGAGTACGTTCATGTGTCCCGGCATGCGCCCCGCCACCGGATGAATGGCATACTTGACGGTGACGCCCTCGGCCTTGAGCAGATCCGCCATCTCGCGCAGCGCGTGCTGCGCCTGGGCCACCGCCATGCCGTAGCCCGGCACGATGATGACCTTGCCGGCATTCTTCATCATGAAGGCGGCGTCATCGGCCGAACCCTGCTTGACCGGCCGCGTCTCCTCCTCGCCGCTCGCCACGGCGCCGTCGCCGCCGAAGCCGCCCAGGATCACCGAGATGAAGCTGCGGTTCATGGCGCGGCACATGATGTAGGAAAGGATCGCACCCGAGGAGCCGACCAGCGCTCCGGTGATGATGAGCGCGGTGTTGCCGAGGGTGAAGCCGATGCCGGCGGCCGCCCAGCCCGAATAGGAATTGAGCATCGAGACCACGACCGGCATGTCGGCGCCGCCGATCGGAATGATCATCAGTCCGCCAAGGACGAGCGCCACAACCGTCACCGCCCAGAACCAGATCGGATCGGCGGTCACGGCGAAGAGCCAGATCAGCGCCACCAGCACGAGGCCGAGCGCGATGTGGATGAGGTGGCGGCCCGGCAGCAGGATCGGCTTGCCCGACATGCGCCCGTCGAGCTTTAGAAAGGCAATGACCGAGCCGGTGAAGGTGAAGGCGCCGATGGCGACGCCCAGACTCATCTCGATGATCGCCTGGACATGGATGCGACCGGGCGAACCGATGCCGAAGGCTTCGGGCGCATAAAGCGCCGCGGCCGCCACGAACACTGCCGCAAGGCCGACCAGCGAGTGGAAAGCGGCGACCAGTTGCGGCATGTCGGTCATCTTGACCCGGCGTGCCAGCACCGCACCGATGCCGCCGCCGATACCGAGCCCGGCGATGATCAGCAGCCACGAGACCCAGTCGCTCGGGCCGGCTACGGCAAGCGTGGTGAGGATGGCGATCCCCATGCCGATCATGCCGAAGTGGTTACCCTGGCGGGCCGAGGCGGGACTCGAGAGCCCCCGCAGCGCAAGGATGAACAGAACGCCGGCGACGAGATAGAGCAGCGCGGCGATATCAGCGGAGATCATTGCGCTCAGCCCTTTTTCTTGTACATGGCCAGCATGCGCTGGGTGACGAGGAACCCGCCGAAGATGTTCACGCTGGCAAAGACCAGCGCGATGAAACCGAAGAGCTTCGACACCCAGTCGCCGTCGGCGGCCAGATGCACGCCTACCGCCAGCAGCGCGCCGACGACGATGACCGAGGAGATGGCGTTGGTGACGCTCATCAGCGGCGTGTGCAGCGCCGGCGTCACGCTCCAGACCACGTAGTAGCCGACGAAAATCGCCAGGACGAAAATCGCCAGGCGGAAGATGAAGGGATCGATCGCCCCGCCGGTGGCGGCGCTCACCACCGCTCCGGCGGCATCGGCGACCTGTTCAGCCGTGGATTCCATTTACTTGGCTCCCTTTGCAGCGGGCTTCTTGGCAGGCGCAGGCTTGGCTCGCGAGGGTTTCTTTGCTGCCGGCTTCTTGGCGGGCGGCGCCGCGTCGGGCATTGCCGCCGGAACATCCGCGGCCTTCCTGGGCGCGGCCCGCTTTTCCGCCGCTGCCGGCTTCGCCGTGGCCGAAGCGCGCGGCACGCCCACGGCATTTGCGAAGTTCGGATGCACGACCGCCCCATCGCGGGTAAGCACGGTGGCCTTGAGCAGTTCGTCCTCCCAATTGACCGCCAGCGTCTTTTCCTTCTTGTCGATCAGGGTTTCGACAAAGGCCAGGAGGTTGCGCGCGTAGAGCTGGCTGGTGCTGGTGGGAAGCCGGCCGGGGACGTTGGTGTGGCCAACGATGGTCACCCCGTTGTGCACGATGACCTTGCCCGGCTGCGTGAGTTCCACGTTGCCGCCGCGCTCGGCTGCGAGATCGACGATCACCGAGCCCGGCGGCATGGATTCGACCATCGCCTTGCTGATTAGCTTGGGCGCCGGGCGGCCAGGGATCAGCGCGGTGGTGATGACGATGTCCTGCTTGGCGATGTGACTGGCAGTGAGCGCCGCCTGCTTTTCCTTGTAGGCCGGCGACATCTCCTTGGCGTAGCCGCCGGCGGTCTCGGCCTGCCTGAATTCCTCGTCCTCGACGGCAATGAACTTACCGCCCAGACTCTCGACCTGTTCCTTGGCGGCGGGCCTGACGTCGTTGGCCGAAACCACCGCCCCCAGCCGCTTGGCCGTCGCGATCGCCTGCAGCCCGGCGACGCCCGCCCCCATGACGAACACTTTGGCGGGGCGGATGGTGCCTGCCGCCGTCATCATCATCGGAAAGGCGCGGTCGAAATTGGCCGCCGCATCGATGACGCCCTGATAGCCCGCGAGATTGGCCTGGCTGGAGAGGATGTCCATCACCTGCGCGCGGGTGATGCGCGGCATCAATTCCATGGCGATGGCGGTGACGCCCGCCTCGGCCAGGGCCGCTACGTCGCCTTCATTGCCATAGGGGTCCATGGCGCCGATCACCAGCACGCCCTTGGCAACGCCGCGTAGCAATGCCGCCGCGGGCCGGCGCACGGTGAGGACGATCTCGGCGCCCCTGAGGGCCGCGTCCGCGCTTGCCGCGATCTCCGCCCCGGCGGCCTTGTAGTCGGCATCGGGGAAGCGCGCTGCTTCGCCGGCGCCTTTCTCGACCGCGACGCTCGCCCCCAGCACGATCAGCTTGGCGACCGTCTCGGGTGTCGCGGCGACCCGGGTTTCCCCTTCGGTCCGCTCGCGCACGATAGCGATTTTCATGGAATTCTCCTGATCGTCACATACGCCGGGTTCATAGGAATCACGAGCCGGCGCAGTCCCCTTGGACAAGAAAAATCCCGCCGGAGTTACCGGCGGGAGCCCCTCACGACCAGCCCGACCGCACCGGCCGGGATCGCCAGGAGCAGCAGCGTCCCAAGGATCGGCTGCCCTGCCTCGATGAAGCAGTAGAGCGCCAGCAACAGCAGCAGCAACGCCGCTATGGCGTACTTCGTCAGCTGCAGGAAACCGCGATAGGTGGCTTCGTGCTGGGCGTAATCCATCGCCGGCGGGATCTCGTCGACATTTTTGGGCGGGGCGGGTTTCTTGGCCATTGGGTCCTCAGCAAGACATCTAGTTCGGGTCGGTCGCCGCGAGCTCGTCGATCAATCGCTCGATCATGCCGAGGCCCAGCGACCAGAAGTCGGGATCGCGCGCATCGAGCCCGAAAGGCTTCAACAGCTCGGAGTGATGCTTGCTGCCCCCGGCTTTGAGAAGCTCAAAATAGCGCTCCGCGAAGCCTTCATTCGCCTTCTCATACTGTGCGTAGAGCGAGTTCACAAGACAGTCCCCGAAGGCATAGGCATAGACGTAGAACGGCGAGTGGATGAAGTGCGGAACATAGGACCAGAAGATGTCGTAGCCCTCGTTGAGCTGGATTGCCGGCCCCAGGCTCTCGCGGCTGACTTCGAGCCAGATCTGGTTGAGTTCCTCGGTTTTGAGCTCACCCTGCTTGCGGGCTGTGTGGACCTTGCGCTCGAAGGTGTAGAAGGCGATCTGCCGCACCACGGTATTGAGCATGTCCTCGACCTTGGAGGAGAGCATGGCGAAGCGCTGCTGCTTGTCGGCGGTCTTCGCCAGCATCGAACGGAACGTCAGCATCTCGCCGAAGACGCTCGCCGTCTCGGCCAGCGTCAGCGGCGTCGGCGCCATCAGCGCGCCCTGCGGCGCGGCCAGCCGCTGGTGCACGCCATGCCCCAATTCGTGAGCCAGCGTCATCACGTCGCGCGCCTTGCCCAGATAGTTGAGCATCAGATAGGGATGGGCACTGGGAACGGTCGGATGCGCGAAGGCGCCGGGTGATTTGCCGTCCTTGACCGGGGCGTCGATCCAGCCATGCTCGAAGAACGGCTCGGCGATCCTGGCCAGTTCGGGTGAGAACGCGCCATAGGCTTCCATCACCGTGGTCTTGGCGGTTTCCCAGTCGAAGATGCGCTCGTCGCTGGCGGGCAGCGGCGCGTTCCGGTCCCAGGCGTTGAGCTGCGCCTTGCCGAACCACTTGGCTTTCATCGCGTAATAGCGGTGCGAGAGTCGCGGATAGGCCTGCTGCACGGCCGTCTGCAACGCATCGACAACCTCGCGCTCCACCGAATTGTCGAGGTGCCGGCTGTCGGCGATATCCTGGAACCCGTGCCAGCGGTCCGAGATCTCCTTGTCCTTGGCCAGCACATTGGTGATGTGGGTGAAGAGCCGCGAATTGCCGCGCAGCGTTTTCGAGAGGCCGTGGAAACCCGCCTCGCGCTTTTTCTCGTCCCGGTCCGAGAGCAGGTTGAGCGTCGCCTCGAGCCCCAGCTCCTCGCCCCCGACCTCGAACTTCAGCGCCGCCATGGTCTCGTCGAACAGCCGGTTCCAGGCCGAGGCGCCGGTCACCGACTTCTCGTGGAACAGTTCCTCCACCCGGTCTTCGAGCTGGTACGGCTTGGCCTTGCGCAGCTCGGTGAACCAGGGGCGGTAATGCCCGAGCACCGGGTCGGCCCGCAGCGCCCTTTCGAGCACATCGTCATCGATGCGGTTGAGTTCGAGGCCAAAAAAGATCAGTCCCGAGGAGAGATCGGTCAGCGCCTGATTCGTGTCGCCCAGGAACTTGGCGCTGTCGGGATCCTGCGTGTTGCGCACATATTGCAGGAAGCAATAGGCGCCCAGCTTGCCGGTCAGGTCGTTGAGCGCCTCCATGCGCTTGACCGCAGCGGCCAGCCCGCCATTGCGCGCCAGTCCCTCGAGCTTGCCCTTGTATTCGGCCTCGAACGATTTCGCTTCTGCCCGCGCCCGCTCGAGATCGGCTTTGAGCTCGGCTGCATCGTTTCCCGGATAGAGATCACTGAGGTCCCAGGCCGGCAGATCGCCGAACTGGTTGTGCCCCTTCCGAGCGGCAGCCTCGGTAGCGCGTGGCAGAGTGGGCATGGCTACGTCTTTCGCTGGTATTGAAGCGCGGGGACCATAGCCAGCGAGCCCGGCGCTGCCAAGGCGGTTACAATGTCCGTATTTGTCCGGATTTGCCCTGGCTGATCCTTCGGAGTAGTCTTTGGTAACATCAAGGAGCACCACTATGCCCGTCCGGTACACGAGACTTAAGATCGACC
>JAUXUM010000223.1 GCA_030680995.1 Devosia sp.
ATCGAGGCTTACAAGCGCGAGGAGATCGCCGCCGCCAAGGCACTGCGTCCATGGAACGAAATCGTCGCCGAGGCACATGATGCGCCGCCCGTGCGGCGGTTCCTTTCAGCGTTGAAGGCCAAGCGCGACGCCGGCGACTACGCGCTGATCGCCGAGGTCAAGAAGGCCAGCCCTTCCAAGGGCCTGATCCGCCCCGATTTCAATCCGGCCGAGATCGCGCGGGCTTATGAACTGGGCGGTGCAGCCTGCCTCTCCGTGCTCACCGACCGGCCAAGCTTTCAGGGCTCCCCGAGCTATCTTGTGGAAGCTCGTAACGCGACGCTTCTGCCGGTATTGCGCAAGGATTTCCTGTTCGAGACCTATCAGGTCGCCGAATCCCGCGCCTGGGGGGCGGACTGCATCCTGATCATCCTTGCCGCGGTCGGCGACGATACCGCCCGCTACCTGCTCGACGCGGCAGAGGAGTGGCGGATGGATGCGCTTGTGGAGGTTCACGACCAGATCGAACTCGACCGGGCCCTGGGGCTCAATGCCGAATTCATCGGCATCAACAACCGGAACTTGCGAACATTCGAGACCACGCTACAGACCTCGGTCAACCTCGCCATCGGGGTTCCGGCGGGGGTGCATCTGGTGTCCGAGAGCGGCATCAATTCGCACGCCGACATCAAGACACTTGAGGCGCAGGCGGGTATCGGGACCTTCCTTGTCGGGGAAAGCCTGATGCGCCAGCCCGATGTGACCGCAGCGACGATGCAATTGCTGCGCGGCGCCATCCCGGCCAAGGTGGACTGAAAGTGGCGCTCACCCATCTCAATGAACGGGGTGAGGCCCATATCGTCGACATCGGCGACAAGGCCGCGAGCAAGCGCCGCGCCGTGGCACGGGCGCGACTCGAGGCGCAGCCCGAGACGATTTCGGCAATCATGGGCGGCGGGCTCAAAAAGGGCGACGCGCTTGCGGTGGCGCGGGTTGCCGGCATCATGGCCGCCAAGAAGACGTCCGACCTGATCCCGCTCTGCCACCCGATCGCACTGACCAGGGTCGAGGTCGACATCGCCGAGGTGGGCGGGGCCATCGAAATCACCGCCACGGCGGAGACAACCGGCCAGACGGGCGTCGAGATGGAGGCGCTGACGGCAGCCTCTGTCGCCGCGCTCACACTCTACGACATGGCCAAGGGCATGGATCGCGGCATGCGCATCGCCGCGGTCGAACTGGTCGAGAAAACCGGCGGCAAGTCCGGCCACTACAGGCGAGACGCATGATCCCGGTAGACGAGGCACTCGACCGGATATTCCTGCAACTCGATACGCCGCAGCCCGAGACCATCCCCCTCGCTCGCGCACACCGACGCGTGCTCGCCGAACCGTTGATCGCCAGCCAAACGCAGCCGCCATTCGACGCCAGCGCCATGGACGGCTATGCCGTGCGAGCCTCCGAGGTCACACCAGAGCGGCCGCTGCGGCTCGCTGGCACCTCGCAGGCCGGCCAGCGCTTCGTCGGCATGATGGAGCAAGGCCAGTGCGTGCGCATCTTCACCGGCGCTCCGCTGCCGATCGGCGCCGACGCGGTGATCATGCAGGAACAGGCCCATGCCGATGGCAATCTCATCAGCTTCGACAAGGCGCCGGCCCCCGGCCAGAACATCCGGCGGCGCGGCCACGACTTTCGGCAGGGGCAGGAGTTGCTGCCGGCGGGCGTGACGTTGACACCGGCGATGCTCAACCTCGCGGCCTCCGCCAACTATCCGGCGCTCACCGTCACAAGGCGGCCAAAGCTCGCGATTCTCGCCACGGGTGATGAACTGGTTGCGCCGGGCGGAACGCTGGGGCCCGACCAAATCATAGCCTCGAACAGTTATGGGCTGAATGCGCTGCTTGCCCCCTTCGCCGACAAGATCGTCGATCTCGGGATCATCTTCGATGACAAGGCGAAACTCGAATCGGCCCTCCTGGGGGCGTTCGACTACGGCGTCGACGTCGTGGTGACGACGGGAGGGGCCAGTGTCGGCGAACGCGACTACGTCAGGGAAGTTCTTCTCGATCTGGGCGTAAAGCTGGATTTCTGGAAACTGCAGATGCGACCGGGCAAACCGCTGATGTTCGGGACCCGCGGTTCGACGCTGGTCTTTGGGCTGCCGGGCAATCCGGTGTCGGCGATGGTAACGGCGACGGTGATTCTGCGCCCTGCCCTGCGGCAGATGAGCGGGCATGCCGATCCCTTCTGGCCGCAGATCTACCTGCCGCTCGCCGCCGACCTGCCGCCCAACGGCCCGCGCCGCCATTTCATGCGCGGGACCCTCGGTCGCAACGAACACGGGCTTATGCGGGTAACGCCGATCGGCGAGACCGACAGCTCGCATTTGTCGTCGCTGGCGCTGGCGGACGCGCTGATCATCCAGCCTGAGGACGACCCGGGGCAATCGGCCGGAGCGATCGTAGAGGTGATCCCGCTCGCCTGGGGATAGGGCACGCCCCAACCGCCACCTACGGTGTGCTTGAGCTAGATCAAAGTACCGCCTCCTTTTTCTGGTGTTCTTGTTTGCGAATAGTTGCAGGCGTCACATTTCAGGAGCTGACAAATGATCAAGGACATTGTCGTCCATCTTACGGGTTCGACAGAAGACAGGGTGCGCCTCGCTTTCGCCGGGCCCATCGCCGAACTCTTCGACGCCCACCTGACCGGCCTGCAGGTCCATACCCTGCCGGAGCTGATCGCCATCAGCGACCCTGCGGCATCCGGCTACCTGCAGACGCTTCTGGCGGAATCCCACGAACGAGCCCAGAAGATCACCGACGCCCTCACAAAGCAGTTTGCCGGCATGAGGGTGGCCAATGAAGTGCGGCGGCTGGACGTGTATCCGAGCAGCGTTGGAAACACGCTCGCCTCCGAGGCGCGG
>JAUXUM010000235.1 GCA_030680995.1 Devosia sp.
TGATTTTCCTGGCGCAACTGCCCGAACTCACCAACGTCTCCTGGCTGACCTATGTGATGGTCGCCGCCGGCCTCGCCATTATCTACCTGTTCCCGCGCCTCACCCGGGCCATCCCCTCCCCGCTCGTCTGCATCGTCGCGCTTACGGCGATTTCGGTGGTCTTCCAGTTCGATCTGCGCACCGTGGGCGACATGGGCGAATTGCCTTCCACCCTGCCGGTGTTCCTCATCCCGCAGATCCCGCTGACGCTTGAGACGCTCATGATCATCCTGCCCTATTCGCTGGGCGTGGCGGCCGTCGGCCTGCTCGAATCGCTGATGACGGCCTCGATCGTCGACGATCTGACCGACACCGGAAGCGACAAGAACCAGGAGTGCATCGGTCAGGGCATTGCCAATACGGCGACCGGATTCATCGGCGGCATGGCCGGCTGCGCCATGATCGGGCAGTCGGTCATCAACGTCAAATCAGGCGGCCGCGGCCGCCTTTCCACTTTCTGCGCCGGCGCTTTCCTGCTGATCCTGCTCGTCGTGCTGGGCGACCTGGTGCGGATCATTCCCATGGCGGCGCTCGTCGCCATCATGATCATGGTTTCGGTCGGCACCTTCTCCTGGGTTTCCCTCAAGAACCTCGTCACCCATCCAAGAAGTTCCTCGCTGGTCATGCTGGCCACGGTGGTGACCGTCGTCGCGACCCATAACCTCGCCATTGGCGTTCTCGCCGGCGTCCTGCTGTCGGCGGTGTTCTTCGCCTGGAAGATCTCGCAGATCTTCCGCGTCACCTCGACGCTGTCGGACGATGGACGCGAGCGCACCTATGTGGTGGAGGGCCAGGTCTTCTTCGCGTCCGCCGACGACTTCGTGGCTGCCTTCAACTTCAGGGAAGCGCTGGAAAAAGTGACGATCGACGTCACCCATGCCCATGTCTGGGACATCTCCAGTGTCGCCGCCCTCGACACGGTGATCCTCAAGTTCCGGCGCGACGGCGCCGAAGTCGTCGTCATGGGCATGAACGAAGCGAGCGAAACCATCGTCGACCGGCTCGCCATTCACGACAAGCCCGGGGCGCTGGAACGCCTCATGGGCCACTGAGGGGAGGAAACCCGCGATGAAAAAGATCATCTCGTTCGTGGACGGTTCGATCTACACCCAGAGCGTCTGCGATCACGCGGCCTGGGCCGCCACCCGGACCGGTGCCTCGATCGATGTCGTCCATGTCCTCGGCCGGCGCGACATCTCCAGTACGCCTGTCGATCTCAGTGGTACGCTGGAGGCGGAAACCCAGGCCACGCTGCTCAAGGAACTGGCCGATCTCGACGCCCAGAGGGCGAGATTGTCCCAGCAGCGCGGGCGTGTGGTGGTGGACGACGCCAAGGCCCGGCTGCTCGCAGACGGTGTCGCCGACGTGACCGCGAAGCTGCGCAACGGCGACGTTGTCGAAGCTGTCCATGAACTCGAGGCCGATGCCGACCTTGTGGTGGTCGGCAAGCGCGGCAGCGCCGCCGATTTCGCCAGGCTGCACCTTGGCTCCAATCTCGAGCGCGTCGTCCGTGTCGCCAGAAAACCGGTGCTGGTCGCCTCCCGTGCCTTTCAGCCCATCGGCCGGTTCCTGATCGCTTTCGATGGTGGTCCGAGCGTCATGCGGGCAATCGGGCACATCGCGGCGGGCCCCTTGTTCAAGGGCCTCGAGTGCCGGATGCTGATGGTCGGCCACGACACGCCCGAGGCGCGGAGCAAGCTCGAGGCCGCCGCGGCCCTGCTGCGGGATGCCGGCTACGCCGTCGAGGCCGACCTCCGGCCCGGCGAGCCCGAAGGCATCATCAGTGCGAATGTCGAATCCGGGGGGATCAACCTGCTGGTCATGGGGGCCTATGGCCACTCGCGCATCCGCAACCTTATCATCGGCAGCACGACGAGCGAGATGGTCCGCCTCTGCAAGGTTCCGGTGATGCTGTTCCGGTAAGGCGCTCCCGGTTCACATCGCGCCGTCATTGCCGCCGACCGCTTCGGGATTTCCGTCAGTGGACAGCCGAAGGATCGGACGGCGCCGTTTCGTGATCACCAATGGCCACGGACGAAGAGTTCATTCAGCGGTGAGAACATCTCCCGCTTGCGCTGCTTGCTGGCTGTCTCGCGCCGGGCAGACGTCCGACCAGGGCTCAGGGTCTCCTCAGTATGTCGTCCTGCCACCCGAAAGATCGAACACAGATGCGGTGGTGAAGCTGTTTTCCTTGCTCACCAGCCAGGCGACCATGCTCGCCGCCTCGTCGACTTCGAGGAACCGGCCGCGCGGGATGCGCACCAGCATGTAGTCGATGAATTCCTTGGTGAGGCTTTCCAGGATACGGGTATTGGCGGTGGCCGGGGTGATGGCGTTGACCGCGATGTCGAACTTGGCCAGTTCCTTGCCCAGCGATTTGGTGAGCCCGATAACCCCCGCCTTGGCGGCCGAATAGGCCGAGAGGTTGGGGTTGCCCTCCTTGCCGGCGACCGAGGAGATATTGACGATGCGCCCGTAATTGCGGGCCTTCATCCCCGGGATCACCACCTTGTTGACATAGAAGGTGCCGTTGAGATTGATTTCGACCACCCTGCGCCATTCGTCGGGATCGTAGTCCTCGAGTGTCGCGTTGGTGCCGGCAATGCCGGCCGAATTGACGAGGATGGAAATGGGGCCTACCTCGGTCTCGACCCGCGCCACCGCATCGACGAGACCGGGAAGGTCGGTGATGTTGACGACGACGCTCGAGGCGGCGGAGCCGAGCGCGGCCGTGGCCCGGTCGAGCAGCTCCGCGTTCAAATCCCACAGGCTGACCCTGGCACCCGACTCGACCAGCCGCCTTGCGATGGCGAAACCGATGCCCTGGGCGCCACCGGTGACCACGGCCGTCTGGCCGTCCAAATCAATCTTGTTCATGGAAGTTCCTGTTCAAAGCGTGTGAGCAAACTACGGTCGGCGATCTCCATGCCGAATCCGGGCGCGTCGGAAAGTTTCAGTTTTCCATTCTGGGGCAAATCCTCGCCGATGAACAGGCTGCCGAACACCGGACGGATCGACCGTCCGTCGGCGCTCGCCGCCACATATTCGCAGAAGGGAGCGTTCGGCTGGCTGACGATGAAATGGTAGGAATAGGGTCCGCTGCCATGCGGGATCACCGGGATGTCGTAGGCTGCGGCGTGAGCGGATACGCGCAGCAGTTCAGTCAGCCCACCGACCCACATGACGTCGGGCTGGAGCACGTCGATGGTGCGCTCCTCGATCAGGCGCCGGAACCCGTAGCGGGTATATTCGTGCTCGCCCGTCGTCCACTTGAGTGTCGGATGCGCCTGCTTGAGGAGGCGGAAGCCTTCGACATCGTCGGGGTGCAGCACCTCCTCCCACCAATGGATGCCAAGGTGCCTGGCCGCTTCGGCCAGCTCGATGGCGTAGGGCACGGTCAAGGACATGTAGCAATCGACCATCAGCGGGAAATCCGGCCCCACCATTTCGCGCTGCGCCGTCAGATACTCGATGTTTTTCCTGAGGCCTTCGGGCCCGTCGTAATGGCTGTGCGGCAGCGGCACCTTGGCGCCCCAGAAGCCGAGGTTCTTGACCGAATCGGGGGCGGGACCGGTGCAGTAGAAAGAGATCTCGTCGCCGCTCAGCCCCCCAATGAGATTGTAGACCGGCTCGCCCCGCGCCTTGCCGATCAGGTCCCAGAGCGCCAGGTCGACCACGCTGATCGTCGCGATCGGCATGCCCTTGCGCCCATACGGCATGGAAGCGCGGAACATCTGATCCCAGATGCGGTTGAGGTTGCGGGCATCCTGTCCGATGAGAAAGCGTTTGAAATGGTGCTCCACGAGCCAGGCCGCGGGATACCCGCCGAAGCCGGTGGCGACGCCCGTGATCCCGCCCTCGGTTTCGATCTCGACGACGATCGAGCCCAGGACCGAGACGCCCCAGCTGGCCCGGCTCTGCTTGTACTCGGGGTAGCCCGACATCGGATTGGCGATCAGCGTGTCGATCAGCCAGTGGCCTTCCCCTTGCTGGAAATAGTCGCCGCCGTTACCGGCGCTGGCCACCAGGAACACCCTGACATCGACGATCTTGAACTTTGAACTCATGCGGGCACTCGCGATCAGATCCGATAGGAGAGTTCGGCGTTGCAACGGAACAGGGCGGTCTTTCCGGACCCCGACAAATCCCTGACGATCTCGGCGAAGGCGCGCCAGAGTATCATGGCAGCAGGAACACCTGCTTCAGTTCGACCTGCACCGGCACATTGTCCGGTGCGGTCTCCATGATGTCGGCCATGAACTTCCACCAGCGCTGCACAATTTCGGTCCTGGGCAGCGCGTCCATGGTATGATTATCGATGCGGGCGAGGATGGCGAAGAGATGGTTGGTTTCCGGATCCAGCCAGATCGAATAATCCGAGACGCCGGCATCCTTCAGCGCTTTCGCCAGCTCCGGCCAGATCGCGTCGTGCCGCTTCTCGTACTCGGCGGCCTGGCCCGGATTGAGGTTCATGCGGAAGGCGACGCGCTCGGACATTTGCCGGTCTCACTGCAGATTGACGAAGAGCCCGCCATCGACCAGCAGCGAGGCGCCGGTCACATAGGCGGCCATGTCGGAGGCGAGGAATGCGACCACGGTCGCGACGTCCCTGGGCTGGCCGAAGCGGCCGAGCGGGATGCGCTTGTCGAGATAGGCACGCTTTTCGGGATCCGACCAGTCGGCCTTGTTGAGATCGGTGGCGATGGCGCCCGGCATCACCGAATTGCAGCGGATGCCATAGGGTCCGAGCGCGATCGCCGCCGACTGCATCAGCGAATGCACGCCCGCCTTGGTCGGCGTGTAATGGGTCTGCATTGCCCCGCCCACCAGCGCCGAGATCGACGACGTCGCAACGATTGCCCCGCCCATCCCCTGATCCTTCATGCGGTTGGCCGCGGCCTGAGAAATGAAGAAGGCGCCGTTGAGATTGATCGAGACGGTCTCGGTGAGCATCCCGGCCGGCATGTCGAGGAACGCGTGGAACGGGCAGATGCCCGCATTCGACGCCAGCACGTCGACGCCGCCGAAATTGTCGACGGCGGCCTGTACCAGCGCCTTGCTGACGGCCGGATCGGCGATGTTGCCCTCCACGGCGATAGCCCTGCGGCCCAGAGCTTCGATCTCGGCGATCACCTCGTCGATGGCGGTGTCGCGCCGGTAGCCCGCGTCATTGGCCACATGGTAGCCGACGACCACGTCGCAGCCTTGCGCCGCCAGTTCCGCCGAAATGGCGCGGCCGATGCCGCGAGACCCGCCGGTGACGATGGCGCGCTTGCCTTCGAGCAGCATGAACTAGCCTCCCTCCCTGGGCCGGAAGGGGATGGTTTCGCCCCCCTCCATTGCCTTGAGCGTGGTGTCGCGGATGTGACGCACGTGGTCGTTCATGGCGAGCCGGGCGCCTTCGGGATCGCGCCGCGAGATGGCCCGGATGATCTGCTCATGGTCGCGCGCCGACTGCTCCAGTACGCCGGGCAAGGCCGAAGCCTTGCGGCGTTGATCGATGGCAAGGCCGTAGAGGGAGCGCGCCACATTGTCGAGAAAATCGTTGCCGGCGGCCTTGCCGACCACCTCGTGGAACTCCGCGTCCATGACGCGGAACGCCACCGGATCGTCCACCAGCTTGCGACCCTGGTCGGCCAGTTCCTCGAGCATTGCGATCTGTTCCCCGGTGGCGTTGCGCGCGGCATCGGCGGCGATGCCGCAATCGATCACCTCGCGGGCGCGGAACAGGCTTTCGAGCGAATAGTCCTGCAGGCTGAGGGCAAAGGAAAGTGGCGCCATCAGCCGGTTGGGTTTCAGGTCCGTGACATAGCAGCCCCCGCCCTGCCTGCTCTCGACGATGCCCATCATGGCCAGTCCGCGCAGGGCCTCGCGCACCACCGGCCGTGAGACATGCAGCGCCCTGGAGAGCTCGTTCTCGGAGGGAAGCTTGTCGCCCGGCGCGATATTGCCAGACGAAATGAGCGTCGTCAGGCGCTCGGCTACCCGCTCGGATGCAGAAGGCTTGCTTTCGATCGGCTTGAACTTGTCGAGCGGAGTCATCGTGGCCTCAACTTTGCGAACGCACCCGGAGCTGGCCGAGGCCAACGGCCATGGGCAGCACCGTGCCCCTGGTCACGTCCTGCCAGAAGCTCGAGACGTTGAGAAGGGCAAGCCCGTTGTCGGGCGTGCCCGGGATCGGGACCGCCGGCGGCGTGTTCCCGGAGTCGAAGCGAATGATGTGATCGGCGGGGAGCTCCGCGACCGCCGACCGGAAGCCGGCGCCCTGACCCTCGGCCCGCATCGCCGGGATCGCGCCCGGTTGCGGCAGTTCGTCGACCACGAAGTAACCGGTCTTGACCTTGTCCGCCCCGAACCTGGCGGCCATTGCCTGGCCCAGATAGGAGCCGCCCATGAAGCCGGAACGCGGATTGTTGGCGCCGTCGAAGTTGCTGGGGTCGAAGCCGTGAAAATTCCCGCCGAAGGCGCCAGTGGACGGCAAGACGGCAAGCGAACTGGCGGCCATGAGCGCCGCCCTGCGGATGAACTTCATTCTTTCCTTCCTGAAGATACCTGCGGTCAGGCAGGATGGAGAAGGGTAGACATGGCATCGATAACTTGTCAAACAAGTTGACGAGTAACACGTACTTGGAGGACCAGGGCGAGGCCGACGTCAGGCCGCCATGGCCGTGCGGAGGAACTGGCCGGCGTGGTCGCCTTCCTCGCCACCGAACGCGCCTCCCATGTCACGGGAACAAGGATCCGCGCGATGGCGCGGCGATCCGCTCCGTGTGAGCTGCGCGCTATCCCACGTCCCTGGGGCGATCCCCATCAGCCGGTAGCTATAACTGTTTGTAGTTCAGACATTTTAGCAAGAATAGACCATGTCTAGGACCAGTTCCAGCAAGGCTTCCCGTGTCGCACAATTCATCTGCCGCCGGATCGACAAACTCCGCTCGCGCCGTTCCCAGCTCGAGATCGCCACCCTCGCGGGCTTCAAGTCCCCGAACATGCTGTCAATGATCAAGGACGGTAAGGCCGTGTCGCCCCTCCCGCAGGGGCGTGGATCAAAACGGCGGACCCTATGGCACGGCGGCACGGACCGCCGTCGCCCCTCCCGCAAGGCGGACGCGCGAGACGGTCTCGATGCTGCGGGAGACAGGTGGGTCAATAAGGGTCGCGGCGCCGGTCCTTCTGTGCTGAACTTTGATCCTCCTGGACGGACGGTTCCTCGGCTGTCGTCTCAATCAGACGTGGCTTCATGATGAAAGGGGGGCAGCCGGCCTGGACTCGCCCGCCGTTCTCGCTCCGGCCGAAATTAGGTCGTGCGGGTAACCTGTCGGCGCTTGTCGTCGTTCGCCGTCGATGTTAAATATTGTTGGACAATCGGAGGATTTGAAATGGCGATGCGGAAACCGGGCGATGCACCGGGCAAGGTGACTTCGCGCGCACCAGTTGGCCGATCGGCTTCGTCCGGTCGTTTTGTCGAGGTCACGCCAGCAAAGGCCAAGAGCGGGATGATTGGCGAGAAGGTGAGCGGTGGCGGAGCCCCGTTGCCCCAGCGTGGTCGTGGGATTATCACCACGACAATCAAGAAGGCTGGCGGTTCGCTGCTGATGACGGTGCCGGCGCCGGCCCGGGATGCTCTTCATCTGGCGGAGGGCCAGGAAATGACGGTTCTCGTGGAAGGCGATCGGCTGATCTACGAGCCGGCCAGGTCGGCGCGGCCAAAATACAGCATCGATGAGCTGATCGCGAAGTGCGACCTGTCGGCGCCGTATCCGGACGAAGCTCGCGAATGGATCGACGCTCCGGCCGTGGGGCGTGAAATCCTGTGAGGCAGGGTGAGATTTGGCACCTCGATCTCGAACCGGCGAAGGGTCGGGAACAGCAGGGTAAACGCTATGTCCTGATCGTTTCGGGCAACAAGTTCAATAAGCTGACTGGCATGCCGGTGATCTGCCCGATTACCACCGTGGGGAACGCCTCGCGCTACAAGGGTTTCGCCGTCAACCTGCAGGGCGGTGGAACCGGCGTCACCGGTGTTGTCCAGTGCGAGCAACCCCGCATTGTGGACGTGCTCAAGCGCGGTGGCAAGCCGACGGGGGAGAAGGTCACCGACGCGATCATGGACGAAGTCCTGGCAATCACGGCCGCGATCTACGAATAAGAAGGCGGAGCGGAATGGTATCGACGACGGAATTTTGCCGGTGACAGAAACGTTCCTCACTGTTCATATTATGTTCTAACTTTCAGGGCCCATCACGAAGTCTCCACTGCGCCAATTCCTGTTGCCGGAGCCGGCGTAAGGTTGGGGGGTGTGATCAAGTCGAGAGCAATGCGGTCAGCCGCTCATCCCATTTGGTCACTGCGTCGCGCATCTCATCCATGTAGCTGTGGCGGTTGTAGATCGCGGCAACCCCCGAGACGGTTCCGGACACGTGGTTCAAAAGCTTCTCGGTCACGTGCACCGGCGCTTGAAGGGCGGCGAGGTTGGTCGCAAACGTTCGGCGCAGGTCATGCGGCGGCCAATGGGGGATGGCGGCGCCCGCCTCGGCAATCGCCGCGTCCAACAGCGCCTTCGGCTTTCCCCAGCCGTTGAAGATGGTCGTCGGATTGCCGCGCACCTTGGTGCGGCTCGCGGGGAACAGATAATCGCCCTGCACCGGGATCGTTGCCAGGATTGCCGCGGCGAACGGCCGTTTTAGTTGGCTCTACTATAACGGTTTTTGCAGCCTTTTGGACTTCGACTTTCGCAAAATCCTCTCACAGAAGGGGCGCAGGTCGCCATCGTGGCAGGCTGCCTCCTATCGTCCTAGGCGTGACGCTCGGGTTGCGCCCAGGCCCGCTTGCCATCGAGGCCAGTGACCACGAGGCGGCACCAAAACCCGGCAAACGCCGACAGGTCGAAGCGCGCTTCGGCAATGCCATCGCCATGCATGACCTTCGACTTCGAGCCCCTTCCGGCCAGCACGATGCTGCGTGCAGGCGAGCAGGTGACCAGGAGTTTATCGCCGTCCCGTTCGACGGACAGGATTTCCGGGCCCTGGCTGGCATAGTAGTGCCCGGCCTTGAGCGCTAGGAGCAAAGCCTCCGGATCGAGCGTCTCGGATTTCACATGCACCCAGCCGCCGAAGGCGTCATCGGCATGAAAATGCGCGTCGTCGGAAGCAAAGCCGGTCAGCTGCCGGCCCTCTGTGAGGAGATGGTCGAACAGCGTTACGCCATCCGGCCGGGCGGAGAGCATTTCACAGGTGTGGTTGTAGATCTCGACCGCGTGCGCGACGTCGAGCGCGAGGCCGTCGCTGGCATCGAGGCCATACCACTGCGGATGGGCAATTCCGACGAAGGCTCCCGCAGCAGCGGCGCGCCGGGCCAGCGCCGAGCCGTCCTCGCCCTCGCTGGTCGTGGCGAAGTCGAGCGGCAGGCCGACGGCGAGGATATGCCAGAGTTCGCCGAGATGGGTAGCCGGGGCATGCAGTTCCGCCCCGATCAGCGTGGTGAACGCCTCGGTGCGATAGGCGCGCGTGTCGGTCAGCGGAAACTTGTAGGCTTCGAGGAAATGATCGGAGAGGCAGAGGAAATCGTAACCCCGCTCGCGATAGAGGCGGCAGACCTCTTCGGGATCGAGGCGGCCGTCGGAGCGGGTGGAGTGGGTGTGCAAGTTGCCCTTGTAGAAGCGGCCGGGGGCTGAAAAGGTCTCGAACATCAAAGCCTCGTTGGGTTCAGGCGGCAAGGACGAAGTGGCCGGAACCGACCTCGTCGTAGCGAAGCGGCACGGGCACATGCCCGAGCGGATAGATCGGCGACGGTAGCGCGCCGGCCTCCGGCGCGGCGCGGCGCGGCAGGGACGGATCGGGATTGGGGACAGCAGCCAGCAGTGTCCTCGTATAGGGATGCCGCGGATCCTCGAACACCGAACCACGGGGGCCGATCTCGACAATGCGGCCCATATGCATGACGGCGACGCGGTGGCTGACGCGCTCGACCACGGCCATGTCATGCGAGATGAAGAGGTAGGACAGCCCCAGTTCTTCCTGCAGCTCGATCAGGAGGTTGATCACCTGCGCCTGAATGGAGACATCAAGCGCCGAGACTGGCTCGTCTGCGACGATGAGCTTTGGCGAAAGGGTCAGCGCCCGCGCTATGCACAGCCGCTGGCGCTGGCCGCCCGAGAACTCATGCGGGTAGCGGTCGAGCTGTTCCTCCGCCAGACCGACCCGGCGAACGAGGCCGACGACGCGATCGCGCAGTGCGCTGCCGCTTTCGACGCCGTGGATGACCAGCGGCTCGGACACCTGCTCGAAGGCGGTGAGGCGCGGATCGAGCGCGGCATAGGGGTCCTGGAAGATGATCTGCATGTCGCGGCGCTTGAGCCGCAGCACATCGCGCGGGAGGGCGAGCAGATCGTTGCCCTCGAGGGTCACCGTGCCGGATTGCGGTTCGGCGAGCCGCAGGACCGACCGCCCGGTGGTGGATTTGCCGCAGCCCGACTCGCCCACCAGCGCCAGCGTCTCGGCGGCGTCGATGGAAAAGGAGACATCGTCCACGGCATGCACGTTGGCGACGTGGCGCTGCAGCAGCCCCTTGCGCACCGGAAAGCGGGTGACGAGGTTACGGACCTCGAGCAGCGGCTGCGCTATTCGCGCCGGGGTGGCCTGCGCCGCATTGTCGAAGCCGAATTTGCGCGGCGCGGCGAAGCCGCGCATCGAACCGAGCCTCGGCACCGAGGCGAGGAGCAACTGCGTGTAGGCCTCCCGCGGCGCCGCGAACAATGTCCGGGCATCGGCCTCCTCGACCTTGCGGCCGTGCCGCATCACCACGACCCGGTCCGCCACTTCGGCGACCACGCCCATGTCGTGGGTGATGAACAGCACCGCCATGCCGCTCTCCTTCGAGAGGGTCCGGACGAGGTGAAGGATCTGCGCCTGGATGGTGACGTCGAGCGCCGTGGTCGGCTCGTCGGCGATCAACAGCCGCGGCGAGCAGGCAAGCGCCATTGCGATCACCACGCGCTGGCGCATGCCGCCCGAGAGTTCGTGCGGATACTGCCCGAAACGGCGTTCCGGTTCCGGGATGCGCACCCGCTTGATGAGCTCGACCGCGGCGCGCGCCGCCTCGGCGGCGCTGACTTGCCGGTGCGTGCGGATCACTTCGGCGATCTGCTCGCCAATGGTGAAGACCGGATTAAGCGACGTCATCGGCTCCTGGAAGATCATCGCGATCTCGTCGCCGCGGATAGCGCGAAGGGTCCGCTCCGGCACCTTGCCGAGATCGATCTCGCTGCCGTCACGCCGCGTGAATCTCACCGCGCCGGATTCGATGCGGCCGCCGTTGAAGCCGGTTAGGCCGAGGATCGACATGGCGGTCACCGACTTGCCGGAACCGGATTCGCCAACGACGGCGACGCATTCGCCGGCGCCGACGGCAAAGGAGAGCCCGTCGACGGCGGTCAACTTGCCCTGGTCGGTGTCGAAGGCGACGCGGAGGTTTTCAACGCTCAGCAGCGGATCGGTCATGGCGCCATCTCCAAAAGGGAAGGACCGGCGGGACGAACCGCCGGTCCGAATGATGCGGCTTACTCGATCGTGATCGAGCCGGCGCGGAAGTCGAGAACGTAGGGGATGTGGCCGGCAAGCGGCATCCAGCTCACGTCCTTGCGGAGACCATAGGACTCGTAAGGCTGGTAGAGGACCAGGAACGGCGCCTCCTCCTTCACATAGGCCATGATCTCGGCATAGGCGGCCTTGCGGGTGGCGATGTCGGTCGAATAGCGGAAGCGCTCCCACATCTCGGTATAGGCTTCGCTCGGCTTCCAGGTGCCGCCGGTAACGCGGGCGCCGGTCGGCGACCACATGGTTCCGAAGGAGCCGGCCGGGTCGGCGAAATACATCGGGTTCGACCAGTTACGGGCTTCCATGTCCGCGTCGTCGCCAGTCCACTTGGTGTTGACGTTGAGATCCATTGGCACGCCGACGGCGCCCCACATCTCCTTGATCGCCTGCGCGGCGAGCAGGCCGTTGGTGTAGTAGACCGGATCGGTGTCGAAGCGGATCGGCGAGCCGTCATAACCTGCCTCGGCGAGCAGCGCTTTGGCCTTCTCCGGGCTGTATTCGAAGATCTCGAGCTCGGGCATGTAGAGTTCGCCATATTGCGGGTAGGTATGGTTGGGCGGCACTACGGCCTTACCCAGCCACAGTGCTTCGTTGAGCAGGTTGCGGTCGACCGCCATGCTGAGCGCCTGGCGCAGCTTGGGATTGGCCATCTTCGGGTTCTGAGTATTGAAGAAGATGATGTGGAAGAGCGGCGTGACTGCCCCTTCTACCTTGAGGGCCGGGTTGCCCTCGATGGTCGCCAGCTGGTCGGGCGGCACATTGGTGATGAGGTCGACCTCGCCGTTGGCGAGCGCGGTCAGGCGCGTCGCCAGTTCGGGAATGCGGCGCAGCTCGAACTTCTCCAGCGGCGCCTTGTCGCCGAAATAGTCGTCGAAGCGCTCATAGACGATGGTTTCGCCGGGCTGGAAGGCAGTGATCTTGTAGGGTCCGGTGCCCATCGGCTTCAGTGCGAAGACTTCGTAGTCGGAGACTTCGGCCACCGCCGGATCGCCGGAAAGGCCAGTGACATAGGCCTTGGAGACGATGTAGCCCTGCTGGGCATTGAGCAGCGTTTCGAAAAGCGGCTCGGGCTTGAAGGTGGTGAAGCGCACCGTCGTGGCGTCGACCGCCTCGACCTTCTCGAAATTGTTGAAGAACTGCTTCTTGATCGAGCCGTATTCCGGCGTCGCCGCGTCGATGATGCGCTGGTAGGTGAAGACCACGTCGGCGGCGGTGACCAGTGAGCCGTCGTGGAACTTCACGTCCTCGCGGATCGTGACCTCGAAGACGGTGGGCGACACCTGGTTCCAGGAGGTGGCGATCGCCGGCGAGAACTCGGCGCCGGGCTTGGTGTAGTCCTTGGCGATCAGCGGATCGAAGGCATTCACGTAGTTCTGAGAACCCACATTGGAGTGGTCGCGACCCGGATCGATATAGGCCGACAAGTTGGCCGTGGCGACCTCGAGTTCGGCGCCGGCCGCCGCGGTCGAAGCGAGCAGAGCCGCCGCTAGGGAGAGGAGGAGTTTCTTATGCATTTGAGCCTTCCTGGGTTGAGGGCAGTATTATCCCGTCCCGCGGGATGGGTTTCCCGCCGGTGGAATGGGGCGAAATGTGCGAACCTTGCCGGGCGCGGCTGACCGCGCTGGTTACTTGAGCTTCACGTCGAGCGCATCGCGCAGCCAGTCGCCCATGAGGAGCACGAGCAGCGAGACGAACATGATGACGAGCGAGGGGACCACCGCGATCCAGGCGTTCGAGGCCAGGTAATCGCGGCCCATCCCGACCATGGACCCGAGCGTCGCGGTCGGCGGCTGCACCCCGAGTCCGAGGAAGGACAGCGAGGATTCGAGCAGGATCACCGACGAGAAAGTCATGGTCCAGACCACGATGATTGGCGAAGCGACATTGGGCAGCACGTGCTTGAGCAGAATGCGCCAGTGGGAGGCGCCGGCAGCCGTTGCCGCCTCGACGAAGGGCATGCGCGAAACCGACAGCACCTGCGCGCGCACGATCCGGGCATAGCTCTCCCAGCCGGCGACGCCGATCACCGCGATCAGGACCGGCAGGGAATTGCCGAACACGGCGATGACCAATAGGGCGATGAGCGTGAAGGGCACGGCAATCTGGATGTCGACGACCGCCATGATGGCGGCGCCCAGCGCGCCCCGGGCGTAGCCCGCGACCACTCCCATGGTGACGCCGAGCAGCAGGCTTATGAAGCTGCCGACCAGCGCGATCATCATGGTCAACTGCAAGCCATGGAGTGTGCGCGAGAACATGTCGCGGCCGAGTTGGTCGGTGCCCAGCAGATGGTCCGCCGAAGCACGATCGAACCCGATCGGCGGCTTCAGCCGGGCGAGCAGCGTCTGCGCGTTCGGATCATAGGGCGCCAGGATCGGTGCAAGGATCGCAACCGCCATGACCAGCGCGAACAGCAAGAGATAGATCCGCATCGGCGGCCGGGCCTTGCTCCACAGCTGAGCAATGCCGGTCGGACGGCGGCGGCGCGCCATTGGCCGGAGGGCGTCGGCGGATCTGGTGGCCGGAACAGCAAGATCTGTCATGATGCGGTGACCTTCACGCGGGGGTCGATGGCGGCGTAGAGTACGTCGACGACAAGGGAAGTGATGACGACCAGCCCGGCGATCAGGATCACGCCGAACTGCAGCACGGGATAGTCACGGCCGATGGTGGCGAAGACGATCAGGTCGCCGACGCCCTTGGTCGCGAACACCGCCTCGACCAGCACGCAACGCGCCACCATGCCGGCAACCTGCAGGCCGATGACGGTCACCACCGGAATGGCCGCGTTTCGCAGCGCGTGCTTGCCGATCACCAGCCGCTCCGGCAGGCCCTTGGCCCGGGCGGTGCGGAGATAGTCCTGGCCCATCACATCGAGCAGGGAATTGCGCGCGAAGCGGATGATCTCGGCCAGCATGGGTGCCGCCAGCACGATGGCCGGCATCAGGAAATGCAGCGAGGTGGCATCGCCCGAACTGGGAAGCCAGTGGAGATTGAACGAGAAGACGAGGATCATCGCGATGGCCAGCACGAAATTCGGCGTCGCATAGCCGACAAACGCCACCGTCATGATCGCGGAGCCGATCAGATTCTTGCGCTGCAACGCCGCGACCACGCCCAATGGCAGACCGAGAGCGACTGACAACGCCAGCGCATAGCCAAAAAGCTGCAAGGTGTTCGGAATGCGTTCGGCGTAGATGGTCACGACCGAGCGGCGCTCGTAGAGGCCGATGCCCCATTCCCCGGAAAATATCCCTTGTAGAAAGCGGAAGAACTGCACCCAGATCGGCTGGTCGAGGCCGAAACGCTTGACCATCAGCTGCCTGGTCTCGACATCGACGCCCGGCGGCAGCATGTAGTCCATCGCGTTGCCCGAAAGCCGGGTGGCGAAGAATACAGCCGCAATCACCACAAACAGCGTGGCGATGGCCGCAAGGGTGCGACGGGCGAGGAACTCAAGCACTTTCGCGCTCCGTCTGGCGCTGCGCGGCGCGCTCGCCGAACGGGCCGAGCGGACTCATCCACGGGCGGTCGCCGGACTTGCGAAACGGCAGGCGGGCATGGAACGGATCGTTGCCATGCACGTCGATGATGAAGCCGCCGTCGGCGATCTCCAGCATGGCGAAGGCGGCGGCGCCATTCGGGTAGGTGGTGAAGCGCTCGCTGACCGACTGGACGGTAAGATGCTTTACGCCGCGCACATTGGTCACGGTATTCCAGTGGACATGACCCGAGAGCCAGAGCGCTGCCCTGCCCGTCGCCTCGACTGCCTCTCGGACCACGGCGTGATCGGGATAGGTCGAATATTGCGGGTTGCTTTCGAAATAGTAGTTGCCTATCTGCGAGTGCCCGGAGAGCGGCACATGGGTGGCGATGATGGCGGGCCGCTCGTCGGCATTTAGCGCATCGACCAGCCACGGCAGGCCCGGGACCACGTGCGGGAAGCCGACGCCCACGGTGATCTTCACGCCCGGCTGCCAGAGGATCAGCCGCGTTTCGCCGAGGTCGACGACCTGGCTCTGCATCGACTGGCCGAGGATCTCCTCGCTGTCCTCGATGGTGAGATTGCTGACGTCGTGATTGCCGAGTACATGGTAGCGCGGGCCGTGGAAGGTCCTGAACACCTCGGCCACCTCCGCCGTCACCTGGCGGTCGGTATCGCGGGAGGTGTCGGAGATGCGGTCGCCGAGATCGAGCACGAGGTCGGCACGCTGCTCGCCGGCGTGCCAGATGAAATCCCGGATAACTGCGAGCGCGTCCCAGCCCGCCTCCTTGGTGTGGGATTGCGGCCCGTGATGGATGTCGGTGATGATCGCGATCTTCATGACGCCGCCCCTTTCGCCGGTCCACGCCAGCCTTTGCTGCGGCCATCGATAGCGCGCCCAGATGACAATCTTATGAAAGTTCCTCAATTTCCTGCATGCTTGACATTGAGATAAGCTCAGTCAAGAATATGCGCGTGATTTGAGGGGGTTCCGCTTTGCTATCCAATGTGCGGTCAGCACGTGGCTACCTGATCGATCTGGACGGTACGCTGATGAGCGGGCGCCATCTATTGCCCGGCGCCCGCGAGTTGCTGGCGCTGCTGGAGGGCCGCTTCGCCATCGTTTCCAACGACTCCGAGCACACGCCGCGGCAGCTGGCCGGCCGCTTTTCCGATTTCGGCATTTCCATCGACAGCAGCCGGGTGATTCTGGCTGGTACCTGCGCCCTGGAGAGCATAGCCCGGGAACATCCGCGAGCCAGTGTCATGGTGATCGGCAGCACGCCGCTGCGCGCCTATGCACGCCGGCTCAGGCTGGACGTCGACAATCCGCGATGCGATGTGGTGCTGGTGGCGCGCGACCGCCGCTTCTCATACGGCAGACTCGCCGCCGCAGCCGAGGCGGTCACCAGGGGGGCGACGCTCTATGTCGCGTGCCCCGACACGAGCCATCCCGGACCGAACGGCCATCCGGTACCCGAAGCCGGCGCGCTGGCCGCAGCCCTGCTCGCCTGCACCGGACCGGTGAACCACGTTGTTATCGGCAAGCCCGAGCCGGCAATGTTCCGCCTTGGCTGCAAGCGGCTCGGCATCGATCCGGCCGACGGCGTGATGATCGGCGACAATCCACTCACCGATGGCGCCGGCGCCGAGGCCGTCGGGCTCGCCTTCTGGCAGGTGGTGCCCGGCAGGCTCGATGCCACCGCCTTTGCCGACGCGCGGTTGGTCGGGGCATGAGCACCGATCGGGTAGAAGTAGGCCAGATATCGGGCGTTCTCGACCGTATCGCCGCGATCCGCCGCGAGTTGCCGCCGACGGCCGGGCGCATCGCCGACTTCATTGCCGCCAACGCTTCGGATGTGGTCCATATGTCGGTGACGGAAGTCGCCGAACGCGCCGGCTCCAGCGAAGGCAGCGTCATCGGGCTCTGCCAGCAGCTCGGGGCGCGCGGTTTCCAGCAGATCAAGATCGCCATCGCCCGCGACCTCGTGCAGCCGGTGCAGTTCATCCACGAAGACCTCGAACCCGACGACGGCATCGCAACCGTGGTCGAGAAAATCTTCCGGTCGGACCTGCAGGCGCTGCACGATACGCAGAAGGCCCTCGATATCGGCGCGCTGACCCGCGCCGTCGCAACCATCCGCAAGGCCAGCCGGGTCGAACTCTTCGGCATTGGCAGCGCCGCGACCATCGCCGAGGACGCCAATTATCGGCTGCTGCGTATCGGTATCAACTCGCGCGCCACCACCGACAGCCACATCCAGGCGATCACCGCCTCGCTCTGCACGCCGGAGGTCGCTGTTATTACCATCTCGCATTCGGGCTCGACCATCGAGACGCTGACCGCAACCCGGCTCGCAAAGGAGGCCGGCGCCACCACTGTCGTCGTCACCAATTTTGGCCGGTCGCCGCTCCTGGCGCATGCGGATATCGTGCTCAACACGCTGGCCCGCGAGACGCAGTTCCGCACCGAAGCGATGACCAGCCGCATCGCGCAGCTTGCCATCATCGACACGCTGATCGCGGCTCTGGCGCTGGCTGACTACGACCGCGCCGTGGCGACGATCGGCAGAACCTTCGACGTTCTGTCGACCAAGCGGGTCTGATACGGTTCAGGCGGCGCGGTCGCGTCGGCGGCACTCGAAATTGGCGTGAACGCTCGAAATTGGCGCCCGGAGAGAATGAAAGTAGCGCTGCTATGCGCTTGCGGCGCCAATGAGTTTCTAGTGCGGGTTGGTCAGCGCGCCGCCGGGCGCAGATAGGTGATGCCCAAGGCGATCAGCCAGACGGTCAGCAGCAGGAAGCCGGCGATGGTGAAGAGGCTGAAGATCTCTCCGGACTGACCAAGCGCCATGGCCAATCCCTCGCCGGTCCCGAGGGCAATAGCGGCTGCGGTGACGAAGCCAATCAGCGCGGCCGCACGATGTTTCTCGTGCAGCAGCACGATGGAAAGCAGCAGGACAAACAGGGCGGTCAGCAGTTGGCCGATGTGCTCGCCGATGGCCACGCCGCCATAGAGATTGATGAGGTTGAAGGTGTTTTCCGCCGCGGACCGCACCGCCTCCGGCGCCGCCGGATCGACATGGGCTTTTGCCAGCGTGGGGACAACGAAGACCCATCGCCAGAGGCCGATCGCCTGCGCCAGGCCGGCAAGGCTGCCGGCAATCGCCGCGCCGGTCGCCAGGGCCGGATGCTTCATGATCCGGTCGGCGCGAAGGCTGAGCACGATCGCCAGGGGGACAAAGAGGAATGCGGCCAGTGCAAAGGCGTGCCAGGTCAGGATGAGCGGCGCGCCGCCGGCGTTGAACAGGGTGAGCACTTCGCCGGCCGGGCGGCGCAGGACCGCCGGATAATCGAAGATCGTCGACAGAATGGCATAGGGAACGTTGAAGGCGATGGCGAAGGCGATGGTTGCTGTTCCGAGCACCGCTTGGGCGTTCGGGAGGGCGATTCTGCTGGGCATTTTCTTGTGTCTTTGATGAGCCGGAAACCGCACATGTCTCCGAACGGAGACATGCATATATCACCGACCGGAGACATGCGCAAGCGGAATCGTGGCAAAAATCATTATCGGTTTGCCGCGCTACTGAAGGAGAAGGAGCGCATTGATGGGGGTGACAAAATCACCGGCCAGTGACTATCTTTGAAAAAGATCATTGCTGGCCGGAGTCGACGATGCCTCAAAAGCCCACAGCACAGCGACCGCGCGATCGCGCCGCGACCGAAGAGGCGCTGGTGAAGGCGGCTCGGGAGATCCTGGCCAAAATTGGTTTCCAGGGATTGGGCATAAACGCGGTCGCGCGGCGGGCGGGGTGCGACAAGCAGCTCATCTATCGCTATTTCGGCGGCATCGACGGGCTGGTTGACGCGATCGGCGCCGAGATCGCCGACGACCTCCGGCGCAGCCTGCAGCCGCTCTCTGCCCTTGGCCAACCGGCGAGCTATCGGGAACTGGTCGAACGTATGCTGCTTGGCTTCCTTCAGGCGCTCAGGACCGATCCACTCATGCAGAAGATCATCGCATGGGAAATTGCCAGCCCGTCCAGCCTCGTCCAGAGGCTCACCATTGCCCGCTCGAAGAGCATGATGACCTGGGTAGCTGAAAGCCGGGGGCCACTGGTTGCCCCGGCCGGCATCGATGTGGCCGCGACCAATGCGGTCCTGATTGCGGCGATACAGCATTTGGTGCTCAGCGCCACGGCCGCCGGCCAGTTCGCGGGTCTTCCGCTACAAGGCGACGCCGACTGGGAGCGGGTGCGGAAGGTCGTCAAGGGCATCGTTGCTTCAATGTACCCCCAAACGCCGACGGAGCGGTGAGCACGCCGAATGGACGGCTGGCGTTCAGACCGGCCTTACCGGCTGGAAGTCCAGTGACCGGACCCGCGCCGTTCTGCTCAGCGGCGGCAGGCGCTCGTTGTGCGGATGCCGCGGCGACATGAAGAATTAGATATAGCGGTGCGCCTCCGCTCTCTCACTCACACTGCCCAATTCGCCATCGATGCCTTCTAGCGCTCCTTCACCGGAAGACCTCGCGTCCTTCGACGAGTTCATGAAGGGCCCGCCCGACGACTTCCCCCTTTTACCTGGCCTCTGTAGTGCTCCATGGCGGTGGGGCGGCTAGTGCGGCTCTGTGCAACAAGGACAATAACATGGAAGTGGCGTCAAACCGCGAAATTGGTCAAGCTTGGACCGCGCACATCTTGGGCGAGCTGTTTGACGAGTGGCCTCGCCGCAGCGACTTCAACTCCATGGATCTCGCCGCGGTTCGCGGACAGAGCCAACGCTACAAAAGCTTGAGCCTATTTTGAGCCTGGCGTTTTCGATCTTTTCGCTAAGTCATTGACAAGATTGGTAGCGGAGGAGGGATTTGAACCCCCGACACACGGATTATGATTTAGCTTTTCCACCTCTTCAGCACTCCTCATGCTAACCGCAAACCCCTAGAATAAGCAGGGGTTTCTATGTATGATCTCCTCATAGCGCATCACCGAAAACCACGCCAGCGCAGGGTCAAAAAGAGACATACATGAGACAAGCGCTCACCGACGTCGCCGTCAAAGCGATCCCTATTCCGGCAAAGGGGGCGACCACGATCTATGACGGGACGATGCCTGGCTTTGGCGTGCGCGTCTCGCAAGGAGGCACCCGAGCATTTATCGTCAAATACGGGAAGAAGCGCCTTCTCAAGACGATCGGCTCTTATCCCTCTATGAGCCTCAAAACTGCCCGCCGAGAAGCCTCCGCCTTCCTCGCGACTGCAAACCCGAACCCAACCCGGATTACCGCTGCTGAGGCGATTACGGCCTTCCTGGAGCACTCAGGACGGAAGAACAAGGAACGCACCACCACCGACTATAAACGGCTCCTCAATCGGCACTTCCCATCCGGCAAACTCTCTGGCCTCAACCGTCAGCAGCTCTTGAACACGCTAAGTGCCCTTTCGGGTACCCCGGCCGAACAGTCCCACGCGCTTGCTGCCTTCAACGTCTTCCTCAACTGGTGCTCGGTGAACGGCCACATCGAGCAGAACCCGTTGCTCGGCATCCGGGGCCTCGGGCATGTGCAGCAACGCGAGCGTATCCTCTCGCTGCAAGAGCTCATAGTCGTGCTCAAGAAAGCGCTGGAGCAGCCCTACCCTTTCGGCCAAATCGTTCTGCTATGCCTTCTTACCGGACAGCGCCGGGGGGAAGTCGCAGCCCTCCGCCGTGACTATATTGCCGGGAGTACGATCACCCTCCCGTCCTGGCTCACGAAGAACAAGCGTGAGCACACCTTCCCGATCGGGGACTTTACCAAGCAGGTACTCGCCACCATTCCTCACGAGAAAGGTTATCTCTTCCCCGGCAAATTCGAGGGCATCTGGAACGGCTGGGGCAAGGCAAAGTCCACGTTCGATGAGGGCCTAAAGGTGAAGCCGTACACTCTCCATGACCTGCGGCGTACGTTCGCTTCCTCCCACGCTGAAATTGGCACTCCTGTGCATATCGTGGAGAAGCTCCTCAACCATGTCTCCGGCACCTTTGCCGGCGTGGCCGGCGTCTACAATCGCCACACATACGCAGATGAAATGCGCGAGGCTTGCACCGCGTACGAAGCGCACCTACTGTCGCTGTTCTCATGAGATAACATCAACTGAGCATCGCGATGCTCCAGCAAATGGAGTGTAGCGATGAGGTTTCTTTCTAAGAAGCAGGTACGTGATCTAATCAGTCTCTCGTTTGCCTCGATAGATCGCATGGAGGCGTCTGGCCACTTTCCTTTGAGGATACGGCTGGGACAGCTCCGGGTGGTCTGGCTGGAAGAACAAGTGATTGAATGGATGCGCCAGCGCATCAAGGAAGGGACGCGCGGTAACTCCTATTGGGAGCTTACTGAGGAAGATGATGAGGAGTAGCTACCACATCAGGCTTCTGTGCTCGTAAGGGCGGAAAGGCCAGCGACATCCGGTTGCTGGCCTTTTTCCTTGCTCAAAAGAGCCCCGGTTTCCCTCGGACCTTTCGGTGAATTTTGAACACACAAACCTCTCGGCTTGCCCATCTATCGTGCTACGTACACGACAGGCCCGCTGTGGCTAGCGAACCTTCCTATGGTGGGATGTTTGGATCGTATCTCACGTGCAGACATTTGTGGCTTGTTCTTTCGTAGTACAATGACGTAGGACGATCATCAACCACCACGAAGAGGATAACCACATGGCTACGAACACCGTACTCGACAAGATCCGCAAGCTCGACGAAGAGAAGGCTAAGCTCATGAGCGAGGCTAAAGCCCAGGCACTGCAGAACGCCCAAGCCGCAGTCGCCGAACTCAACGAGCTCGGCTTCAACTACCGCCTTGTAGAAGGCGGTACAAGTTCCGCTCCGCGGCCGAGGGGTACCC
>JAUXUM010000241.1 GCA_030680995.1 Devosia sp.
GTCGAGCGCCGAGATCGCCTCGTCGCAGACGATGAACTTCGGCTCGCAGGCCAGCGCCCGCGCAATCGCCACGCGCTGCCGCTGCCCGCCCGAGAGCTCGTGCGGATAGCGCTGCCCATAGCTGCGGTCGAGGCCGACCCGCTCGAGCCATTCGAGCGCCGACTCGGTGCGCTCGCTTGCGGTCAGCAGGCCGTGGATATGCAAGGGCTCGGCCACGATCCGCGCCAGCGTCATCATCGGGTCGAGCGCGGAATAGCTGTCCTGAAACACGATCTGCATCCGGCGCCGAAACGGCTTGAGCGCCCGGTGATCCAGCGCGCTGATGTCAGTGCCACCGACCAGGATCTGACCGCTGGAAGGCTGGATCAGTCGCATCGCCATCATGCCGGTGGTGGTCTTGCCGGATCCGGATTCGCCGACAAGCCCCAAAATCTTGTTCTTGGGAACGACAAGGCTGACGTCGTCGACCGCAACGTGATCGACGTAACGGGCGAACAACCGGCCGGGACGCCGCAGAACGAAGCGCTTGGTGAGGTTGCGTAATTCCAGTGCGGGAGCAGTCACTGAAACCTCCAGCAGGCAGCCTGTCGGTTTGGCGACAGCTCTTCCAGCGCCGGCATGGTCTGGCTGCAGATCGGCTTGACCTCCGCGCAGCGCGGATGGAACGGGCACCCGCTGGGCGGGTTGGCCGGATTGGGCGATGCGCCCTTGATTTCGGTCAGGCGGCGCCGGCCGCCGGTCTGGCCGGGCATGCTGTTGAGCAGGGCTTGGGTATAGGGGTGTTTGGGGTCATCGAAAATGTCCTGAACCGGCCCCTGTTCCATCACCTTGCCGCCATATATGACGACCACGCGGTCAACCGTTTCCGCAACCACGCCCAGATCATGCGTCACCATGATGAGCCCCATGCCGAACTCGGCCTGCAATTGCTTGATCAGCTGCAGGATCTGCGCCTGAATGGTGACGTCGAGGGCGGTGGTTGGTTCATCGGCGAACAGGATTTGCGGGCGGCAGGACAGCGCCATGGCGATCATGGCGCGCTGCAGCATGCCGCCGGACAGCTGATGCGCATAATAGCCCAGAATATCCCCGGCGTTCTTGATCTCGACGCGGAGCAGCAGTTCCTCTGCCTCCGCCCGCGCCTGCGCCTTCGAAACTCGACGATGGGCACGGATGGTTTCGGTGATCTGGTGGCCGATGGTGAACACCGGATCGAAGGCGGTCATCGGATCCTGAAAGATCATCGCGGCGACGCGGCCCCGCAGCGAGGAGAGCGTCTTGCCGTCGGCCTTGAGCACGTCGACGCCGGCAAGTTCAAGCCGATCGGCGATAATCCTGGCGGGCGGCTCGCGCAGCAGCCGCAGCACGGCCATGCAGGTGACGGATTTCCCGGAGCCGGATTCCCCGACGATGCCGACGCTTTCGCCGGCATTCACATGCAAGGATATCCCGCGCACAGCCTGGACCACGCCCTCATGCTGGCTGAAGCTGACCGCGAGCTCGCTGATATCGACAAGTTTCATGGCTCTTGACCCGGCACAATCCAGAGTCGGGAGTCGCAATATGCGCCCGGTTGATCGGATATCCCCCGGCAACGCGGCCGGGGGATGCGTTTGTGCGGCGCTCTAGTTCTTGACCAAATGGGTGAAGAAGTAGAGCGACAACCGATTGAGCGGCGTGAACCCGAGCGAGTTCGGCTCGCTGCCTTCCCCGCTCAGCGCATCGCTGACCACCGCAACAGTGATCGGATGCACCAGGGGGACAAACGAGGCGTTGTCGATCAGAACCTGTTCGGCCTGGGCATAGAGCGTGAGGCGTTCGTCCCAGTTGGGGTTGGAATCGGCCTGAGCCACCAAGGCATCGTACTCGGGCAGATGATGATCGTGACGCCCGCCATTGTAGAAGATGCCATAGAAATTGCTCGGGTCGAGATAATCGTACTCGTAGGGAGCCAGGAACAGGTTGTTCTTCTTGTTCAAAAGAGCATCCATCCACTCCTTGATCGGCATGACCTTGATGTCCATCTGGATGCCGAGAATGTCTTTGAACTGGGCTTGCAGGTATTGCAGCATTGGGGCGGTGATGGCGCCATTATAGCCGCCCTGGTCGCGATACCAGACCTCGACGGTGGGGAAGCCTTCGCCATTCGGATAGCCGGCCTTGGCCAGATATTCGCGAGCCTTTGCCGGATCGAACACCGCTTCGGCCGCGATTTCGGCATTGTATCCAGGATAGCTTGGGGCCAATAGCGACTTGCCCGGAATGGCTAGGCCTTTCAATACCGTATTGGTCAATTCGTCGCGGTTGATGGCATACCAGAGCGCCTTGCGGACATCGACATTGTCAAACGGCGCCGAATTCAGATCGAACGACAGGTACGACGTGGCGAACACCGCATTGGTGCGCATGTTGTCGGCAAAGCGCTGCTCGACGAACGGGATCTGCCCGGCGTTGAGGTAGGTAAAATCGGCTTCGCCAGCCAAGTAGGCAGGCAGGCCCACTTCCGGCGCGCCGATATTGGGATCGATCGCGATCTTGTCCACCTGTGCCGGCCACGGGCCGGTATAGGTGGGGCTCCTGGCCAGAACCACGCTGTTGTTGGACTTCTCCCAACTCTCGACCATGAAGGGCCCGGAGGACACCAGGGTGTCGATGTTGGTGGCATAGTCGTCGCCGTACTTGTCCCAGACATGCTTGGGCACCGGATACCACAAGCTTACCACGCTGGGCAGATACGGCTTGGGCGAACCGGTCACGACCTCGATGGTGCGATCGTCCACGGCCCGGAGGCCGAGTTCGGCCACATCCATCGTACCCTCGGTCACCGCCTTCCAGTTTTTGATGCCGCCGGCATAGTCCCAATACCAGGCGAAGTCATAGCCGGTGGTCGCGGCGCGCTGCAGGGCAAAGACGAAATCCTCGGCGGTCAGCGGTTTGCCGTCGCTCCACACAAGGCCCTGGCGCAGGGTGAAGGTCCAGGTCAGTCCATCGCCGGACAGCGACCAGCTCTCCGCGGCCATGGATTGAAGCTCGAACTCCTTGTCGAAAAAGGTCAGCGGCAGTTGAATCAGCTCCGGAAAGCCGGCGCGCGCATAGACTGTCTTCATGTAGTCCATATAGGTCCCGGTGCTGGAATCACCGGGGGCATAAACCGTGGAGTCCGCTTGTGCGTGAGACGTTAATCCCATCGCCAGAACAAGCGCTCCCGCCAGTTTGAGCAGTGCGTTCATATTTTCCCTCCTTGTTTCATGTCCAAGTCTCCCAGTTTTCCGGCGCGGCCGATTAGGCAGTGTTCTTGGTCTTGGCTGCGTCAGGAAACATGCTGTCCGCCAGCTCTCATCAACGGATCGATCCCGTCGGCGAGGGCCGTGCCTGTCATTGCCGCCAACATTTCCGTGCAGCATGTCATATGACATATGTCTGACTACTTCGACCGGCGAATGCAACGGATATTTGAGCCTTGGACAGCTGGTCGCGGCGGGGCTCATGGCTGCCGCCCCATCAGCGACCGGGCGGCGGCGGCGATGGCGGCGGCATCGATGCCGAAATGGGCATAGAGGTCGTTGACCGTGCCGGTCTGGCCGAAATGCTCGACGCCCAAGGTGACGGCGCGGTGTCCCCGGACGCCGCCCAGCCAGCCCAGTGTCGCCGGATGGCCGTCGATGGCCGTGACCAAGCCGCAATGCCGCGGCGCCGCCTCCAGCAGCCGCTCGATATGGCTGGTCGCCGACCCATCACCGGCCTGCCGCGCTCTCTGGGTCGCATGCCAGCCAGCGTTAAGCCGATCGGCCGATGTGATGGCGAGAACAGCGATATTGCGGCGATCCGAGCCGATGGCGCCGGCGGCTGCAATGGCTTCGCTGGCCAGAACGCCCTGGTAGGCGATGACCACTTCGCAGCTTGGCTCGGGAGGCCTGAGCCAATAGCCGCCCCGGATGATATCGTCGGCGAGGTCGCGATCCATCTGGCGCGGCGGCTGCTCGATTTGGCGGGTCGACAGGCGCAGATAGACCGAGCCGCCGGCGGCATCGCGCGGCCAGACCTTGAGCGCGGTGGTCGTGGTTCCGTCGCGCTGCATATAGTCGAATGCCCAGTCCATGATGATGGAGAGTTCGTCGGCAAAGGCCGGCTCGAAGGCGGCAAGCCCATCCTGGCTGAGCCCGATCAGCGGCGCGGCGACGGACTGATGCGCCCCACCCTCGCCGGCAAGCGATACCCCGGATGGCGTTGCCACCAGCAGGAAGCGTGCGTCCTGGTAACAGGCGTAGTTGAGCGCATCGAGGCCACGGGAAATGAACGGATCATAGAGCGTGCCGATCGGCAGCAGGCGCTCGCCAAACAGGGAATGGGCGAGCCCGGCCGCTCCCAGCAGCAAGAACAGATTCATCTCGGCAATACCGAGCTCGATGTGCTGCCCGTCCGGGCTGAACTGCCATTTTTGGGCGCTGGGAATACGCTCTCTCTGAAATACGTCCGCCATCTCCCGGCGGGCGAACAAGTGTCGCCGATTGACCCAGGCCCCCAGATTGGTCGAAACCGTCACATCCGGCGAACTGGTCACGATCCGGCTCGCCAGTTCGCTGTCGGTCTTGGCGATGGCATCGAGAATCTTGCCGAACGCGGTCTGAGTGGAGGTCACCCCGCGGCCGACGAATTGCGGTCCGACCGGAGCAATGCGCGGAGCGCCGAGCCTGCGGCTTTTCTGGGTATTGAACGGAACCGAGGCCAGGAAGGCGTCCAGTATTTCCGGCTCGATCGCGAGCCCCTCGAACCGGTCCCATTCGTGTCCAGGGCGGATGTTCATCGCCGCGCGCAGGGACTCGATCTGCGCGCCGGTCATGTGTCCGGCATGGTTGTCCTTATGCCCGGCCAGAGCCGTGCCCCAGCCCTTGACCGTATAGGCGATGAAGACCGTGGGCCGGTCGCCGCGCACGCTCTGGAACTGCGACAGCAGAGTTTCGATGCAATGGCCGCCCAGATTGCCCATGAGTTCGGCCAGCGCCTTGTCGCCGCGGCGGCCGAGCAAAGCCGAAACCTCCGCCTGGTCGCCCAGTTCATCGAGCAGGCGCTCGCGCCAGGCGCTGCCGCCGCGAAACATCAGCGCCGAATAAACGGCATTGGGGCAGGCATCGATCCAGGCTTTGAGCCGGGCGCCTCCCGGTTCGGCGAAGGCCAGGCGCTGCAAGGTCCCATATTTCAGCGTGACGACGTCCCAGTCGAAGGCCCGGAAGATCGCCTCGATCCGGTCATAGAGACCTTCACGCACCACGCCATCGAGACTTTGCCGGTTATAGTCGATCACCCACCAGGTGTTGCGCAGCCCGTTCTTCCAGCCTTCGAGCAGGCACTCATAGACGTTACCCTCGTCGAGCTCGGCATCGCCGACCAATGCGATCATGCGGCCTTCGGGCACGTCCGTGCGCGCCCAGCGCTTGGCGCGGATATAGTCCTGCACCAGGGAGGCGAACGCTGTGAACGCCACGCCCAGGCCTACCGAACCGGTCGAAATATCGACATCATCGGTATCCTTGGTCCGCGACGGGTATGACTGCGCGCCGCCAAAGGCGCGAAACGCCTTGAGCTTGTCCAGGCTCTGCTTGCCGAACAGATATTGGATGGCGTGGAACACCGGGGCGGCGTGAGGTTTTACGGCAATTCTGTCCTGCGGCCGTAGCACGCCGAAATAGAGCGCCGTCATGATCGCCGCCATCGACGCCGACGAGGCCTGATGTCCGCCGACCTTGACCCCGTCCACGTTGGGCCGGATGTGATTGGCGTGATGGATCATCCAGCTCGATAGCCACAGGGTCTTCCGCAGCAGCGCATTGAGAACGGCGCCGTGCCCATCCGGTCCGGTCTTGGCGACGTGCTCCGCGTCCCTGGCCATGGCGCGCTGCCCTCCCGGCAAAGGCTCCCGTATCCAGGAGCGCGTAATACCAGTCTGCGCTGGTCAGCGAAGCATTTCTATCCTATTTGTGCCAAGCGGGAGCCATTATGCGCAGGTTTCACTCAGTTTTCAGGTGTCAAGCGATGAACTCCACCAATAACGGTCTTGGCGCGATTGACAGAAAGATACTCAGGGCACTGCAGGAGGACGGGCGAATGACCGTTCAGGCGCTCGCCGATCGCGTGGGTCTTTCGGCATCGCCCTGCCTGCGGCGGATCCGCCAGATGGAAGCGAGCGGAATCATCAGCGCCTATAGCGCCCTGGTCGACCAGGAGAGTGTCGGCCTGCCGGTATCGGTGTTCATCTCCATCAAGCTCGAACGGCAGCGCGCGGCCGAGCTTGACCGTTTCGCGCAGGCGATAGCGGCCTGGCCGGAGGTCATGGAATGCTACCTGATGACCGGGCAGCGCGACTTCCTGCTGCGCGTGGTCTGCGCGGACCTGAGTACCTACGAAACCTTCCTGCGTGAAAAGCTCACACAGGTCGAGGGGGTGGGGTCCATCGAATCCAGCTTTGCGCTCGGGCAGGTCAAGTACTCGCGCGTCCTGCCGCTCTGAGTGGCGCTCACGGAGCCATGATCAGCCGTCTCAGCTCATGGATTTCAAAGAGCCAGCTATGCTGGCCAAACCGCCCGTCCACCAAACCGGCGGCCGGCCAGCCTACCGTTTTTCAAGTCCCGCCCTTTGCAGAAGAATTGGATCTCTCGCATCGGCCAGCGTACCGGCGTAAGCGTCGCCCGACCCGGATACCAGCCACGCGACAACCCGCGCCGACCCTGTTGGGGCACCTATTGATCCGGCCCGGTGCTATTTCCAGGCGGCTTTGAGTCTTGTCTTTGCCCTGACCGGGACGGATGATCCGATGGCCTGCTTGAGATCGGCGTTGAGGCGTTCATCAGGATTCAGTTCCGGCGAATAGCCTGGCAGATAGAAGATTTCGATGCGGTCCTTGCGCGGTTCCAGCCATTGCTCGACCGCTTTAGAATGGTGAGCCCCGAGATTGTCGAGGATAAGGAAGACCTTTCGGTCGGCATCCTTGACCAGGGTTTGCAGAAACTCGATCAGGCAATCGGCGCGAACCCTCGGTTTTCTCGACCGCATCGAAACCACCGTAGTCCACGCGTTCAGCGCATCGGCCCAGAGCATGATGCCGCGTGCCTCCATGACCATGGACCAACTCAAGGACTACATCGTCCAGGAAGAGGAGCGGGCTCGCTCCGATCTCTCCACTTTCCTGCGCGAAGCCGGTTTGCGGCCAACTCGAGGGATCGTTCGACCTATCGCCCTGACGGCCGCAGGAACAGCCCGCGACTGCAGCCGAAGATACCGGGCCGACCTCATCGTGCTCCGGACGCATGGCCGAACCGGGCTATCCAGGTTCCTGCCCGGCAGCGTGGCCGACGAAGTGCTCCGAACCGCCGAAACTGACGTCCTGGTTGCGCCGAAACCGGTCAGGTAGCCGAGGGCCTCGGCAATGTCCCAACCCGTGGTGCAGCCCGGCGAGGCAAAGCTGCGCGCGTCGAAGCCTTCAGAGCGGTTCAGACCTAGCCCGTCCCGGCCTCTGCGTGCGGGCTGGTGCCAGGCGGACGAAACGGTGATCCAACGAAGTCATTCGGCGTCCACATTCAGCGCGCCTAAGAGCCAATAGACCGTCCGACTTGCCCTCATCTGGTGCTGGGCCGACGCCGCGCCCGCCACTTGTCCAGCTCCATGACGACCAGAATGGACGATGCCAGAAGCACCAGCACGCCCCAGTCAACGAGCGAGACGGGCTGCAGCGCCAGCGTATCGTTCAAACCGGGGATGTACATTGCAGCGATGTGAAGGACCTGGGCGCCAATCACCGAAAGGACCAGAAGCGGATTGGCGAAGAATCCCTGTTTGAATATGGAACGGTGCTCCGAGCGGCTGTTGAACGTCTGGAAATTCTCGAACAGCACGAAGAGCATGAGCAGCAGATTGCGTGCGGCGTCCTCCGCATATCCTTGTGCAAGGAGCCAGTAGAAGAATGCGAATCCACCTACTCCCATGACAACCGCCGAACGCCAGATCCGCCGGACCATCACGCGGTCAAGTATCGGCTCTTTTGGCCGGCGCGGCGGGTAGGAAAGCTCGCTGCTTTCGGCTTTTTCGGCGGCCAGCGCCACGTCCTGCATGCCGTTGGTGACGAGATTGAGCCATAGCAGCTGCACCGGCAGGAGCGGCATCGGCAGGCCCAGCGGAATGGCGAGAAGGAACAGAACCACCTCCGCTGCGCCGGTAGAGACCAGCATGAAGATCACCTTGCGGATGTTGCCGTAGGCAACGCGACCTTCCAGAACGCCAGTTACAATGGACGCGAAATTGTCGTCCGTGATGACAATGTCCGCGCTTTCCTTCGCCACCTCAGTCCCCGTGCGGCCCATGGCGACCCCGACATGCGCATGACGAAGTGCCGGCGCGTCGTTCACGCCGTCACCAGTCACGGCCACGAAATGGCCGCCGCGCGCGAGTGACAGTACTATCGATAGCTTTTGAGAGGGGTCGACGCGCGCGTAGATGCGGGCATGCCGCGTCAACCGATCGAGTTCGTCGTCGCCTCCTGCTTCCGCACGCTGGACATCCTCACCTGTCACGACCTGATCGGGCAGGAAAGTGAGACCCGCCTCCGCCGCGATCGTGCTTGCGGTCCCGGGATCGTCTCCCGTTATCATTGCCACTTCGATGCCGGCGTTGCGGCAATCGCTGACGGCCTTCGGCACCTCCGGCCGCAACGGATCCTGCATGCCCGCAAGACCGAGGAAGGTCAGGTTTACCAGATGCCTGTGATCCAGTCCGCCGGCCGGATCCGCCGTGACGTCGCCCTCGGCAAAACCGAGGACCCGCAATCCCCGCACCGCGAGGTCGTTCTGCTGGCGCCGCAATGCTTCACAGTCGATGGGCATGGTATTGCCGCCCATCTGCATACGGTCGGACATGGCAATCAGGGTCTCGGGGGCTCCCTTCACGAAAATCCTGATCCGCTTCCCGGACCGGTGAAACGAAGCCGCATATCTGCGGTCGGGCTCGTAGGGAATTCGGCTCAGCAGCGGATAGCGTTCGCGAGCCTCATCATGCGCCAGTCCGCCCTTGTGGGCGACGCTCAGCAGGGCGACGTCCACGGTGTCACCCGTCCCCCTCCAGCCACCGGGTTCTCGGACGAGATCCGCTTCGTTGGGCAGCGCAGCGGCCATCAGCAATGCCGCCGTACGGGCTTTTGCGTCCTCGCCGTCCGTTTGCGGCGCGTAGATGGCGCAAGCGTCGAGGTCGTCGCCCGGTACGCAGATCAGCTTCGTTCCGTCAGGCAGGACGATATCGGAGACCGTCAGCTTGTTCATGGTCAGCGTGCCGGTCTTGTCGGTCGCGATCATCGTGCAGGAACCAAGGGATTCCACCGCCGCCATCTTGCGGACGATGACGTTGCCCTTCGCCATCCGGCGCATGCCGATCGCCAGAGCAACGGAGATCGCGACGGGTAGCCCTTCCGGTATCGCGCTCACGGCAAGTCCCACAGAGAGCATGAAGAGATCCCGGATTCCCATGCCGCGCAGGCCACCCACGACCATCAGAAGGGCGATTGCGATGGCCACGGAAATTGCGATGTTTCTGGCGAAGCGCTCCATGCGGATGATTAGCGGCGGCTGCGATATCGATCGCTTGCCGATCTCCTCGGCAATCCTGCCAATCTCGGTCGAGGCGCCGGTGGCAAAAACAACGCCACGGCCGCGCCCGCGCGTGATCGTGGTTCCGGCGAACGCAAATGCTTGCCTGGACTGTGCAGCCTCCTTGTCCGGTGCCGTTCGGGGCCCTTTGCGAACGGGCACGGATTCGCCGGTGAGCAGCGACTCGTCGCAATGAAGGTCCACGCTGTCGACGATCTGGACGTCGGCCGGCACACGCACCCCGGCTTCCATGAGCACAAGATCACCAGGCACGAGCTCGCGGGCGTCGATTTCCTTGCGCACGCCCTCGCGGATGGCGATGGCGTGCGGCGGCTCCAATTTGCGCAGAGCTGCTGCTGCCCGGCCGGCGGAATACTCCTGCGCGGCACCGATAACCCCATTGACCAGCAGGACGGCACCGATGAACAAGGCGTCTTTGATATCGCCCAGCGCCACCGACACCAGGGCCGCGGCAAGAAGGACGTAGATCAGGGGGCTGAGGAATTGCCTGAGGAACACGGAAACCAGCGACGGCGCACGCGCTTCAGGCAGAGCGTTGGGGCCGTACTGTGCCAGCCTTGCGCTCGCCTCTGCCGCTGTCAGGCCATCGGGAGAGGCCGCGTTCGGAGCAGGCGCACCGTTCGTTTGCGACTGAATCGATTTACTCATGCTAAGCGTTCCAAACTGCCTGCGAGGAAGCTCTGAGCAAGCCGGGTAGATATCGGACGCTTGGTGTATGGCCTTGCTGCAGTCACGGCGCCGCGACGTGTCTCTGTTGGCTTCAAGAAG
>JAUXUM010000244.1 GCA_030680995.1 Devosia sp.
ATCGAGCCGCAATATGCGTTCTGGCATCAAGTGCCGGATGCGGCGGCAGCGGCGGCGGCGCTGCCGGCCGGAGCACGCGAGCTGCTCACAGTGGGGCATCGTGGGCTCGACACCTTCCTCGCGCGCAGCGACTGCAGCTTCGTCGTCCGCTCGATCGAACCGCCGGAAAACGCCTTGCCGGTGCATGCCCGCTCGCTGATCGCCCGGCCGCCCTTTTTCGAGGGCGCCGAGACCGGACTGATGAGATATGAGGGGATCACCCATCTCATCACCAAGAACTCGGGGGGCACGCAGACGGAGGCCAAACTCAAGGCGGCTCAGCAATTGCGACTCGTGGTGACGATGATCGCGCGGCCGGTGCTGCCGCCGGCGACGGAGGTCCCGACGGTGGGACGGGTGATCGCGGCGCTTCATCTGGAGAGGGGGTGAGGGTCTTGGAGGGCTTTGTTCTAACCTCCCCCACGGACCGTCATCCCGGCGAAAGCCGGGACCCAGTATTCCGTGAGGGTGAAGCTTAGGCGCCGCGGTCGGCCGGAACTCGATACCATGATTGCAAAGCGCCGGGGGCGCTCCCGTGGCCAAGCCGAAACCCTGGCGTTTACGGGGTCCCGGCTTTCGCCGGGATGCCGGCTGGTGAGGTGCCGAGATCACGCTTTGACCTCACGCAGCTTTTTCTTCCCCGCGTTGCGCAGCACATGGGCAAAGCCGGCGTCGTAGAGGCGGCTATCGCGGAAGTGGGACGCCCCGAAGACGCGCCCGACGAAGATCAGGGCGGTGCGGGTGATCTTTTCCTCGCGCACCCGGCCGCGCATTTGCGCGAGGGTGGTGAGGATGATCTCCTCGTCCGGCCAGGTGGCGCGGTAGACGACAACCACCGGGCAATCGGCGCCATAGTGCGGGGTCAGCGCCTCCTCGACATAGGCGAGGTTGCGGATGGAGAGATGGATGGCGAGCGTGGCCTTGCTGGCGCCCAGCGCTTCGAGCCGCTCGCTCTCGGGGACGGCCGATGCCTTGCCGGAGGTGCGGGTCAAAATGATGGTCTGGCTGATCCCGGGCAGCGTCAG
The DNA here is from genome assembly GCA_030680995.1 of Devosia sp. Classification (GTDB taxonomy): domain Bacteria; phylum Pseudomonadota; class Alphaproteobacteria; order Rhizobiales; family Devosiaceae; genus Devosia_A. The sequence continues at coordinate 1,065 of JAUXUM010000244.1, forward strand.
TTCGGTCGCGAGACGCGCGGCCGCGCCGGCGAAAGCCGGGACGCCGGGCACGACTTCATAAGGGATGTCCAGCGTATCGAGCCGCCGCATCTGTTCGGCCACCGCGCCATAGATCGAGGGGTCGCCCGAATGGACGCGGGCAACATCCTCGCCACGCGCGTGAGCCGCTTCGATCTCGGCGATGATGGCATCAAGATGCATGGGCGCGGTGTCCATGATTTTCGCACCGGCGGGTGCCGCGGCGACGATCTCGGCGGGCACCAGCGAGCCGGCGTAGAGGCAGACCGGGCAGCGCTCGATCAGCCGCTGGCCGCGCACCGTGATGAGGTCGGGCGCGCCGGGGCCGGCGCCGATGAAATAGACGGTCATGGCCTGCCCACGATTGCTCTAGGCGTGCGGCTCCACCCCTCACCCGGCGCTGCGCGCCACCCTCTCCCCCGAAGGGAGAGGGTCAGGGTGAGGGGGCCTTGCGGCGCGCCTCTAATTTGCATCCTCAACCCCCTTTTCTGCCGCCTTCCTCTCATAGCCGCGCGGGGTGAAAGCGACGGTCCTGCCGTTGCCGCGGGTGAAGGCCCTGGACGTCGAAGAGCCGATCAGGACAATGGTCAGCATGTCGACCTCGGCAGGATCGAAGGCGGCGAGCGTCGTCACCCGCAGCTTTTCCTCCGGCCGGCCGAGGCTCTGGCCGAGGATCACCGGCGTATTGCCCGGGCGATGCACGAGAAACAGCGTCCTGGCGGCTTCGATAAGGTCGGTGCGGCGCCGCGAACGCGGGTTATAGAGCGCGGTGACGAAATCGGCCCTGGCCGCGCCCTCGAGGCGCTTGAAGATGTCCTCGCGCGGCGTCAGCAGGTCGGAAAGCGAGATGCAGCAGAAATCGTGGCCGATGAGCGCGCCCGCCGCCGCCGATGCTGCCTGGAAGGCCGAGATGCCCGGGTGGGAGGCGACGCCGACGCGGCGCGCGGCATCGCTCAAGGCACGGTCGCCGCGGACCTCGATCAACTCGTAGACCAGCGAAGCCATGGCGTAGATCTGCGCGTCGCCTGAACAGATCAGCGCCACGGTCTTGCCCTGCCCCGCCAGTTCGAGCGCATGGCGGGCGCGGGGCTCCTCGTCGCCGAGATCGAAGCGATGCGGCTCCTGGCCGGAGGACAGATCGGCGACGAGATCGAGATAGAGGCCGTAGCCGACCCAGTCACTGCTGGCGTCCAGCGCGCGAACGGCCGAGGCAGTACGGGAGAGCTTGTCCCCCGGGCCGATACCGACGATGTGGAGCTGGCCGGGAGGCCGGCCCAGCGTCTCGGGGGCGATGGGGTGCAACGCGCGTCCGATGGCGCAAGTCACCCGTTCGGACTTAAGCTTGCCGACGATCAGATTGCCGGCCTTGAGCGCCGCTGCTTCGGCAACGCTGGGGGTGCCGATCTCGGCTTCGACGATCGCCGAGGGATCGACCAGCCGATAACGCTCCTGGTTAAGTTCGGCGACGGTGAAGAGCCGCAGCGGGACGCGGTAATGGGCCGCCGCCTCATGCAGCGCCGTCTCGTCGGCCTTCAAGTCGATGGTGGCGATGGCGGCAAGGCTCCGCGGCGACAGGTTCTCGCGCCGCAGCGCGAAATCGACCAGTTCGATCACTTCGGCGGCGGCGACGCCACGTTCGCAACCGACACCCGCGACAAGGGTCCTGGGGTGATAGACGAGGCCGCGTTCGACCTCGAGCTGCTGCTCGGTCACCAGCACCTTGATCGCCCCCATCGAGGAGACCGGATAGCCGGCTTCGACGAGCCAGGGGGCATGGCCTTCCAGCGCGATCCTGGCGCCGACCATAAGCGCCATCATCGCCGGCTTGGCGTCGGCGGTGCTGGAGAGCACCCAGCCGGGGGGCGGCTCGTCGAGGCCGATGGCGAATTTGGAATCCGATGCGGTGGTGAGCGCCGCGTGTCCCTCCAGCGCCTCGGCCAGTTCCCTTGCCAGCCGGTTGGCACCGTGATGGCCGCCGAGCAGCGGCACGATCGACTTGCCGTCCTGGCTGACGGCGAGGACCGGAGGCTCATCCTGCTTGCCGGACAGGGAGGGCGCCAGCAACCGGATGAGGATGCCCGCGGCGCAGATGCCGACGATGGGTGTCCGTTCGGCGAAGAGCCGCGGCAGCAGCGCCCCGGCGTTCTCGCCGTCGAAGCCGCAGTGATGCACCGTTCCGCCGGTGAGCGCCGCAACGCGCCGTGCCAGTTCGGCGCCACCGGCGGCGAAGGCGATGATGGCCGGTTTCATTCTCCCCGCTCCTGGCTCCCCCAGGTTTCGGCGCCGGAATAGCAGAGGATGGTCGAGAAATAGGGACGCTCGTCATGGGCGAAATCGGCAAGCCGGGTAATGCGCTGGCGGCTGCTGGTGGCATGCTCGACGACCACGGCGTTCGCGGCATGGCCGGTGGCGCCCAGCAGGGCGCGGATGCGGTCGAAGTGGCGGCCGATCTTGATGATGGCCGCGGCCGGAGCGGCGGCGAGTTCGGCCCGCAGCGTCTCGTCGGGCAATGGTGCCGGGAGGATCTTGAGCGACTCGTTGCGGGCGGCGAGCGGGCGGGCGATCGCCGCCGCCGCCGCGGTGAGCGAGGTGACGCCGGGCACGACGGAGACCGGCGCGTGCGGCGCGACGCGGGTCACCAGGTACATGGCGGAGCCGTAAAAGAGCGGATCGCCCTCGCAGAGATAGGCAACGTCCCGACCCTCGCGCAGGTGCCGGAGGACACCATCCGCCGCAATGCCGTAGGCCGCCTGGGCCGGACCGCGTTCGACGGTCATGGGGATGGCGACCGGCAGACGGATGGCCGCGGGGCTGATGTGGTCGCGGGCAATGTCGAGGGCGAAGGCGCAATCAGCGCCTGTCGTTGGATAGGCGACGACGGGCGCGGCGCCCAGGATGCGGGCCGCCTTGAGCGTCAGCAGCTCCGGATCGCCCGGCCCGACCCCGACGAGGTAGAGGGTCCCGCTCACGGCTCGACCGCCAGCCATTGCTCGGGCTTGGTCACCGCCCACTGGGTCACCGGCAGGCGCGGCCGCAGCACACGCTGGGTGCCGATCTGGTCGAGCACGCTCACGTCGATGCGCAGAAGCTCGCCGCCCAGCCACGCCTGGCGGGCATAAAGCGCAGCTTCGCCATCAAGGGTCACCGCATTCGCGACCAGCCGGCCGCCCGGCTTCAGCGCCTGCCAGCACGCCTCGAACAACGCATCGTCGGCCACCCCGCCGCCGACGAAGATGGCGTCGGGCGCCGGCATGCCGGCAAAGCTTTGCGGCGCGTCGCCGTTCTCGATCCGCAGCGCCGGAACGCCCAGCACGGCGGCATTGACGGCGATCATCTGCAGGCGCTCGCCCTCGCGCTCGAAGGCGATGGCTTCGGCATCGCGGGCGGCGCGCATCCATTCGATGGCTACCGAGCCGCAGCCGGCACCGACGTCCCAGAGCAGCGCGCCCGGATAGGGCGCTAGCCGGGCGATGGTCGCGGCCCGCACCTCGCGCTTGGTGAGCTGGCCGTCGGAGACGAAGGCCTCGTCGGGCAGCCCCGCCACCGGCGGCAGCAGCGGCGCCGAAATATCGGCGACGCAATCGACGCCGAGGACGTAGAAATCCCCGATCGTTCCGGAGTCGAAGAACTCGGCCACCGTTTCGGTGATCCGTTCCTCCGGGCCGCCGAGGTTTTCCAGCACCGTCATCAGGCTCTGCCCGTAGCCGCGGGCGAGGAGCATCCCGGCGACCTGGTGGGCCGTGGAGGCGTCCGCGGTCAGCGCGAGGATACGGTTGCCGGGCAGGATGTGCGGCTGAATGGCGTCGGCCGGCCGGCCGTGGAGCGAGATGGTCGCCACGTGCTGCAGCGGCCAGCGCAGCCGTGCCGCCGCCAGCTGGAACGAGGAGACATGCGGGTGAACGACGAATTCTTCCGGTTCGAGCTCCCTGGCCAGCGTCGCGCCGATGCCGAACCAGATCGGATCGCCGGTGGCGAGAATGACGGTCGGGGTGCCGCGCAGCGCCAGGATCTGCGCCATCATCTTCTCCAGCGGAGGCTGCCATTCGATCAATGCGCGACTGTCGCCGACGTCGCCATTGGGCGCGTCCTCATGCGCCTCGTCCCCGAGCGCGCGGGCGACCGCCTCCAGGTTGCGCTGCTGCACAAGTTCGGGATTGGCGAGTTCGGGATGCCGGTGGGCGGCGATCACCGGGTCGAGCCCGGCCAGGAAACGCGCCGGGCCGAGAACGGCTTCGGCATAACTCACGACGAGCCGGGCCGGCCCCGGTAATGCCTCGACACCCCCCTCACCGACACCCATCACGTGCAACCATGCAGTCATTGTGTCAGTCCCCTGGCAATGGCATTGAACGCGGCGCTGGCAATGGCCGAGCCGCCCCGGCGGCCCAGCACGGTGAGAAATGGTATGCCGTGCCGCCCCTCGGCGAGCAGTGCCTTGCTCTCGGCGGCGCCGACGAAGCCGACCGGCGTGGCGATGATGGCGGCGGGCTTGGCCGCTCCGGCATCGAGCAATTCGAGCAGATGGAACAGCGCGGTCGGGGCGTTGCCGATGACCACCACGGCGCCTTGCAGGCGATCGCGCCAAAGCTCGACCGCGGCCGCCGAGCGGGTGGTGCCGAGCCGCCGCGCCAGCGCTGGAACCTCGGCATTGTTGAGGGTCAGGAGCAGGTCGTTGTCGTGGGGCAGATATCCGCGGATGATCCCCGAGCGCACCATTTCGCAATCGCACAGCACCGGCTCGCCAGCTCTCAGGGCGGACCGGACTACGCCGACGACTTGCGGATCGCCGTCGATATCGGCGGCAAGATCGGTCATGCCGCAGGCATGGATCATGCGGATGGCGGCATCGCGCAGGGGCAGCGGGATCGCCGCGAGATCGGCTTCGGCCTCGATGCTGGCGAAGCTCTGCGCGTAAATGGCATCGGGATCGCGGAGGTAGTCGATCACCGCTGCCGCTCCTTCTGCGCCAGCTTGCCCGGAACCTTGGGCAAAGTCACCGGCCCCAGCGGGTGGTCGGCGTGCGGATAGGGGTGGTGATGGTGGTCATGATCGTGGGGGTGATCGTGATGGTGTGGTCCGCCGAAACTCGCTGGCGCCGGCTGCTTCACCAGCAGGGCGTGGTCGTGGTGATGGTGAGCGTGAACCGGCGTCCAGGGCAGGCCGTGCGCCTTGCAGAAGGCCTCGTCGCGGCAGGAGGAGTCGCAATCGCCGCCGCAGGGGCAGTTTTCGAGCCCGCCGCCGATGCCCTCGACGTGATGGTGGTGGCTCTCTTGGGCGAGGCCGACCTCGGCTTCGAAGCCCAGCACCTGCTCGCGATATTTGCACATCGCGCAGTTCATCAGGTTCTGGCCGACCAGCATCTCCCCCATGCGGTCGATGAAGGTATCGATCACCAGCGGGTGATCGTTGAGGTAGGGAGCACAGAGGATGTCGATATCGGCATGCCTCGCCTGCGCCTCCCCGGCGGCGGCGTAGATCCGCTTGAC
>JAUXUM010000247.1 GCA_030680995.1 Devosia sp.
ATGCGTCGACGGGCTCAACACCCTCATCGACTACCGCTACCAGCAGCATTTCAAGGCCTCGACCGGCACCCACGGCATGGGCAAGAACCGTACCGGCGCCAACGGCGAGGACACGGTGCTGCGGGTGCCGGTGGGAACGCAGATCCTCGAGGACGACAACGAAACGCTGATTGCCGACATGACCGAAGTCGGCCAGCGCGTGGTCCTGCTCAGGGGCGGCAATGGCGGCTTCGGCAATGCCCATTTCAAGACCTCGTCCAACCAGGCACCGCGCCACGCCAATCCGGGCCAGGCCGGCGAGGAGAAATGGATCTGGCTGCGGCTGAAGCTGATCGCCGATGCCGGTCTGGTCGGCCTCCCCAATGCCGGCAAATCGACCTTCCTCGCCGCAGTCTCGGCGGCCAAGCCCAAGATCGCAGACTATCCCTTCACCACGCTCCATCCCAATCTGGGGGTCGTGCGGATCGGCGAGCGCGACTTCGTTCTGGCCGACATTCCCGGGCTGATCGAGGGTGCCCATGAGGGCGCCGGTATCGGCGACCGCTTCCTCGGCCATATCGAGCGTTGCGCCGTACTGGTGCATTTGATCGACGGCACCCAGGACGACGTGAAGACCGCCTACAAGACCATCCGTGGCGAGTTGGCCGCCTACGACGAGCGTCTCGCCGAAAAGCCCGAGATTGTGGCGCTCAACAAGATCGACGCGCTCGATACGGACGCCATCAAGGAAAAGGTCGGGATTCTCAGGAAAGCGAGCAAGGCCGACGTGCTGACCGTCTCGGGGGTAACCGGCAAGGGGGTGCAGGATGTGCTCTATCGCATAGTTTCGGTCCTCGACGGCGAGAAGGCCGAGAAGCTGGAAGCGGAACGCCGGGCCGTGGAGCCGCACTGGGTCCCATGATGAGCGCCAATGCCCTGGCGCTCTATAAGCGCCTCACCATCAAGATCGGCTCCGCACTGCTTGTCGACGGCAAGACCGGCAGGCTGCGCTCCGAATGGCTGAGGAGCTTGGCCGCTGATCTGGCGGCGCTCAAATCCGAGGGCCGCTCGCTGGTGATCGTTTCTTCCGGCGCCATCGCGCTGGGGCGGCGACTGCTCGGACTCGATGGCATCAGCCTGCCCCTCGAGCAGAGCCAGGCCGCGGCCAGCGCCGGCCAGATCGCTCTGTCTCAGGCCTGGGCCGAGTCACTGGGCGAGCATGGCATCGTCACCGGCCAGATCCTGCTCACCCCCAACATCACCGAAGAGCGGCGCTATTTTCTCAATGCCCGGACCACCATCACGACGCTGTTGGGGCTCGGCGCCATCCCGATCATCAACGAGAACGACAGCGTTGCCACCGCCGAAATCCGCTATGGCGATAATGACAGGCTGAGCGCGCGCGTCGCCACCATGGTCGAAGCCGACTGCCTGGTGCTGCTTTCCGACGTCGACGGGCTCTACAGCGCCCCGCCGGAAAAGGACCCGCGAGCCGTCCACCTGGCCCTTGTCCCGACCATCACCGCTGAGATCGAAGCCATGGCGGGAGGGGCCGCGAACCATCTCTCCCGCGGCGGCATGCAGACCAAGATCGAGGCAGGCAGGATCGCGACCCAGGCGGGAACGGCGATGATCATCGCCAGGGGCACCGACAGCCATCCGCTCAAGGCGCTGACCGAGGGTGCGCGGCACACGCTGTTCACCGCAGCACAAAGTCGCGCGCAGGCGCGCAAACGCTGGATCATGGGAACGCTCGAGGTCGCCGGCAGCTTGCATGTGGATGCCGGCGCCGCCCGCGCGCTGCTCTCGGGCAAGAGCCTCCTGCCGATCGGTGTCACCGGAGTCACGGGCGACTTCGTGCGCGGCGACGCCGTGAGGATCGTCGATCCGGAAGGCCGCGAGATCGCCCGCGGCCTAGCCGGGCTTGGCCGCGAAGACGCGGATCTGGTCAAAGGCAAGAATTCGGCCCGGGTCGCCGAAATGCTCGGGCTCGGGAGCCGTGCCGAACTCATCCATCGTGATAATATGGTGGTTCTTGCTGGACTGGAGGACAAGGCGACATGAGCGCGCTCGAAGCGACTTCCGCCGATCTGCCGGTGCTGATGGCCGAGACCGGCCGCAAGGCGCGCGCCGCCGCCGGTGTCTTGGCGACGGCCTCGGCCGAGCGCAAGCACGCGGCGCTGATCGGCGCGGCACACGCCCTCGGCAGACATCGCGCGGACATCCTCGCCGCCAATGCGATTGATTTGGAAGCCGGTCGCGCCCGCGGCATGACCGCGGCCTTTCTCGACCGCCTGCAGCTCAGCGACAAGCGCATCGATGCCATGATCGATGGTCTCCGCGCCATCGCCGCTCTGCCCGATCCCGTCGGTACCGTCATGGCCGAATGGACCCGGCCCAATGGCCTGGTCATCTCCCGCGTCCGCACCCCGCTGGGCGTTATCGGCGTCATCTTCGAGAGCCGCCCCAACGTCACCGCCGATGCCGGCGCCCTTTGCCTCAAATCGGGCAATGCGGTGATCCTGCGCGGCGGCTCGGACAGCGTGACGTCGTCGCGCGCCATCCACGCCTGCCTTGTCGAAGGACTGCGCGTCGCCGGCCTGCCCGCCGACGCCATCCAGATCGTCCCCACCACCGACCGCGCCGCGGTCGGCGAGATGCTGCGCGGGCTCAATGGCAATATCGACGTCATCGTGCCGCGCGGCGGCAAGACCCTCGTCGCCCGGGTGCAGGAGGAGGCGCGGGTGCCGGTCTTTGCTCACCTCGAGGGGCTTTGCCATACTTTCATCGACAAGAGCGCCAGGCTCGATATGGCGGTGAGCGTCACCCTCAACGCCAAGATGCGGCGCACCGGCATCTGCGGCGCGACCGAAACGCTGCTGGTCCACCGCGACGTGGTCGCAACCCATCTCAAGCCGGTGATCGATGCGCTGATCGGCAAGGGCTGCGAGATCCGCGGCGACGAGACGGTGCAAAAGCTCATCCCGCAGGCGATCGCCGCAACCGAGGAGGATTGGCGCACCGAGTACGAGGACGCCATCATCGCGGTCAAGATCGTCGCCGATGTGGACGAGGCCATTGCCCACATAACACGCTATTCGAGCCACCACACCGAGGCGATCATCACCGAAGACCCCGCCTCGGTCGCGCGGTTCTTCGCCGAGATCGATTCCGCCATCCTGCTCCACAATGCTTCCACCCAGTTCGCCGATGGCGGCGAGTTCGGTTTCGGCGGCGAGATCGGCATCGCCACCGGCAAGTTCCACGCCCGCGGCCCGGTCGGTGTGGAACAGTTGACCAGCTTCAAGTATCTGGTGCGCGGCAATGGGCAGGTGCGACCCTGACCCCCAAGCCGCACCGCATCCCCGGCATTACCGAACTGCCGATCGCCACGCCCGGCATGCGCATCGGTCTCTTCGGGGGCAGTTTCAACCCAGCCCATGACGGGCACCGGCTGGTGGCGCTGCAATGCCTGAAACGGCTTGATCTCGACGCCGTCTGGCTCCTGGTCTCGCCTGGCAATCCGCTCAAGGATCATTCCGCGCTGGCTCCCCTCGCCCAGCGGGTCACCGCCGCGCGGGCGCTGATGAACCACGCGCGGATCGCAGTCACCGGCTTTGAGGCCGAGCACGGCTTCCGCTACACTTTCGAAACGCTGAGCTTCCTGCGATCGGCCCGTTCCGGCACCCGCTTCGTCTGGGTCATGGGTGCCGACAATCTGCACCAGTTCGACCGGTGGGAACGCTGGCAGGATATCGCCGGGCTCATGCCCATGGCGATCTACGACCGTCCCGGATCGACATTGCGCGCCACCTTTTCGAAAGCCGCCGTCGCCCTCAAGGAGTATCGCATCGCCGAGGAGGAGGCTGAGACGCTCGCTGACCGCCAGCCGCCGGCCTGGGTCTACCTGCACGGTATGGTGTCGCGACAGTCGTCCAGCGCCATACGCGCATCACGAAATCGCCCCGATGCATCGAATTGATACCCAAGCCTTGCACATTCGGAGCCGAAGCACATATTATCGTTGTGTGGCTGTGGCCACGTGAACGGGATAGATGATTATCGCAACATTGCGGCCCATTCGACCCGAAACCCAAGGACTGATGAAACGCGCATGACCCGTGCTTTCCAAGCGTGGGCAGAGGCCATTTGCTGATGGCCAGCTCACCCAAGAAGAATATCGCCGCCCCGGCGGAAGCGCCGGAACTTCAGATGATCGACGTGGTGTTGCGGAGCCTTGAGGATGCCAAGGCCGAGCAGACTGTTGCCATCGACATCACCGGGAAGTCTTCGCTCTCCGATCATATGGTCGTCACCTCCGGCCGCTCGCATCGCCATGTCGGCGCGGTCGCCGATCAGGTCGCCAAGGCCTTGCGCGAGCACGGCTTCGGCAAGCCCCGCATCGAGGGCCTGCCCCATTGCGATTGGGTGCTGGTCGATGGCGGAGATGTGATCGTCCATATTTTCCGCCCCGAAGTGCGCGAGTTTTACAATATCGAGAAAATGTGGGCGGTCGATTTCGCCGCCGACGCGCGCTAATCCTTCCGGCCTCGCTGGCATTTGAAGCGCAGCGGGCTTCGATCCCGCGAGGGCGACCATGCGAATTCACATCGCCGCCGTCGGCCGCATGAAGCAGGGGCCCGAGCGCGAGCTCGTGGCCCGCTATCTCGACCGGGCCGTGCAGTGCGGCAAGCCGCTCGCTCTGACCGGCTTCGAGGTCGCCGAACTGCCCGAGTCCCGCGCCTCCTCGGGCCCGGCCCGCAAATCCGAAGAGGCCAGGGCACTGCGGGCGATCCTGCCCGACGGCGTGGTTGTGGCGCTGGACGAGCACGGCAGGACACTTGGCTCGGAAGCTTTTGCGCGGCAGCTCGGCCGCTGGCGCGACGACGGCCGGCCGGCGGTGAGTTTTGCGATCGGCGGCGCCGACGGGCTCGATCCCGGCCTGGTCGCCGGCGCCGACCTGACGCTGAGCTTCTCGCCGCTCACCTGGCCGCATCAATTGGTGCGGATCATGCTGGCCGAGCAGCTCTATCGGATGACGACAATTCTTTCGGGGCACCCCTATCATCGCGAATAGGATCGCCGCCGGAGTTTACGGCTGTTAACCAGCGCCTTGCTATGGTTGCAGCGCTGATTCGGAGAGTTTCGCCCCATGCCGGGTCTTGCCCGCACGAGGACTGGACTGATGGCCGCGGGGCTGGTGCTGGCATTGAGCGCCGCCGCCGCGCCGCTTCTCGCCCAGACCGAGCCCTCGGAAAAAACACCGGCGGCATCTGCAACGACGAGTTCCGAGGGTGAACTGCGGCCGGGCCTGGATGGTCCCGCCGCCGCGCCCGACGATGCCGCGGTCGTCGCTGCCGCGGAGCAGAAGGCACTGGTGGAAATTGAAGCCTCGATCAGCCTGAGCAAGGAACGCGTCGAGGCGCTCAAGCTCGATATCGAGGAAATGAAAGGTGACCGCGCCCGACAGAACGCCGCCCTGATCGCCGCCGCTCAGCGGGTCAAGACCGCCGAGGCCGAGGTCGCATCCATGGAAGAGAGGCTGGGCGAGTTGATCGTTGCCGAAATGGAGGTGCGCGGCCACATCGATGGCGCCGACGACTCGATCTCCAGCGTCTTGGCGGCACTCCAGCGCATTTCCCGCAACCCGCCGCCAGCGCTGATCGTCAACCCCTCCGATGCGCTCGGCTCGGCACGGAGCGCCATCCTGATCTCGGCCATCGTGCCGCAATTGCGCGCCAAGGCAGACGAACTCACAGCCAACCTGACGCGCCTCACCGAAATCAAGGCGGCCGCTCTGGAGGAGGAAGCGCGTCTGCGGGCGAACTTCGAGATTCTTGAGGAAGAACAGCTTCGGATCGCCACCCTGATCGTTGCCCGCAAGCACGGCGAGGAAGTGATCACCGCCGAACTCGAGGCCGCGCAGGCGGAGGCGGAGGCGCTCGCCGCCAGAGCCTCCTCGCTCAAGCAGTTGATCGACGATCTGACGCGACGGGCCACCGCCGTCGCCGTCGCCGCGAACGCCACCGCGACCGCCAACGCCGGCGGCAGGGCTCCGGCCCTGGATGCCGAGACGATCAAGCTCGCGCTGGCCAATACCGAGCGCGCCGAGCCGGCGGTGCCATTCGCGCAGGCCCGCGGTTTCCTGGCGTTTCCCTCGAGCGGCGTCGCTGTCATCGAGTATGGCGACGGCGACGGCTTCGGCGGCATTTCCCGGGGCATTTCGATCGTGACCCGCGCCGAGGCCCAGGTGGTCGCGCCGGCCGACGGCTGGGTGCTCTACAAGGGCAACTACCTCAATTATGGCCAAATTATCGTTTTGAATGCCGGTCAGGATTACACGCTGCTGCTTGCTGGCCTTGCGGCGGTCAGCGTCGATATCGGTCAGTTTGTCCTGATGGGTGAGCCTGTGGGAACCATGGGTTCACAGACAATTGGCCGAACGGTGACCACGAGCGCTGGCGTCTCCCGGCCGACGCTCTATATAGAGATGCGAAAAGACAACGAGCCCATCGACCCGACCGGATGGTGGGCCAGCCCAGTCAACCCGACACAAAGTGGATAGAACCTGATGCGTTTTACGCCCGTCCGCGCCACCGCGATTGCGCTCGCACTGGCTTTGATCGGGGTGCCCGCCCTGATCGCCCAGGAGCAGCCTGCCGAGCCGACCGCCGTCGAAGAAACCGCCGCGCCCCGCACCAATGAGGAGATCTATTCCGATCTCTCGCTCTTCGGCGAGGTTTTCGACCGCATTCGCGCCGAGTATGTGGACGCGCCCGATGAGCGCAAACTGATCCACGCCGCGATCCAGGGCATGCTGACCTCGCTCGATCCGCATTCGGGCTATCTCGAGCCGGTCGACTACCAGGATGTCCAGGAAGACACCTCGGGCAGGTTCGGCGGATTGGGCATCGAAGTGACGATGGAGGAAGGTATCATCAAGGTGGTCTCGCCCATCGATGAGACGCCGGCTGCCCGGGCCGGGATCCTTGCCAACGATTTCATCGTCGAACTGGACGGCCAGCAGGTCATGGGGCTGACGCTCGACCAGGCCGTGGCGAAGATGCGCGGGCCGGTGGGCACCAAGATAAAGCTCACGATCGTCCGCGAGGGCGTCGAAAAACCGCTTGAATTCGAACTCGCACGTGACGTGATCGCCATGCGTGCGGTGCGCTGGAGCATGGAAGGCGACATCGCCCTGCTCCGCCTCGCCCGTTTCTCCGAACAGGCCTATGTCGGCATCCAGAAGGCGATCCAGGATATCTACAAGGAACGCAGCGGTACGCCTCCCGAGGGGATCATTCTCGATCTGCGCAACAACCCGGGCGGATTGGTCGATCAGGCCGTCTATGTTACCGATGCCTTCCTCAAACAGGGCGCTGTAGTGCTCACGCGCGGCCGGGTCGATCAGGAAAGCGCCCGTTACGACGCGCGCCCGGACGATCTTGATTCAAAGATTGCCGATGTGCCTTTGGTGGTGCTGATCAATGGCGGGTCGGCCTCCGCTGCCGAGATCGTGGCCGGCGCACTGCAGGACCACAAGCGCGCAACGCTGGTGGGCACCCGCTCCTTCGGCAAGGGTTCCGTGCAGTCGATCATTTCGCTCGGCCCCAACGGCGCCATGCGGCTGACCACGGCGCGCTACTATACGCCCAACAACCGTTCCATCCAGGCAGCGGGTATCTACCCCGACATCACCATCACCCAGGACGTGCCGGACGAGTTCAAGGGACGCGACGAGATCATCGGCGAGGCGGGTCTGCAGGGCCAGATCGGCGGCGGCACCGAGGAAGTGGCAACGGCCGGCTCGTCGGTCTATGTCCCCTCCGAGAAGGAAAAGGACAATCAGCTCCAATACGCCATCAAGCTGATCACCGGCGAGGAGACCAACTCGGCATATCCGCCCAAGCCTGTCGGCTGATTGCGGAGGCCGGTCAACAATCTACCGGTTCATGGTATCAACACGAGCAATACGGGGCGGCTGATTCGCCGCCCCGCTTGATTCCCCAATCGGGATTGGCAGGGATCGGACCAGCCGATGGCCAGTGATCTGGACGCGCCGCTCAGCCGCAGGAGGGCGAAAACCGCGCCGGCTTCCGGTCGCCGGCATCTGCCGATCGCCCGGCTGGCCAGTGCCGGCATCGCCGCGCTGCTGCTGATCGTCGCTCTGCGCGTTGTGCTCGTCAGCGACCCCGATGGCGGCCGCCCCTCGGCGGAAGTTGCGATCAATTCTACCCGCCACACCAACGCCGTGGCTGGCGGCAATGCCACCCCGCCGGGTTCGGAAGCGCTCACCGTGGGCCCGGAAATACCGGCTTCCGGTTTTGCCGATCCGGCCGCCACCTCGCTCGAAGAACTCCCCGACAGCGACCCGGTGGCAACGGCGATGACCGAACCCGACGAGTCCGGCAATCTGGCGGACCTGGTCGAGCAGACCGAGTATGGCGCCATCCCCCGTATCGGTGGCAACGGACACACGCCCTTCGCCGCCTATGCGCGCCCCTCGGTGACGCCCGACACCGCCAGCGGCAGGCCGCTCATCGCCATCGTCGTCACCGGCCTGGGGCTCAATCTCGCGGGCTCCCTCGAAGCCATCGAAAAGCTCCCCGATAACGTGACGCTCGCCTTCGCGCCCTACGGTAGAAACCTTGCGCGCGCCGTTGGCTCGGCCCGTGCCGAAGGTCACGAGATCTTTCTCGAGGTGCCGCTCGAACCTTTCGACTACCCGGAGAACGACCCCGGCCCCGACACGCTGCTCACCGGCCAGGCGCCGCGCGACAACATGCGCAAGCTGTTCAAGGTGATGAGCCGGTTCGGCGGCTATGTCGGGCTGATCAACAATATGGGCGCCCGCTTCACCGCCTCCGGCACCGATTTCGGGCCGATGATGGAAGAACTCGGCGCCCGCGGGCTGGGTTACCTCGACGACGGCTCCTCCAACCGGTCGCTGGCGCCGCAACTGGCTCAGGCCAACCGGGTGCCGTTCAACCGCGCCGACATGATGCTGGACGCCAATCCGGCGCGCGCGCCGATCCTTGCGGCCCTCGCCGAGCTGGAAGCCAAGGCCAGGCAGCAAGGCGCGGCGATCGGAATTATCTCTGCCCTGCCCATCTCCGTCCAGACCATTGCCGAATGGGCCCGCGGACTGCAGGAAAAGGGCATCGTCATTGTCCCCGCCAGCGCCCTGATGAAGAGCTGAGCCATGCCGATCCGTGAACGGATGCCCTATCGCGATTGCGTGGGCGTGGCCATCTTCAACCGCGAGGGCAAGGTCTTTATCGGCCGCCGCAAGCCGGAGGACGATCCGGAGGATTCCGCCGAACACGGCTCGCCTTGGCAAATGCCGCAGGGCGGCATGGACAAGGGCGAAGCCCCGATCGAGACCGCGCATCGCGAACTCTTCGAGGAGACCTCGATCCGCTCGGTGCGGTTGCTCGCCGAAGCACCCGGCTGGATCTACTACGATCTGCCCGACGATGCGCTCGGGATCGCCCTGAAGGGCAAGTACCGTGGACAGCGCCAGCGCTGGTTTGCCTTCGCCTTTACCGGCGACGAAGGCGAAATCGACATCCACAGTCCCGGCGGCGGTAAACACCGTGCCGAATTCGATCGCTGGCGCTGGGAGGAGCTCGCAAAGCTCCCCGACCTGATCGTGCCCTTCAAGCGCGAGGCCTACCTGCAAGTCGTCGGCGCCTTCGCCGAACTGCCGGCCAAGGTGCGCGGTGCCTGAGGTCCGGCGGCTGCAGGAACACGACCGTGCGGCATGGCTGGCGCTGCGCCTTGCGCTCTGGCCGCGCGAGGCGACCGACGAGTTTGACGAGGACATCACTGGCATCCTTGCCGATCCCGAAAACATGCCCGCCTTCGGCGCCTTCGAGGGCGAGCGCCTGATCGGCTTTGCCGAAGCCGGGGAACGCCCCTGGGGCAACGGCTGCGAGACGGCGCCGGTCGGCTGGCTCCAGGGCATCTATGTTGACCCTGTGCACCGGCGCGCTGGTGTCGGCAAGGCGCTTGGTCGCGGCTGTCACCGATTGGGCCATGATGCGCGGCTATGCCGAACTGGGCTCGGACGCCGCGGTCGAGAACGATGTCTCCCTGCAAAGCCACGCCCACTGGGGCTTCGAGGAAACCGAACGCATCGTCATGTTCCGTAAGTGGCTCAGATGAAAACCATCGGCCTGATCGGCGGCATGAGCTGGGAGTCCACCGCGCATTACTATGCCATCCTCAACCGCGAGACCGCCCGCCGGCTGGGCGGGCTGCACTCGGCGCCGGTGATCGTCCATTCCATCGACTTTGCCCCGATCGCGGCAATGCAGAGCGCCGGTCAATGGGACGAGGCGGGCGAAATACTCGCCGGCATCGCCGAGGGCTTGCAGGCGCAGGGCTGCGGCGTCATCGGGCTGGCCACCAACACCATGCACATCGTCGCCCCGGCGATCACTGCCCGGCTGTCCGTTCCCCTCATCCATATTTCCGAGCCGACTGCCGACGCGCTCCTCGCTGATGGCATCCGGACCGTCGGCCTGCTCGGCACCCGCTTTACCATGGAGAAGCGCTTCTACATCGAGGTTCTTGAAGCCCGGGGCCTGAAGGTCCTGGTGCCCGATATCGGGATCACCAATCTCGACGGCATCATCTACGAGGAGCTTTGCCTCGGCATCGTGCGCGACGAGTCGCGGCGCATCTATGTCGATGCCATCGCCCGCCTCGCGGCGCGCGGCGCCGAGGCGGTGATCCTGGGCTGCACCGAAATCGGCATGCTGATCGATGACGGCGTCAGCCCGCTCCCCACCTACGACACCACCGCGCTTCACGCCGAGGCCCTGGTGCTCACGGCACTGCGGCGCGATCAACCAAACTTGTAGACCTTGGCGGTTCGAGGGCGCGACCAAGCAAGGGCTAACAGCCCCCAATCCTGATCAATTGGGCCGCGTTCAGAACTCGGACCAGTCGTCGGCCACCGCGGCACCGCCGCCGCCGAGATAGGTTCTGGCTGCGATTTTTGCCCTCTGCTGCAGCGCTTTGATGCCCGTTTCCGGACGGGGTTGCGGAACGGCACCCGCCTGCGTCGCCTCGCGTTCGTGGATGGCGAACACATCGACGATGCGGTCGAGTTCGCTTGCCTGCGCCTCGGTCTGCTCGATGGCGGCATTGGTTTCTTCCACCAAGGCGGCATTGTGCTGGGTCATCTCGTCGAGCATCCGCACTGCGGAAGTCACCTCGTCGATCGAGGACGCCTGCTGGCGGCTCTCCCTCGCGATGCCCTCGAGCAGGTCGAAATTCCGCCGGGCCCTCTCCAGCATGGTTTCCAGTTTCGCGGCAGCTTCGGTGACCAGCTTGCTGCCGCCTTTGACTTCCCCGGCGCTTTGTTCGATCAACACCTTGACCTCCGACGACGCCTCGGCCGCCGACTGCGCCAGCCGGCGCACTTCCACCGCCACCACCGCGAAGCCCTTGC
>JAUXUM010000251.1 GCA_030680995.1 Devosia sp.
AACTCGTTGCGCACCTGATAGGTGAGCTTGCCCGAGCGGACGAGCGTGCCCAGCGCGATCTTGATATTGACCTCGAGGTCGGAGGAATTGACGCCCGCCGAATTGTCGATGGCGTCGGTATTGATGCGGCCGCCGTCGAGCGCGTACTCGATGCGTCCGCGCTGGGTCACGGCGAGATTGGCGCCTTCGCCCACCACGCGGGCGCGGATTTGCTTGCCGGTGACGCGGATCGCGTCACTGGCCCGGTCGCCGACCTCGGCGTCGGTTTCATCGGAGGCGCGAACACAGGTGCCGACTCCGCCGAACCAGAGCAGGTCGACCTCGGCCTTCAATATCGCGCTGATGACCTCGTTGGGTGTCACCGGTTCGTTGCCGAGCCCGAGCGCCCGCCGCGCCTCGGCGAAGAGCGCGACGTTTTTCAATGAGCGCGAATAGACGCCGCCGCCCTTGGAGATCAGGGTCTTGTTGTAATCCTGCCAGCTCGAGCGCGGCATGGTGAAGAGCCGCGCCCGCTCGGCAAGGCTCGTGGCGGGATCGGGGTCGGGGTCGATGAAGATGTCGCGGTGGTCGAAGGCGGCGATCAGCCGGATCTGCGGGGAAAGCAGCATGGCGTTGCCGAAGACGTCGCCCGACATATCGCCGACGCCGGCGACGGTGAAGGGCGAGGTCTGGATGTCGCGGTCGAGCTCGCGGAAATGGCGCTTGACCGCCTCCCAGCCGCCGCGCGCGGTGATCCCCATCTTCTTGTGGTCATAGCCGGCCGAGCCGCCGGAGGCGAAGGCGTCGCCCAGCCAGAAATCGCGGTCGAGCGCGATGGCGTTGGCGGTGTCGGAAAAACTCGCCGTGCCCTTGTCGGCGGCGACCACCAGATAGGGGTCATCGCCATCGCGGCGCCTGACGTCGGGCGGCGGTGCCACGATCTCGCCTTCGAGATTGTCCGTGACGTCGAGGAGGGAAGAAACGAAGATCTTGTAGCAGGCGGTGCCTTCCTTCGCGACCGTCTCGCGATCGGCGCCGGCAGCGAGCCGCTTGGGCACGAAAGCGCCCTTGGCGCCGACCGGCACGATGATGGCGTTCTTGACCTGCTGAGCCTTGACCAGCCCCAGCACCTCGGTGCGGAAATCCTCCGGCCGGTCGGACCAGCGCAGCCCGCCGCGGGCGATGGGCCCGAAGCGCAGGTGCAGGCCCTCGACACGCGGCGAATAGACGAAGATTTCGCGATAGGGCCGGGGCTGGGGCAGGGCGTCGATCCGCGCGCAGTCGAACTTGATGGCCAGCGCCGGGCGGCGGTTGCCTTCGGTGTCGCGCTGATAGGCATTGGTGCGCAGGGCCGCGTCGACCAGGTTGAGGTAGCGGCGGATAATGCGGTCCTCGTCGATCGAGGGGGTGGCTTCAAGGGCCGCGGCGATGGTCTCGCGCGCCGTGGCCGCGGCGCGATCGCGGTGGCCGGCGAAGCCGGGGTCGTGCAATGCGTGGAACAGCGTCACCAGGGACGCGGCCACGTCGGCATGCAGGGCCATCACGGAGATCAGATAGCTGCGCGAGAACGGGATGCCGACCTGCTTGAGGTATTTGGTGAAGGCGCGGAGCAGTTCCACGTCGTACCAGCTCAGCGCGGCCGTGGCCGTCAGCTGGTTGAGCCCGTCGCTCTCGGCGTCACCCCGCCATACCGCCAGGACGGCATTCTCGAGTCTGGTCGAGAGCGCGCCCGATTCGAAATCGATGGCCTCGCCCGCCGCGAGCACCATATCGTGGATATAGACCTCGTCACCGCCCCGGGGATTGACGGTGTAGGTTCTCTCGTCGATCGCCCTGAAACCGAAATTCTCCAGCATCGGCACGCGATCGCTGAGCGGGATCGGGCTCCGGAGGTGATAGACCTTGAGCCCGATCCCGCCGTCGCTGCCCTGTTGCGGCCCGAGCTTGAGCGCGATCGCCTTCTCGTCGGCCAGCCCCCTGACGACCTCGATGTCGGCGAGGGCGTCGTCCGGCGAGTTGCGCGACTGGTAGGCCGGCGAAAACGCGTCGACAAAGTCCTCCATATCGCGGGCATCATCGGCGGCGCGGCGCAGTTTGTCGCCGAAGGCGAGGGTGAGCTCGGTGACTTCCTCCTCGATCTCGTCGCGGCGCGGCCGGGGCGTCGGCCCGGCGTAGCGGCCGATGATGAAGTGGACCCGGACCAGTTCACCCTCGGGAAAGCTCGGATAGTAGGCCGAGACGCGGCCGTCGTAGATTGTGGACAGATAATCGCCGATCCGCGCCCGCACCTCCGAATTGTAACGGTCGCGCGGCATGAACAGGAGGATGGAGACGAAATTGTTGAAGCGGTCGATGCGCGAGAGCACGCGGACGCGCGGCCGGTCGGTCAATTGCGCGATGGTGGTGGCGAACTCGAAGAGCTGATCCTCCGAGATCTGGAACAGTTCCTCGCGCGGATAGTTGTCGAGCGCATTCATCAGCGCCTTGCCGGCATGGCCCTTGGGATCGAGCGCGGAGCGGCGCATGACCTCGAGGATCTTGCGGCGGATCAGCGGCACTTCCGAGTGCGGCGTCGCCATCGACATCGAGGTGAACAGGCCAAGTACCCGCAATTCACCCGAGAGCTTACCCATCTCGTCGTAGAGTTTGACCCCGACGTAATCCATGTGGCTCCGCCGGTGGACGCGGGAGCGGATATTGGCCTTGGTGACCATCAGCGGGTCGGGATCGGCGAGGAAGGCGATGTGCTGCTCGGTCATCTCGACATAATCGCTACCCGAGCGCAGGAAGCTGAAATCGGGATCCTCCAGAATCCCCATGCCGCTCTCCTCGACCGGCGCCAGCCTTGCGGCGTCTCCTTTTCCTGTGTCCTTATTCGGTGGCACGTCCGAACCGGAAAAGCGTTTCGACCCTGGATCAAGTCCGGGGCGGGCATTTTCCTGGACCTGCTCGAGGCGGTACTCGCGCATGCCCAGGAAGGTGAAATTGTGCTCGGCCAGCCAGCCGAGCAAGTGCATTGCCTCGGCCAGCACGGCCGGTAGCACCTTGGGTGGATTGTCGTGCCAGGACTGCACGACCTGGTGCACCCGTCCGAGCATCGGATGCCAGCCGTCCACGGCGCGGGCGACCTCGGTGAGGACGCCGTCGAGTTCGGCCTGCAGCGCGCGGCGCGCGTCGTCGTCGAGCGGGTCGATGTGGATGTGCAGGAAACTCTCGAGCCGGCTCCCGGGGGCGGGCGCCTCCAGCACGCGATAGGTCGCCGGGTCGAAATTGAGGATCGGGTGCGAGAGGAAGCGGATGGCGCCGCCCTTGGCGCGGATCGCCGCCAGCACGCTGTCGACGATGAAGGGCATGTCGGCCGAGAAGATTTCGACGATCTCGGGGTGGCCGACGCTCTGGGGCGGCTGGAGATAGACCTTGTACGTTGCCAGCTCGCGCTTGCCCAGCCGCTCGAAGGACTGGCGCAGCAGCAATTCGACGATCTCGGATGAATAGGCTGCCAGATCCTCCGGATCGGTGGCCTTGACGCAGGCCTCGAGGAAACGGGCAAGGTTTGGCTCGCTGGCCATCAGCGCATCGGCCCTGGCGAGCAGGCTTGCCCTGGTCTCGAAGAATGGCGCCTCGTTCACCGCTACGGCCCTTCAATTCATGCTGCTGGCCAGAGTGCCGCCAGCGCCGGCAAATGTCGAGTGCCGGGCATGGGTTGGCAGCGACCACTCGGGCGTCACCATAGGGCACGGCTGGTGACGGGAGAAAGGACTTTGGGGCGATGCGCTGTGCTACGATTGCACTCCTGGGTAGGATGACGGCCGGTGGGGGAGGAAGATTCGACTTGGAGATCACGCCCCCTTGTCCTTGTCCCCCAATCTTGACCCCGGCGCCGCCGCAGGCTTAGAACGGCGCGCAACCCACACCCAGCTGGAACCTCCCGCCTATGAGCATGCCGAGAACGCTATACGACAAGATCTGGGACGATCACCTGGTCGCCAACAACGACGATGGGACGAGCCTGATCTATATCGACCGGCATCTGGTGCACGAGGTATCCAGCCCGCAGGCCTTCGAGGGGTTGCGCGTCAACCACCGCAAGGTCCGCGCGCCGGAGCGCACGCTGGCCGTGGTCGACCACAACGTCCCCACCACCGACCGTTCGCACGGCATCGACGATCCGGAAAGCGCGCTGCAGGTGCGGACCATGGCGGAAAATGCCGCCGAGTTCGGAGTCGAGTATTTCAACGAACTCGACAAGCGCCAGGGCATCGTCCACATCGTCGGGCCGGAGCAGGGCTTCACCCTTCCGGGCATGACCATCGTCTGCGGCGACAGCCATACCTCGACGCACGGCGCCTTCGGCGCCCTGGCCCACGGCATCGGCACCTCCGAGGTCGAGCACGTGCTCGCCACCCAGACGCTGATCCAGCAGAAGGCCAGGAACATGCGGGTGACCGTCGATGGCCAATTGCCGCCCGGCGTCACCGCCAAGGACATCATCCTTGCCATCATCGGGGAGATCGGCACTGCGGGCGGCAATGGCCATGTGCTCGAATATGCCGGCGAGGCGATCCGCGCGCTCTCGATGGAAGGCCGCATGACCGTCTGCAACATGAGCATCGAGGGCGGCGCCCGGGCCGGGCTGATCGCGCCGGACGAAAAGACCTTCGCTTATGTGAAGGACCGGCCGCGCGCGCCTAGGGGCAAGGCATTCGAGACGGCGCTCGAATATTGGCGCGGTCTCTATACCGACGAGGGCGCGCATTTCGACAAGGAAGTGCGGCTCGACGCGGCGAAGCTGCCGCCGATCGTGTCCTGGGGCTCCTCGCCCGAGGATGTGATCTCGGTGACCGGCACCGTGCCCAACCCCGACGACATCGCCGATGCCAACCGCCGCGCCAGCAAATGGCGGGCGCTCGACTATATGGGCCTCACTCCCGGCACCAGGATCACCGACATCGCGGTGGAGCGGGTGTTCCTGGGCAGCTGCACCAATGGCCGCATCGAGGATCTGCGGGCGGCGGCCAAGGTGTTGGCCGGCCACAAGGTCAAGGAGGGCGTCAACGCCATGGTCGTGCCCGGTTCGGGGCTGGTCAAGGCGCAGGCGGAAGCCGAAGGGCTCGACAGGATCTTCAAGGAAGCAGGCTTCGAGTGGCGCGAGCCGGGATGCTCGATGTGCCTCGCGATGAACGCGGACAAGCTGAAGCCACTGGAACGCTGCGCCTCGACCTCGAACCGCAATTTCGAAGGCCGCCAGGGCTTCAAGGGCCGCACGCATCTGGTGTCGCCGGCCATGGCGGCGGCGGCGGCGGTGGCGGGGCACTTCGTCGACATCCGCGAGTGGCCGACACATTGAAAGAGGGCGGCTGGGCGGATCGAAGCGCCCCGTCGCTCGACGATTTCGAGGCGATGGCGCGGGTGGCGCTCGAGGCGCTGCCCAGCCCGTTTCGCGATCTGGTCGCGGACGTCCCATGCTCGGTCGCCGAGTTTGCCGACGACGAGACCCTGGACGAACTGGGGATCGAATCCGAATTCGACCTCCTGGGGCTGTTCCGCGGGGTCGGGATGACCGAGGAGGGCGTCACGCCGCCCACCGGGCAATTGCCCAACCGCATCTGGCTCTATCGCCGCCCCATCCTCGACTACTGGGCCGAGCACGAGGAGACGCTGGGCGCCATCGTCACCCATGTGCTGGTGCACGAGATCGGCCATCATTTCGGCTTTTCCGACGCCGACATGGAAGCGATCGAGGCCGCGGCGGAGGCGGGCGACAGCTAGAGCGCCCGATTCAATCGGGTCGGATCGCGCCCTACGCCGTGTTGCGATCGTCGTGGCGGCCGATGATCCGGTATTCCTGCTCGTTGCCGCCGGAGGGATCGTCCGAGACCTGCAATGCCAGATTCTGTTTTTCCAGCTCGGCGAGCCATTCATCCCAGCTGACCAGCTCGTAGCCGTAGGGGCGGTCCGGTCCCTCGTTTTCGTCGGCGTTGAGAAAATGCTGGCCGAAGGTCAGCTGCAGCAAGGTCCGGCTCCTGGTGCCGTCAGGCACATCCATCATGACAGGGTAGCCGCCGCAGGCCTCCACCCACTGGCGGATGTCTTCGGCTTTGACAAGAATTCTGGACATGACTCACCTTGATTCGCTGGCGCCGAACGTCGCCGGCGGCGGGGCTGCATCTTCATAAGATGCGCAATCCGTCCTGGTTCCGCAAGGTTGGACTGTCCTGGGGAACAGGAGGTTCCGGGTGCTCCGGGGGACGGCTCCCATCGCCGCGACGGCGCAGGAAGCCTGTGCCGCCGTGCCGGAAAATTCGCGCCGCTCAAGAAAATGCCGGCCGGATCGCTCCGATCTGACCGGCAGGGCTCATTGGGGGGTCGCTTGGGCCCGGGCAGGAGGCGGGGGCGCGCTCCGGCGGGGATGCGTGCGACTCTTAGTTGAGATCCTTGCGCTCGACGAACTCGAAATCCGGCTGCCTGGTGTCCAGGACCTTGAGCGCCAGATGCTGGCGGTCAAGCTCGGCCAGCCAGGCCGTCCAGGAACAGGGGCTGATGCCGTCGTCCAGGCTGGGCGTCGAGACCGGCGCAGTTCCGGGCTTGGAGAATCTCAGCGCCAGCCGCGCATGCGGCTCGCCGAAATCATTGACCATCCGCCGGATGGCCGGCAAACCCCGATGTCCGGCGACCCAGTTCTGGATGTCGCGGTGACGCGTCAAGGTATATGCGGTGTTCATGCTCGGCCTCCCGATTGTACGAAACGCACCCCATGCGATTGGGTTCCGCTCGCCTGTTGATACATAGGTCAGCTTTGTGACGAGTTCGAGTTGATCCAGCGCAAACGCTGAAGCGGTTGCCGGCGGCGCCAAATCAGACCGGGGAGCGATCCACCGCGAGCCTGTAGGCCGCCATCTCCTCCGGCGTGAGGTAATAGAGCCGGTCCGGAGGCGTCTCCAGCGCATGCAGCCAGAGCGCCGGATCGACTCCCATGGTCTGGAGGTGCCGGGTGATCCTGGCGGTGGTCTTCTGGGCATCCGACATGGCATCGCCGGCCGCCCGCATACCGGCAGGCAACTCGCCCGGGGCAATGGTCGCGTAGACCTGGTGGACGCCGATGGCGGCGCCATGCTCGGCCACACGACTTGCCCCGCCAGCTAGCACCAGTGGGCAGGACGAGGCACAGAGTGCGCCGCGAGCGACGCTGGTGGCAAAACCCTTGTTGCGGATCAGCGCGCCGATGGCGAGGGCGTCGTTCACCGATCCTCCCGGAGAGTTGAGCCTCACCGTCTCCACATACTCGCCGCGGGCCGCGATCTCGGCGGCGAAGCGCTCGGCCGAGCCCGGATCGATGGTGCCGGTCAATTCCAGGACGCCCCCATTGGCCAAAGCGATCGAGAGGGGGCGCCTGAGCGTCTCGAAATCGGTGGTGACCCGCGGCCCGGGGGCAGTGGCGGGGCTGTCGGGGTCGAAAGCCGGCAGCACCGGCTGGTGGGGCGCCACCAGGGCGCTCGTATCGGCCTCGGTCAGTTGCCGATAGTCGATGTAGAGCACGCCCAGCGTGCCGGCGAGCATGGCAAAAAAGGCGGCGCGCAGGATGTTGCCGTCGTCGAGGCCGGCGATCCGGCCGAGGAGCCGGCGGCCGAACGGCTGCCGCATCGCCGTCGTGCTCATGAGCGGACCGGTCCTTCGCCGCGCTTGCGCTGGTTGACGTCGATCGGCGTCACCGTCGCCTCGGGCGTCTCCTTGGCAAATGTCTCGCGGGTGTCGTCATCTTCTGCGGCAACCTCTGCGTTCGCCGCCCCGGCGGGCGCCGGCGCGGCCGTCATCTGCCGATAAAGGCTCATCGCCCGCAGCATCTCGGCGGCGGTCATGGTTTCGGCCTCTTCCATCGATCCCGCCTCGCGCCGCATGGCGTCGTGAACGATCATCAGCACGAGGACCAGTACCACCGGGAGCAGGTCGATCGAAATCGCCCCGGCCCAGCTCGGCACGAAATCGCTCCAGTAGCGCAGCACGGCCTCGGCGGTCGAAAGCGGCACGAAGCGGCGCGGCTCGACCTTGGGCTCGGCCAGAATCTCTTCCGCCGCTGCGGTCAGCGCCACCGATTGGGCGGCGACCGAATTGCGCACCGTCTCCATGACCCGGTCCTGCCGGATCACGAGGCCGGCGGTGCCGCCGTCGGCCACCGGCGCGATGAAGCCGAGCGAGAGATCGGCGGCCGCGCGCTTCACCGATGGGGCGACGCCGGTCTCCTGCAGCGCCGCGATGACGGCGGACAATTGCACGACCTCGGCGGCGAACTGATCGGCGCGCGGTTCCACGGCGCCGGGCGCCGAAACCAGCTCGCGCATCCTGCCCAGATGCTCCGATCCCTTTGCGAGCAGCGCGGCCACCTGCTCGCGGGAGCCGGTGATGGTGGTGCCCAGTTCGGTCATCTGGGCGCTCATCTGGGTGAGGAGCTGCACCACCGAGCCGGAGCCCGTGGTCCCGGTGAGGGCGCCGTTCTCGCGCTCGTCACCGGCGAGGCGCGAGAAACGTTCCGCCGCGCGCCGCACGTCGGGCAACAGGCTCTGCGCCGCCAGCGCGTTGCCATGCGCGGCATCGAGATCGCCGACATAGCCTTCGAGCGTCACCGCCAGATGCTGCTCGAGCGCCGCGGACCCCGCCAGGGCGGCGGCATTGAGCCAGGAGGACATGGCGATGATCATGGCGCAACCGACCGCCATGGTGACGAAGAGC
Source organism: Devosia sp. (assembly GCA_030680995.1). Taxonomy (GTDB): domain Bacteria; phylum Pseudomonadota; class Alphaproteobacteria; order Rhizobiales; family Devosiaceae; genus Devosia_A. The sequence goes on from JAUXUM010000251.1 coordinate 8,704, forward strand.
GCTGCCCGCTGCACCCCGCCTACCACCAGGGGCACGAAGCGGATCATGAAGGTCCAGAAGGCGTAGATGGCAACCGAAACGGCCGCGGAATAGATGATGGCGGCGAAAAAGACGAAGCTCGCCGAGCCGTCGAGCAGCCCGCGCACCCCCAGATAGGTATAGACGCCCGAAGCCAGCGCCAGCACGGCGAGGGCAAAGCGGGACGTGGTATCGATGCCCCTGACGGTTTCGCTGAGGCGGGCAGCGGTATTTTTGACGATCATATCGGAGGATCCCCTGGTTAGAGCGACCTTAACACGCGGATCGGGGCGCAAAATGGGCGGAGCTGCCAAGCGGCGGGCAGGCGGTGTCAAAGCCTCCGTGAGCGCTATTTGCCGAGTTGGCGCAGGACCTTCCCGATGCGGACGCGCTTGGCGGGCTGTGGAATATTGGCGAGCCGGGTCTCGAGGATGGTCTTGAGGCGTGCCCTGTGCGCGGCATCGACGACCGGGGCGGCAAACTCGGCGTACATGGGGAACTGGTTGGGCGCGGCGCCTTCGAGCCGGTCGAGCAGGATCGGCAAAGCCTTGTCCGCGAAGCCGGCGCCGGCGAGCTGGGCGAGAATGGACATGGTCTTGTCCTTGGCGATCATCGAGCTGCGGTCGGCGGCGGCGAGGATTTCCGGCAGCCGGGCGGCCAGCGCCGCGGCCTGGGTCGTCGCGACGGCGGCCAGCGCCGAGAGCCCACCCCAGACCATGCGGTTGTTGCGGCTTCCCAGCGTTTCGAAGAAGGCGCCGGCGTGGCCATCCAGCAGTTCCGGCCTGCGTTCGCCGAGCTCGTAGAGCACCTTGATGGCATCGCTGCGCACGGCCGGCGTGCCGGTCGACAGGGTGCCCACGAGTTCGGCGATGGCCCCCTTGTCCGGCTTGGCCGCCAGCGCCTCGGCCAATTCGACATTGGGCCGCTCGTCATTGCGGCCCAGGGCATTGGCGAGGCGCGGGAGGACGGACATGGCCGATCAGTGGGCGCTGCGCATTGCGCGGACAACCCTGATCTGCGAGCCGTCCAGCGGGTTGACGCCGCTGGCGAAGGACTCATATTCGGCGGTACCCAGGGCATAGAGGGCGATCCGGCCATTGGCATCCGAGTGGATGCCCCAGCCGTAGCGCTTGCCGAGGTCGCTGGACCGCAGGCAGGCTTGGCCGCGCGAATAGAACGCGCGCTGCGCCGCCTCCCGCTCGGCCTCGGGCAGGCCTTTGCGATCTGCCCAGATGGCGAAGATCACGTCGCCTGAGGTGTACCCATAGGGGCTCGTGGCGATCATCGCGTAGGTCAGCCCTGCCACCGTGGGTCCGGCGCCTTTCTCCGGCGGCACCACCCTCGCCTCGGCGATCGAATCGGGCGCGACGGCAATGAATGTGTCGAAATAGTCGACGCTTTCCATATTGTCCTCGTCCTCAGATCCCCACCGCCACGTCGAGCGCCAATGTCACCATGTCCTTGAGCGAGGTCTGCCGGTCCTGGGCGCTGATCTCCTCGTGGGTGATCAGGCAATCGGTCATGGTGCAGATGGCGAGCGCCTTGACCGAGAAGCGGGCGGCAAGGGTGTAGAGCGCGGCGGCTTCCATCTCGACGCCCAGAACACCGTGGTCCGGCAGGCGCCCGTAGCCGGCGAGGCCGGGCTCGAGATGATAGAAGATGTCGCTGGAGAGCATGTTGCCGACATGGGCTCGCATGCCTTTGGCCGCGGCGTGGTTCGCGGCATCCCGCAGCAGCGCGAAATCGGCGATCGGCGCGAAATTGTAAGGGCCGAAGGCATCCCTGACGATGGTCGAATCGGTCGAGGCCGCCTGCGCGATGATGAGGTCGCGCACCTTCACGCCGGCATTGAGACCGCCGCAGGTGCCGACGCGGATCAGCGTCTTCAGCCCGTAGAAATTGATCAATTCGTGCACATAGATCGCGAGCGAGGGCTGGCCCATGCCCGTGGCCTGCACGCTCACCGGCCTGCCCTGCCAGGTGCCGGTGAAGCCGAGGCAGTTGCGCACGCCGTTCACCTGTCTCGCATCGGCGAGGAAGTTCTCGGCGATCCACTTGGCGCGCAGCGGGTCGCCGGGCAGCAGCACGGTTTCGGCGTAGTCGCCCGGTTTGGCTTCGTTATGCGGGGTCATTGAATTCTGCCTCTTGTTTGGAACCTAACGCCTACCCCCTCCCCCTCCCTCCCCACAAGGGGGAGGGTGTGGCCCGGCTGTTGACGGCCGTCATCAATCGTCACTATCCGCCAAGCCGCCGCCGGCATTACCTTGTGGTTGGGAGGGCGCGGGGGAGGTAGGATTATCCGACTCCCCCGCTTGACGGGAAAACCGCACAGGTCCATTGAAGCCGCCGCTTGGTACCTCGCGGTATCATCTCCACATTGATGGCCAAGCACACGGAGGCGGTGATGGTCGCAAAGGTGTTCATCGACGGCGAAGCGGGAACCACGGGGCTGCAGATCCGCGAGCGGCTGGCCGGCCGGCGCGACCTCCAGCTCCTTTCCATCGCCTCCGAGAAGCGCAAGGACAAGGACCTCCGCGCGGCGCTGCTCAACGAGGCGGACGTTGCCATCCTCTGCCTGCCGGACGACGCGGCCAGGGAGAGCATTTCGCTGATCAGCAATTCCACGACGCGGGTGATCGATGCCTCCACCGCGCACCGCGTCGCCGACGGCTGGATCTATGGCTTCGCCGAGATGAGCAAGGAGCAGGGGGCGGCCATCGCCAAGGCGCGCTTCGTCGCCAATCCGGGCTGTTGGCCGCAGGGCGCCATCGCCACGCTGCGGCCGCTGATCGAAAGCGGCTTGCTGCCGGCGGATTTCCCGGCGACGGTAAATGGAATATCGGGCTATTCCGGCGGCGGCCGGCAAATGATCGAGGATTACGAGCGCAAGGGCGAGGACGTGGCCGAGTTCATGCTCTACGGCCTCACCTTCAAGCACAAGCACCTGCCCGAGCTCAAAGCCTATGCGAAGCTTGCGCGCGACCCGCTGTTCCAGCCGGCGGTCGGCAACTTCGCCCAAGGCATGGCGGTCTGCGTGCCGCTGCAGCTGTGGACGCTGCCCAAGGCGCCGAGCGGAGCGGAGCTGCAGGCGGCGATCGCCGATCATTATGCCGGCATGGAAGGCAGTTTCGTCGACGTCGCGCCGTTCGCAGAAATCGAGCGTACGCCCGAGCTCGACCCGGAACGCTACAACAACACCAACCGCATGCGGCTGCACGTCTTCGCCAATGACGCGCGGGCGCAGGCACTCTTGGTGGCGGTCTACGACAACCTCGGCAAGGGCGCGTCCGGGGCGGCGGTGCAGAATTTGAACCTGATGCTGGGCGTCGATGCCAAGACGAGTCTGGCGGCGTAGGGCGGCGCCCTACCTGCACTGCGCGAGGCACCACGTCACCACTCCCACGGACCGTCACCCTCGCGCTCGTCGCGAGGGCCCAGACTTCGCGCGACGTCAGTCGCGCAAGCGAGTCACTCGCGCCGCCGACGCGGCGCGGCTGGGTCCCCCGAACAAGTCGGAGGATGACGGCCGGTGGGTGGGGCGGCGTCGGTGGATCGCTGCCGCGACCGGCACCACCACCTCCTCACCCCGAAGTGTCCCATCGTCGCCCTTGACCTTGCGTCCACGCTTGCGCCATTAAGCGCGCAACTATCTTTGGTCGCGCGGTCGAACCGGAAAAGCGCAAGCGACTTTTCCTGACCACGCTCCGGAACGAGGTTTCTCACGAGATGGAAAAGTTCACCACGCTGACCGGGGTCGCGGCGCCGCTGCCGTTCATCAATATCGACACCGATATGATCATCCCCAAGCAGTACCTCAAAACCATCAAGCGGACCGGGCTGGGCACCGCGCTGTTCTCCGAGATGCGCTACAAGGACGATGGCTCGGAAAATCCGGACTTCGTGCTCAACAGGCCGGCCTACCGCAACGCCAGGATCATCGTCGCGGGCGACAATTTCGGCTGCGGCTCGAGCCGCGAGCATGCGCCATGGGCGCTCCTCGATTTCGGCGTGCGCTGCGTCATCTCGACCAGCTTTGCCGACATTTTCTACAATAATTGCTTCAAGAACGGCATCCTGCCGGTGGTGGTGACGCCCGAGCAGCTGGCGCTGCTGATGGACGATGCGGAGCGCGGCTCGAACGCCACCATCACCGTCGACCTCGAGAGCCAGACGATCAGGGGCCCGGACGGCGGCTCGATCCATTTCGACATCGATCCGTCGCGCAAGCAGGCGCTGCTCGAGGGGCTCGACGATATCGCCGCGACGCTCAAGCAGGACACCTCGATCAGCGGCTTCGAGCACAAGGTCCACGCCGAGCGGCCGTGGATCTGATGGTCACCTCCCTGGGAAGCGTGCAGATAGCAGGTCTAGTCGTCGCCGCGATTCTGCTCATCGGTGGCCTCATCATTGTGTGGGCGAAGCAGAAGGGTGGCTGGGGGCCGAGGAACATTCAGGCATTTGGACTCGTCCTGCTGTTGCCAACGGTTGTGGCTTTGGCAACGCTAGGTGTCATTGATGGGCCAGTAGTCGCAACGCTGCTTGGCGGCATTGCCGGATATGTCCTTGGGGGCCGCTTCTCACCCTCTGCCAAAGACAAGGAATAGGGCTGTGGTCAAGCGCATCTCCTCGGGCTCGCCGTTTGAGGCCAAGATCGGCTATTCCCGCGCCGTGGTCGACGGCCAGATGGTCTATGTCTCCGGCACCACGGGCTACGACTACAAGACCATGACCATGCCCGCGGACGCGGCGGCGCAGGCGCGCAACGCGCTCGGGACGATCGCCGGGGCGCTCGAGCAGGCGGGTGCCTCGCTCAAGGACGTGGTGCGGGTGCGCTACTATCTCACCGACATGGCTTGGTACGACGCGCTGGTGGCGGTGGCCGGTGAGCACTTCGGCGATATCCGGCCGGCGGCGACCATGGTGGTCTGCGGCCTGACCACGCCGGAAATGAAGATCGAGATCGAAGTCACGGCAAGAATCGGCGCTTCGGCCTCATAGTTTTCGTTCATAATCCGTTCATCCTTGCGGCAAACACGTTCAGGAACATGGCCCAGACACTCTTCCTCCTCCCCGGCGACGGCATCGGTACCGAGATCATGGCCGAGGTCGAAAAGCTGATCGCCTGGACCAATGCGCAAGGGTTAACCGATTTTTCGACCGATCGCGGGCTGGTGGGCGGCTGCGCCTATGATGCATATGGCGAGGCGATCTCCGAGGACGATATGGCAAAGGCGCTGGCCGCCGACGCGGTGATCTTCGGTGCCGTGGGCGGGCCGAAATGGGACAAGGTTCCCTACGAGAAGCGCCCGGAAGCGGGGCTGTTGCGCCTGCGCAAGGATTTGCAGCTCTTCGCCAATCTCCGCCCCGCCATCTGCTATCCGGCGCTGGCCGACGCCTCGGCGCTGAAGCGCGAGATCGTCGAGGGCCTCGACATCCTGATCGTCCGCGAGCTGACCGGCGGGGTCTATTTCGGCGAACCCAAGGAGATCACCGATCTGGGCAATGGGCAGAAGCGCGCCGTCGACACGCAGGTCTACGAGACCTACGAGATCGACCGCATCTGCCGCGTGGCGTTCGATCTGGCGCGGACGCGCGGCAAAAAGGTGCATTCGGCCGACAAGAAGAACGTGATGAAATCGGGCGTGCTGTGGGACGAGGTGGCGCACGCGGTGGCGGCCGACTACGCCGACGTCAAGTTCGAGCACATCCTCGCCGACAACTGCGCCATGCAGCTGGTCCGCAATCCCAAGCAGTTCGATGTCATCGTCACCGACAATCTGTTCGGCGACATCCTCTCTGACGCCGCCGCCATGCTCACCGGCTCGCTGGGCATGCTGCCGTCGGCCTCGCTGGGGGCGCCCGACAAGGCGACCGGCAAGCGCAAGGCGCTCTACGAGCCGGTGCATGGCTCGGCCCCCGATATCGCCGGCAAGGGCATCGCCAACCCGATCGCCATGCTGGCGAGCTTCGCGAGGGCGCTGCGCTATTCGTTCGGCATGGTGGAGCTGGCCAACCGGCTGGAGGCTGCGATCGCCGGGGTGCTGGGCGAAGGCTTGCGCACCGGCGATATCGCGCAGGACAACCGCAAGACCATCGGTACGGAAGAAATGGGCGCGGCGATCCTGAGGAAGCTGGCCGCCTAGCCTACTGGCCGGACCCCTGGCATCGGCGCAACGATGCGCGAGGGAATGTTCGCGGAGGACGCCGATGGGAACCGATCTCGAAAGCCTGTGGCAAAAGGCGCTGGCCCATGCGATGGCGTATCGCACCGGGCTGCCTGGACATTCCGCCCTGCCGCAACTGGACTATCATGCGATGCGCGAGCGCCTCGCCGGACCGCTGCCGGAGAACGGCATGGCGCCTGAGGCCATGCTCGAGGAACTGGTGGCGCTCTCCGAGCCGGGGCTCATGCCGATGGCCGGTCCGCGCTTCTTCGGCTGGGTGATCGGGGCTTCCGATCCCGCCGGGGTGGCCGCCGACTGGCTGGTCTCGGCCTGGGGCCAGAATGCCGGCTATCATTCGCCGACCCCCGCGGTCTCGGCGATGGAGGAGGTGGCCGAAGGCTGGCTGCTGGAGGTGCTCGACCTGCCGCGCGGGAGCAGCATCGGGTTCACCACCGGCGCGACTGTCGCCAACGGGGTGGGGCTGGCGGCGGCGCGCACCCGCGTGCTGCTCGATGCGGGCTGGGATCCCGATGCCGACGGGTTGTTCGGGGCGCCTCCGGTCGCCGTGCTGGTCGGCGCGGATGCGCATTCCTCGGTGTTTTCGGCGCTGCAACTGATCGGCTTCGGCTATGCCCGGGTGGAAAGAATCGCGACCGACGATCAGGGCCGGATGCGGGCCGAGGCGCTGGCCGAAGAGATCGGCAAGCATCCAGGACCGAAAATCGTCGTTGCCCAGGCCGGACAGATTAATACCGGCGCCTACGATCCGTTCTCGGAAATCATCGAAATCGCCAGGACGGCCGGCGCCTGGGTGCATGTGGACGGCGCCTTCGGGCTCTGGGCGCGCGCCACCGATGCGCACAAGCACCTGACGGCGGGCATAGAAGGCGCGGACTCGTGGGTGACCGACGGGCACAAATGGCTGCAGGTTCCCTATGATAGCGGCTTTGCGATCGTCAGGGACCGGGAGGCGCATCAGCGGGCGATGACGCAGTGGAGCAGCTATCTGCCGGCCATCGCGCAGGGCGACCGGGTGCCTTCGGCCTATGTTCCCGAGCTGTCGCGCCGGGCCCGCGGTACACCGGTCTGGGCGATGCTGAAGACCCTTGGGCGCAAGGGAGTGGCCGATCTGGTCGAACGGCATTGCGGCCTTGCCCGCCAGTTCGCCGCGCTCCTGGCGGAGGAGCCCGGCATCCGGATCATGAACGAAGTCACCATCAACCAGGTTATCGCCAGTTTCGGCGGGGGCGACGCCGAAGCGCGCAAGGCGGCGACCGAGGCGGTGATCGCGAAAGTCCAGCAGGACGGCATTTGTTTTGTCGGCGGCGCCAATTGGCATGGCGACTGGGTGATGCGGATTTCGGTGAGTTCTGGCGCTACGACCGAAACGGATATCGAGCGATCCGCCGTCGCGATCATCAACGCCTGGCGCGCCGTGCGCCAGAAATGAAAAAGGCCGGGTTGCCGTCGCGGCGTTTCACGCCGCGCAGCACGTGGTCGCTCTGCACCAGGACGGCCGAAATCGTCGGGCGGACATTGACTTGGGCCTCCGCCCATGGCCTTGATCGTCGCGGAATGGGGTTTTGGACCAAGCGCTTATGGGCAGATCAGGTTACTGGCCGGCGGTCGTTCTGCTGACGCTGATGGGAGCCGGCGCTGCCCGCGCGCAGGATTATGGCGCCGGATTCGGGGCCGACGAGTTGCGCGGCGGACTCTTCTTCCACAGCGTCGACCACGCGCCGCCGGGGAGCTTTCTCGGCTTCCTCGACACGACGCGGCTGCACGACGTCAATGTCGAGCTCTTGTTCACCCCGTTCGATCTGGGCGATTTCAACTGGATCGGCGAGATCAGGCCGCATCTGGGCGCCACGGTCAATTTCGGCGGACTGGAGAGCCAGGTCTATGCCGGGCTGAGCTGGACCTGGCACGTATTCGACGGCCCAGTCTTCATCGAGGGAACTTTCGGTGGTGCGCTGCACAACGGCGCCGCAACCGGCGCGGTCTATCCGGCGCGCAGTCTCGGCTGCTCAGCGCTGTTCCGCGAAAGCGCCAGCATCGGCGTGGACATCACCGAGCAGGCCAAGGTGATGCTGACGGTCGAACATTCCTCGCATGCGGGGCTGTGCGGATCCGAGAACGGTGGCATCACCAATCTGGGCGTCCGTTTCGGCTGGAAGTTCTAGCCGCGGGCATCAGGCCACCTGTCCGGCGGCCCAACCGGAGGCCCAGGCCCACTGGAAGTTGTAGCCGCCGAGCCAGCCGGTGACGTCGACGCATTCGCCGACGAAATAGAGCCCTGGGACGGCCCGGGCGGCCATGGTGGCCGAGTCGAGATCGGCCGTGTCGACGCCGCCCAGGGTGACTTCGGCCGTGCGGTAGCCTTCCGAGCCGGTGGGCTTGACAATCCAGGACTTGAGCGCGGTCTCAACCTTTGAAAACTTTGCATCGGAGAAATCCCCGATCGGGCCGGAAAGCGCCAGGTCCTCGGCTTTCATCTGCGCCAGCCGTTTGGGCAGATGCTCGGCGAGCACGGTCTGCAGCGCCAGCTTTGGCGTCTCTGTGCGGGCGCGGCGCAGCGCCTCGCCCAGATCGAGTCCGGGCAGGAGGTCGATGCTGATCGTGTCGCCGTCGCGCCAATAGCTCGAAATCTGCAGAATGGCCGGGCCCGAGAGGCCGCGATGGGTGAAGAGCATGGCCTCGGCGAAGCTCTGCCGGTTGGCCGTGACGGTGACGTCCGTCGCAACGCCCGCCAGCGGCGCCAGCCGGGCGAGCATGCCCGGCTCGAAGGTCAGCGGCACCAGGGCGGGCCGGGTCTCGGTGACGCGCAGGCCGAACTGGCTGGCGAGCTGATAGCCCAGCCCGGTGGCGCCCATCTTGGGGATCGACTTGCCGCCTGTGGCGACGATGAGCGCGTCGCAAGTGACGGCGCCGGTGGGGAAGGAAAGGCGGAAGCCGCTCTCGGTCCTTTCGGCATGTTCCAGGCTCGTGCCGAGCTGCAGCGTGACCCCGGCATCGGCCATCTCGGCGGTCAGCAGATTGACGATCTGCTGGCTCGAACCGTCGCAGAACAACTGGCCCAGCACCTTCTCGTGCCAGGCGATGCCGTAGCGCTCGACGAGCCGGACAAAATGGGCCGGGGTGTAGCGGGCGAGCGCCGAGATGGCGAAGCGCGGGTTCCCGCTGAGGAAGCGGTCGGGCCGCGTGTGGATGTTGGTGAAGTTGCAGCGGCCGCCGCCCGAGACGCGGATCTTTTCGCCCGGGGCCCGTGCATGGTCGAAGATCAGGACCTTGCGGCCGCGCTTGCCCGCCTCGATGGCGGCCATCATTCCGGCGGCGCCGGCGCCGATGACAATGACGTCGCAGTGAATCATGCCGCGTTCATAGAGAGTTCATTGACTCTTTGCCATTTCGGCGTAGAAAGCGCCGCACTGCTTTGGGGGTGACGTCGCGCCATGGGCGAGGACCGTTTCGACAGCGATGTTCTGACCGCGGGGGCCGTGCGTTCCCGCGTGATGGCACGCGTGTCGCCCAAAGGCAAAACCAGCAAAACCCGCTAGTGCTTTTCCCTGGGCCATCTCCCGCCGGGGAGAGGCCTGAGCCGATGCGCCGCCGGCAGGACAGCCGGTGCGGGGGAAACGGGTAAGAGGATCACTGAAATGGGTTATCGTGTCGCCGTCGTCGGAGCCACGGGCAATGTGGGCCGCGAGATGCTCAACATCCTCGCCGAGCGGAAGTTTCCGGTGAGCGAAGTCATTGCGCTGGCCTCGTCGCGTTCGACTGGACAGGAGCTGAGTTTCGGGGATAAGCGGCTCAAGGCGAAGAACCTCGCGGATTTCGACTTCTCCGGGGTGGACTTCGCGCTGATGTCCGCGGGTTCGGCCGTGTCCAAGGACTGGGCGCCCAGGATCGGGGCCACCGGCTGCATCGTCGTGGATAATTCGAGCTATTGGCGTTACCACTCGGACGTGCCGCTCGTCGTGCCCGAGGTCAACGCACATGTCCTCGACGCGTACATGGCGCGCAGCGACCGCAAGAACATCATCGCCAACCCCAATTGCTCGACGGCGCAGCTCGTCGTTGCCCTCAAGCCCCTGCACGACTTCGCCACCATCAGGCGGGTGGTTGTCTCGACCTACCAGTCCGTCTCAGGGGCAGGCAAGGAAGCGGTCGACGAACTCTGGACCCAGACCAAGGGCATCTTCGTCAACGACCAGCCAACACCGCGCAAGTTCCCCAAGCAGATCG
>JAUXUM010000255.1 GCA_030680995.1 Devosia sp.
TCCTTGAAGGCGCCGCCTCCGCGGATTGCCGCATACACCTTGTCGAGCGCGGCATCGTAGACAACCCCGACCTGCACCTCGCCTGCGGCGACGAAGGCGATGGAGACGCCCCAGTGGCGGAAGCCGCGAATGAAATTGGTCGTGCCGTCGATCGGATCGACCACCCAAAGTCCGACGCCAGAGGTGGAGCCGGTTTCCTCGCCCATAAAGCCATCTTCCGGAAAGCGATCCAGGATCGACGATCGGATCGTTTCTTCCGCGTGCCTGTCCGCGATGGTAACGAAATCCTGCAGGCCCTTGTTGGAAACATCGAGCATTGCCCTGTCGGCATTCTCGCGGAATATCGACGCCTCGCGCCCGACCCGGCGGGCGAGGTCGATAGCGACGCCGGCTCGTGACGGCAGATCCAGCCCCAACTCGGCCACCAGCATCAGGCGCTCCTTCTCTTGACCAGCGTCACTGGCGTAAACTCCACCCGCGCCGTCATTTTTGGCTCCTCCATCCGGCTCACCAGCAGCTCTATTGCCTGCCTCGCCTGCAGGTCGCAAGGCTGGAGAATGGTGGTGAGGTCATAGGCAGCCCAACTCGCCTGCGGGATGTCGTCATGCCCGATGACGCGGATCGGCCCGGACCGGTGCAAGGCGCGATCCTTGCGCAGCCGGTCGACGACCCCGCAGGCCATGTAGTCGTTGATGCAGAACAGCGCATCAATATTGGTGCCCGCCAGTTGTGCTGCGCCCTCAAAGCCGTGAGCATAGTCGTTGATGGCGATGGGGAGGACGTCGGCCACGACGCCGAGTGTCTTGCAGCGCGAAATGAAGGCGTCGACGCGTCGCCGTGCCGTGTAGGAGACGCCGGTGGCCGCCATTACCGCGGGACGCTTAGCGCCGCCATCGACCAGGCAATCTGCAGCCAGCAGACCGGCGGCCTTGTCGTCGGAGACCACGCGGTCCACCAAGGGAATGTCGTCGCCCTTGTTGATCAGCACGATCGGTACGCCGTAGGCCGCACATTCTTCGCACAGCGAGGTGGGCGGCGCGTCCGAGGTCACCAGGACGCCGCTGACGCTGTAATGCAGCAATTGTCCGATGACATCGGAGGTGTCGGCCGACTTCGAGGTCGGTAGCAGCACTGGGCGGAAGTTGCGCGCCAGCAGGGCCCGCGCGATGTGGTCGATCTGCAGCGTCCGGAACGGGTTGTCCAGCCCCGCCGCGACGACACCTACGAAATCCGAACGCTGGTTGATCAGGCTGCGCGCCAGATAGTTTACCCGATAGCCGAGCTCCTTGGCCGCCTTGTGTACCTTTTCACGGGTCTCCGCCGACACGCTGGCATCGGGGGTGAAGGTCCGCGATACCGCTGCACGTGATACGCCGGCATGGCGTGCCACGTCGTGGGACGTGACCTTACGGGTGCGGCTGCCGCCTTCGCTCATGCTGAAGCCACGCGCTTGTTCTGCGGCCGGAGGGTTTCCGGCAGATCGGTGCAGACGCCTAGTACCGGCAGCTTGACGATGTCGACGATGATCTGCGGCCGCTCCTCATGCCAGAGCACGATTTCGCGCCCGGCGCGAAAGGCCCTGGCCAGTAAGGCCTCAGTTACGAGATCCTGCGGTCGCTCGCCGGCCCGTTCCCAGCAAAGATGGAGGATATCGGCGCCGGCGCTGTCGCCCAGGGCATGGGGATCGTGCCCAACCCGGACCAGCACGGAGAGCGGATAGTCGCAGCCGGAATCGCGCAGTTCGCGGACCTGCGCCGTGTCGAAGGAGCCAAGGCAGGCGAAGCGCTGATCGTGCAGCATGAGTTCGCGCCAGCAGATCTGCCCCGTGCCCGGTGCCTTCAACTCGATATAGAGGCCGGCGTTGAGCGTGCGGGCCAGCGCGGCGACTTCGGCGAAGGTGGGAACCTCGACCCCCGGCAGCGCGGCGAGTTCCGCGGCGGACATCTCGGAGATGCGTCGGTCGACCCCGAACACCCGCTCGAGGTGGTCGTCATGGGAGACAACGCAGACCCCGTCGCGCGTGAGCTGGGTATCGAGCTCCCACATCTCCGCACCCATTCGCGAGGCCAGTGCAAACGCCTGCAGCGTGTTCTCGGTCGCATGTCCACTCGCGCCGCGGTGACCGATGCAAAGAGGAAGATTTCCTCTATCCGCGGGCCAGCCGAAACGGGTGAGAAAGGGTGAGAAATCGTGCTTCGTCATAGCCGCGTTCCATCCTGGGCAAAGACCATGATCTTGCTGCTGTCGGCCGCCCAGCCCACCTCCTGGCCGAGGGCGACGTCGCCGCGCACCGGCTGGATCGAGCGCAGCACGCTGCCGTCAGCGAGCTTCACGTCATAGAGGTTCTCGCGCCCCTGCGTCTCGACGAAGGCGATTTTTCCGGGAATGACGATATCGCCTGACGGGCCAAAGTTTTCGGGCCGGATGCCCAGCGTCACCGGACCGGCGGCGGAGAGCGCTTTGGGCAGGGGAATCCTGACGTCGCTCCGGTCCAGGGCGATGACCCCATCCTGGGCCGAGCCATGCAGGAACGCTATCGGTGGATTGCCCAGAAAGCCTGCAACAAACTGCGTTCGCGGGTTGTGGTACATCTCGGTCGGCGTCGCGATCTGGATGATCTCGCCCGCATTCATGATGGCGATGCGGTCGCACATGCTCATGGCTTCGACCTGATCATGGGTCACCAGGATCGCCGTGATTCCGGTTTCGAGCTGCAACCGGCGGATTTCAGAGCGCATCTCCAGCCGTAGCTTGGCATCGAGATTGGCCAGTGGCTCGTCGAGCAGCAGCACGTCGGGCTTGCGGATCAGGGCCCGGGCCAGCGCCACCCGCTGCTGCTGCCCGCCCGACAGTTCGGCCGGGCGGCGGCTCATGAGCTGTTCGATATGGACCAGTTCGGCGATGGCATCGACCTGGCGCTTGATCTCGCCTGCGGGAAGCCCTTTGACCTGCAGCGGAAAGCCGATGTTCTGCGCCACAGTCATGTGCGGATAGAGCGCATAGGACTGGAACACCACCCCCACATTGCGTTGCTGGGACGGCACATTGCTCACATCGCGGTCGCCAAAAAGAATGCGCCCGCCGGTGACCCGATGGATTCCGCAGATGGCAAACAGAGTCGTCGACTTGCCGCACCCGGAGGGGCCGAGCAAGGCGAGCATCTCGCCATCGCCCACTTCCAGCGTCATGTCTTCGATGACCTTTACCGTCCCGAAGTTCTTGGAGAATTTGTCCAGGAGGATGCGCATCAGCCCTTCGAGCCCCCGCCATAGATGTTCATGAGGTGCTTCTGGAAGAACACGAACAGGATCAGCACCGGGATGATGTAGAAGACGCCAACAGACTTGAAGAGCGCCAAGTCGAAGTTGTTGTCGTCGGCGATCAGGCCGGCCAGATAGACCGACAGCACCTGCACATTGTTCCCTGGAGTCAGTACCTGGGGCAGGATGTATTCGCTCCAGCCGGAGAGGAAGGCGAAGAGCCCGAGCGCGGCCAGCGCCGGCATCACCTGTGGCAGCACCAGCCGTCGCCAGACGGTGAAGCGGCTGGCGCCGTCGGCGATCCCCGCCATCTCGATTTCCCACGGGACGGTGTCGTAGAAGCCCTTCATCAGCCAGATACCGAGGGGCATGTCGAGCGCCGCCTTGACGAGGATCACCCCGACCAGCGAGTTGTAGAGCCCCACCATCTGCAGCACCAGGAAGATGGCGATGATCAGGGTTACCGACGGGAAGGCGTGCAGCACCATGACCCCGGCAAGGAAGAAACCACGGCCGGGGACATTGAGGCGCGAGAGCACATAGCCCGCGGTGGACGAAACCACGAGGACGATCAGCGTGGTGGAGGTCGCAAAGATCAGCGTATTGAGCGCAACCGGCCAGATGCTCGGCTTGCCCGGCCTCGATCGCCACAGGAAATCCCAGTGGCGGAGGGTGAATTCGTTGGGGATCAGCGAGCCCGGCGCTGCGTCGGTCACGGTGTCGATGAAGAGATAGGCATACATCAGGACCAGCGGTGCGCTGACGATGCCGAGCGCCAGCACGATCGGCCAGGTGCGGAAGTTGCTCGAGGGTTCGGCTGCCATGGCGCTAGTGCTCGATCAGCGGCTTGGCGACAAGCGCGCGATAGTTGAAGATCCGCAGGTAGAGGAGCGCCAGGATGATGCCGATGATCACCAGCACCAGCGCCATGGCGGCGCCGAAACCGTATTCCAGGTTGCCCGCATAGTTGTTGAGCGCCGTATGATAGGCGGCGAGCGACCAGACTTCGGTCGAACCACCGGGGCCGCCATCGGTCGCCAGCAGGATCAGATCGAACGACGCCAGCAGCGATAGCGTCTGATAGCAAGTGACGAACAGGATCGGCCAGCGCATCTGCGGCAGGATGATGTACCGGATCTGCTGCCAGCGATTGGCGCCGTCTACCTCGCTGGCATAGAACAGCGACTTCGGGATGGCCCGTAGCGCCGAGGAAAATACCAGCATCCCCATCGAAGCCCCGACGAAGCCGTTGATGAGGATGACGAAGGTCCAGGCATTAGCGCCGCTGTCGAGCATCCAGTTCTTGGACGGGACGCCGAACTGCCCGAGAAACAGCGAGATGAATCCCGTGTCCCAGGCGAGCCACTTCCACATCAGCACATAGATGACCGGCGGTGAGATGCGCGGCAACAGCCACAGCGAGCGGAAGAATCCGGCCGGCGCTTCCGGCATGTAATGGGTAGAGATCGCCAGTATCATCGCGTAGGTCGTGTTGAACAGGACCAGCACCAGGCTGACATAGAATACCGTGTTGAGCAGGATGCGGGCGGTGTCGGCCGAGGTGAACATCCGGCGGAAGTTCTCGTTGGTCCAGGTCCAACCCGAATAGGTGGCCGTGGCGAGCGTCTCCTGCTGCCCGGATGTGAGTTCGAGCCCCATCCCGTCCAGTGCCGAGAACAGCGCTTCCTTGGTCCGGAATCGGGCATTGACCAGCGAACGGTTGAATTGATCCGAGATCTGCTTGACCTCGCGCATCGAGGGCCGGTCACGCAAGTCCTTGATCATCCGTTCCGCTTCGCGACGGTTCGAAAACACCTCGTCGAGGTGTCTGGTGCGCAGTTCGTTGACGATATTGGAGCCGATTGCGAGCCTTTCGAGTGCGGCCAGCCCCGCTTCGTCGATGACATATTTGGGTTCCGCCAGCTGCCCGGCGATCTCGGGCATCAAAGAGCGCAGCCGCTGCAATGAATTAGGAGCGATTTGATACGCGCCGCCGCTAATGCCGGTAGCGGTGCTCATGGTGGTGAGCGAGAAGATTGCCGTCAGCACGACCGGCACCAGGAAGAACAGGATGACGATGATCACCGCCGGGGTAATCAGCAGGAGCCCGAGTGCTCTGGAACTGTTCATGTTGAGCGCCCCGCACAGTCGCTGACCGGTGGCGCAATTGCGCCACCGGTCAGGAGGGTTTCGCCTAGCGGATGACGATGGCGTCGCCGAGCGTCGACTTGAGTTCGCTCTCGGCATCGGCAATCGCCGCATCGACCGTTTTGGTGCCGGTCCAGGCGGCTTCGAGGTTTTTCCACATGACGTTCCAATAGGCGCCGAAATCGGAATTGTTCGGCATCGCATTGGCATGCGGCAATAGGCGTTCGGTCGCCTCGCGCGCCCAGCGGTCGTTGCTGTAGAGCTCGATGCTGGCTTCCTGCACCGAGATGCCCAGATGCGCCGATTTGATCGCGTGCAGCGCATTGATGCGCGGCTCCGACGCGATCTTGATCAGCTGCGCGGCGATTTCGGTGGTCTCCGCGTCATGGCCGGAGGTCAGCAGATAGACCAGCGGATGGGTGAGGGTGTTGGCCTTGCCACCTTCGCCAGCCGGGATCAGCGAGAAGGCGACACTGCCGAAGAAATCGATGAGGCCTTCCTGGTTGACGTAGCGGGCATAGTGCCAGGTGCCGCCGTGCCAGATGCCGGCCTTGCCGGAAGCGACCTCTCCGTACCACTGGTCCCACGGCATGCCGATATGGTTCTTCTTGGTGACGCCCGCGGCGACCGCGTCGACGAAGAACTGATAGAATCTGGTCATCGCCGCCTTGTCGAAGACCAGCTTGCCGTCTTCTTCCATTACGCCGCCGAAGCTGGTGTAGAACTGCCAGTAGTCGGGGCCGTTGGACACACGCGGATAGAAGCCGTAGCCGGGCTGGATGACGCCGGCGTCCTGCATCTTCTTGGCGTCTTCGAGCACGTTCGCGAGCGTGTACCCGCCATCCTGCACCTTCTGCGGAAGTGCGTCGAGATCGGCATCGGTATAGCCGATGGCCTTCATGTGCGACTTCCAGAAGAAGAACGGCCGCGCCTCGGCGTCCTGCGGGATGCCGTAGACCACCCCGCCATAGGAGGCGATCTCCATCAGGTTCGGATAGATGTCATTGAGCGGCCAGGAATCGAGATCGACATAGTCTTCGATCGGCACGATCAGGCCCGCCTGCGACCACGGCGCGATGTCCTCATGGCCGGAAACCACGATGTTGGGAGCGGTGCCGGCCTCGGCCGACAGGGTCAGAGCCTGCTTGAAATCGTCCCAGCCGCTATAGGAGGTCTTCTCGACCGTGATGTTGAGTTCTTCACCCCGGATAGCTGCTTCTTTTTCCAGCAGATCGGCGGCGATGTCGATCGCATCGACCCGGTAGACGTCGTTGGGGCCGGTGCCGCCGGCCCAGACGCTGATGGTCACGTCCTTGGCCAGGACGCCGGCTGTCGTTGCTGCCAGGACCGAGGTGATCGCGGTCGCGCGGAGCAGTGCGGATAGAATGGTCATTGCTTTGGTTCTCCCTTGTGAGCCGTTGGCCGGCTGGTCCTCCAGATCGGCGATCCGCGCTTTGCCGCGGGCCGTATTCCCTCTCGTGCAAGTCCAGCTTGTGTCGCTGTAAGGGCCGCAGATAACGACCTCATGACATTTTGCGCACGTGTACAAGAAAGTGTGGGACGCGCGCCATCAGATGATTGCACACGTGTACACTACACGCTTTGGGAGGGTGGTCAACTGGCTGCGATAGGCCGGGCATGAACCGCGGATGAACGGAGAATGAACGGGGAGTTCGCGGTCCAGGACGGGACTGTCAGCCCCGACGCTGCGCGGAAGTCTGCGCTTCTCAAGCTCGATTGGGGTCAAGCGGCGCAACACGAATGTTCTTCGACCGTCCGGACTACGATCTGGCTTCAGCCATACCGGGAAGCTTTGCGATCGCGCCGGCCGTCGAGATGATCGACGCGCTCAAGCGCGACTATGCCAACACCACGGCCATGATTTTCGGCACTCCGCCGAGCTTCGACCAAATTCTGGCGTCAGCACGGCAGATCGAGGAGAGCATCAACGACCGTGCCTAGACCTATCATTGAGTTAGCCACCATCGGCAAACCACTGTGCGCGCTGAACGACGTGTGTGCGGCTGGGGGCGTTGACCGATGCAATTTCGGTCGGAACTGCCCAGGACCGTCAGCTAGCAAGCTGCACTCGAATGCCCGCAGCCTGTATCGCGGGGCTACGACGCAGTGCATCTGCCTTCGCTCAACGAGCGCGGCATCGCACTGGCGGTGGTCGGCGATGTGAACTCGGTGTCGGTTGCCGAGCACTCGATGATGCTGTTGCTCGCGCTCGCCAAGCGCACCATCCGGGCGGACCGTTCCGTCAGGAGCAACGACTGGGGGTGGCGCAACCGCCTCGAGGCGTCGGAACTGACGAACAAGCGCCTGCTGATCCTCGGTTATGGCCGCATCGGGCGGCATCTTGCGCGGATGGCGGCCGGCTTTGGCATGGAAATCCGGGCCCATGATCCGTATCTCGAACGCTCGGGCTGGCCGGAGGGGTCAGCGGCACCAGCCACCGACCTGAACGCGGCTCTGGCATGGGCCGATGCTGTTTCCGTCAACGCTCCCAAGGGCGAACGACCCATCATTGGAGCCGCGGAACTGTCGACGATGAAAAGCTCGGCCGTTCTAGTCAACACCGCACGGGGGGGGGTGTCGTGGACGAAGGGGCCCTGATCGCTGCTCTACGCGCAGGGCAGATCGCCGGCGCCGGTCTCGATGTGTTCAAGGACGAGCCGCCGACGGCTGACAACCCGCTCCTTGGCTTCGAACAGGTAATCCTGTCGCCTCACATCGCCGGACTCACCGCCGAGTGCGGCGAGGAGCTATCGCCGAAAGTTGGTGACGGCGGTAATCGGGAAGGCGGCATATCATGGGGGTGCTTGACGCCTCCACTTCTCCACCGAAGGAGCGATATGCCGTGCCCAACGATAATGTCATCAAGCTGATTCAGCCAGGATTCTTCGACGATCAACTCACCGAAATCTTAAGCAACGGGGCCCGTGCGCTGCTTGCCAAGGCGGTCGAGGCCGCCCTGTGCTTCGTCGCTACCCTGGCCTACTGGCTGTGATCCAATTGAGTCCGAACCCTAGATCGCACCACGATACGCATGACCTCTGAGCTGCTTGGGCGTATCGATGGGTGGATCGCGACGCAGCCCGGCTATGTCAGTCGGCAGGAGGCCATCAGACGTCTCGTCGGCTTAGCGCTTGACGCAGGACGTCAGGATGGTTCGCCGCTCCCATCGGGGATGACCCATCTCCCTGGCAGCCTGAACCGGACCCCGTCCGAGATGTCCGACCTCGGCGTCGACGGTGACGAAATGCCGGAGGCGGCTCCCCGGGCCATTCCATGACGCTCTCGGTGCTCGACGAGAACGACCTGCGGAGGTCCGGGTTTTGCGGAAACGAAAAAATGCCTGCCCTCTGTCTCGCTACCGCAAACGAGACGACCTGCGGTCAGCGCCGTGACGCTGCGGCGCTAGAGCGCCCACCTTGAATTGGCGCCCGTTCGTGCTATGTTGGACGAAATGGAATTATGTCCAACACAGAGGTGTGGTTATGGCGACGGTCAAGGCGGGACCCACGAAAGTGGCAGCTCATGGAAGATTTGTCGTAGGGGGCCGCAAGGACGCCGGAAAGGCAAAGCTCGCGCGCGCAGCAAAGACTGGCAAGTTTGTCGTCGTCAACGCCACTCGCTTCGAGGCGGTGATGAAGGCCGCGGCGCATTCCGGCCTCCTCGGTGAAAAGAGCACGCGCATCGGTGGTCGGATCAGCCCCGCGCTACTGGAGCAGGCAAAGAAGCAGACCGGCATTCAGATCGATACCGATCTGATTGAGTTTGCTCTGGCGAATGTTGCTCTCGACGACGACTTCGGACAGACATTCGAGAAGGTTAGAGGGACTGTCGATCCGTCGCTGAAGCTCGGCTTCTAGCGTGGCGGAGTTCAATTTCGAAGCGTCTATCCGCTGGGCGCGTTTCGATCCCCAGCGGATACTGTCCCGACGTCCTGTCGCCGACCTGCCTTTCATTGGCGAACATGCAGAGGCGGGGCAAGAGCTCCTGCTCGACACCTGCGTCTATATCCATGGTTTGCAAGGTCGATCGCCAGACGTTGTCGGTGAGATGCTGAAGGTCAGGCTTAGCAACCACTCGACGGTTGCAGTGCAGGAACTCATGCACACCGTAGGGGTGTTGGATCCTGCTTACCCCGGCACGAAAGACGTCATCCGGCAGATCGGCATTGTCCTCGGAGGGATGCCGGCACATCGCATCTTTACGCCCGATGCCGACGTCTTCGGGCGTGCGGCGCTCCTCTCCGGCATCCTGTGTCGACTCCAGGGCTACCAGAAGGATGCCCGGCTTCGCGCCTTGCAGGACAGCATCCTGTTTTTGCAGGCGCAGAAGCTGGGATTCTCTGTCCTGACCGCCAATGTGTCCGACTTTGACTACCTGCTCCAACTTATTCCTGCTGGGCGCGTGCTGTTCTATCACCCCATCGAGCCCTGAGGCGTACGCCGCCACCAGACGCCTTCGGTCGAGCGCGCTCCTGGCACCACTCCCATATGGCCTCATCGTTCTGAACCCAGTCGGCGGAAACGCACGCCAAGCTCGGGCCGCTCGCACCAGCTCCTGACGATGTCGCACGACGAAAGGCCGCCGTCGCGCGGCGTGCGCAGCTCGCCTTTGAAGGACAATCTTGCCGCCAAGGCGAACGGCAGCCAAAGCCTTATGGCTGCAGCCGCAAGCCGCCGGGCCTTCTTCGCCGCCTTTGTCTGACGCTCGAAGGTCCCGCGTCCCGTTACCGGGCGAAGTATCTCCTGTAGTCTACGTCGTAGCCGAAGTAGCGCGGACCGACCAGCGCGATGCCAGCGGGTGTCAGCCATTGCGGATTGGACGGCATGGCGAGGGCCTTGAGGCGGAGGCCGTAGCGCAGAGAGTCGGCTGTCACCGGCAAGCCGGACTCCGCCTCGAGTAATGTGATCAGGTCCGGCGTGGTCACCAGCACAGCGCCGTCCCGCTCCGCCATCAGGAACTCGTTCTGGAAGTCTAGCCTGAGGTCATGGCCCTGCCACTCCTCGACACCCTCAAACCGCGCAGTGCCGCGGGCAAAGCCGCCAACCGTCCGGCGATCGACATCCTTGACCCGGCCATGGAAGATGACCTCGGCTTCGAGCCGTTCGACGATGGCCTCGACCGGGTCGAGGTGGTTCGCCTTGGCCTCCCTGAGCGTGCGGCCCAGTTCCGCGCACAGCGTCAGCGTCCCGCGCACGACCGCCTTCTTGGCGACCGCGCCGCTCATCGAATAGAAGGCGAGCAGAGCCGAACCGCCCATTTCGACGGTCGCGGCCCGCGCCAGCCGCTCCGTCCAGGCATTGCTGACCGTGTCGAGGACCAGCGAATTGCCCTTGTCGTCGCAGAGCACCATCGGCGTCGCCGAGACGCCATGCATGGTGAAGGTCACCATCTGCAGTTCGGGATAGGCGCGGCCCATGCCGTCACCGTCGACCAGCGGCAGGCCGGTCGCGGCGGCGACGACGAAGGGAGTGGTCGAATTGACACCTCCGGCCTCGCCGCAGAGCACGGCATCGATCTTGTGCCCGAGCAGCTTTTCGAGCGAGCGGAACGCGGTCACCAGTTCGTCCCCCTGCGGCAGCTTTTCGGTCATGACGGTAGGGGCGCCCATCATGCAGACCGGTACGATGAGCGCATCGTCGGGGAACTGGTCGACATCCACCAGCCTCACCGGTCCGTGCGCCTTGATCGCCTCCTGGGCCATGAGCTTGCCCACGTAAGGGTCGCCGCCGCCGCCGGTGCCCATGATGGCGCCGCCGACAGCGATATCTTCCATATCTGCAGCACAAATAGTGCGGAGGATTTCCATGATTGTGATCCTGTTGCCTTAGGCCGCGATCGATTTTGCGGCGAGCGGATTGAAAGTGAGCTCGGGGTAGCCGAAGGCCTTGGGTCCGACGACCTCGAGTGCCTGCGGCGTCTTCATCAGGTCATGCACCGGCAGTCCGATCACGGCGAGGCGCTGGCCGTAGCGCAGGATCTCTGTGGTAATCGGTTCGCCGGTATCCAGTTCGAGATTGATGATCAGGTCGGGCACCATGAGTACCGGCACATTATCGACCCAGAGCACGAGGTTCTCGTTCTGGATGGCGATGCGCGCCTCTGATCCGGCCCAGTCGCCGACCCCTGTCAGGTGTGCGTGGCCGCGCGCAAAACC
>JAUXUM010000256.1 GCA_030680995.1 Devosia sp.
AACAGGGCAGCTACGCGACGAGCCGGAAGCTCCTCGCACGAACAGAAGTTCATGGCCTCAGCACGATCGTTTCACGGCGATTGACGTTCCACGGCCAGCTCAACGAGCGCTTCATCCGTCACGCCCCCGAGGGCAACGGCAATCGTTACGAGCCGCTGCTTGAGGAGCGGTTCCCCAAACTCATCACCGAAAGCGACGAGGTCGTCGTCCGCGCCCAGACCGCCCCGCTCTCCCCCGACGAGCCCCTCGAGCTGGTCATGGGAGAAGAGATCATCGGCGGCACCTTCGAGGGTGACTGCTGGGGGTTCATCCTCCCTCCCCGCCCTGCGGGATCGCGCGTCGAGTATACTCTCCGCTTCAAAAGCCACCCAGAAATCGTTCAGGGACCGTTCATCTACGAGGTTTTGGCGCGGCAGGAATTGGGCGGCGTTCTGACAGCCAGACAGGTGCACGACCACCTCCTCATCCAGGGAGCCAACGGCATCCTGATCCTGAGCCCTTCCAGCACCGGCACTCTGCGCCTCGAGCTTGACCCAGGCGGGGTCGTGCCCGCCGGCGGGGCAGACGCATCCGACCTGCGAATCGGCGGCTTCGACTGTCGGCTGACAACGTCCGGGATTCAGATTACCAAGCAAAATCTGGAGCTTGGCACGATCACTGGCGCGCAGTGGCTGCAATCGACCGATGGCAAGGTGCATGAGATATCCCTCACCCTCGTTCACCCGCCCTGCGGCTATTACGGTTTTGGCGAGCGCTACAATGCGCTGGACCAGGCGGGCAACCGCGTCGATCAGTTCGTCTACAACCAGTACAAGGAACAGGGGCTCCGGACCTACATTCCGATGCCGGTGGCCTACACGGATGCCGGGTTCGGGTTGCATCTCGATACGGATTCCTATTCGTGGTTCGACCTTGCGACGCCGGGCACGACGCGGCTGGGAGTCGAGGCGGGCCAACTTTCGATCGACCTGTTCTCCGGCCGCGTCACCGAGCAGATCTCGCAATTCATGGCCGCGACGGGTGAACCGGAGCCGGTGCCGGCCTGGGCGCTGGGGCCCTGGATGTCCTCGAACAACTGGGACAGCGAAGCCGAGGTGCGAAAGCAGGTGGCCCTCACCCTCGAGCACGGGATTCCCGCCACCGTACTGGTCATCGAGGCGTGGAGCGACGAGGCGACGTTCTACATCTTCAACGACGCGCAATACGAGGAAAGGCCGGGCAGCGAGGCGTTCGATTACAACGACTTCAGTTTCCCGGAATGGGGTCGCTGGCCGAATCCCAAGGGACTCGTCGAGCATCTGCACGACAACGGCCTCAAGCTGATCCTCTGGCAGATCCCCGTCATCAGGCATTCGGCGAGCCTGAAACATCCGCAAAAACAACGCGATGAGACACACTTCGTGGAGCGCAGCTTCGGTGTCAAGCACCCCGACGGCACGCCGTTCCGCCTGCCGGAAGGCTGGTTCAAGGACAGCCTCCTGATGGACTTCACCAATCCGGCCGGCGTCGAGTGGTGGTTCGCTAAGCGCCAGTATCTCCTCGATGATTTGGGCGTCGACGGCTTCAAGACCGATGGCGGCGAGATGGTCTGGGGCAAGGACCTGACCTTCGCGGACGGCACGACCGGCCTCGCCAACCGCAACAGATATCCACGCGACTATATCTCGGCCTATTACCGCTTCGCGCGGCGGAACGGCGGCATCTGTTTCTCGCGCGCCGGCCATACCGGAGCGCAGACCTTCCCGGCCCATTGGGCCGGCGACGAGCGCTCGACCTGGGACGCCTTCAAGCGCTCGATCCTCGCCGGGCTTTCGGCGGGAATGTCGGGCGTCATCTTCTGGGGTTGGGATCTCGGCGGCTTTTCGGGCGAGGTGCCGGGCGCCGAGCTCTATATTCGCTCGGCGCAGATGGCCTGCTTCTGCCCGATCATGCAGTACCATGCCGAGAGCAAGGCCGAGTTCAACCAGGACCGCACGCCCTGGAACATCGCCGAGCGCAGCGGCGACCGGCGAGCGCTGACGTCCTACGCTTTCTATGCGAACCTCCGCATGCAGCTTCTGCCCCACCTGACGCGTGAAGCGGCTCATTGCGTCGCGGCGAAGACACCGCTGATGCGCGCCATGCTGCTCGACCACGGGGACGATCCGCGAGCCGCGCCTCTGTGGGATCAGTATCGCCTCGGCCGCGATCTGCTGGTCGCGCCGGTGATCCGCGAGGGCGAGCGGGCACGCGACGTCTACCTGCCCGAGGGGCGCTGGTGGCACCTGCTGCAGAGCCGTTGGTATGAGGGTGGACGATCCCACACGGTCGACGCGCCGCTCGAGGAAATCCCTGTCTTCCTTCGGGAGGGCGCCTTGCTCCCGCTCGCCTTCAACCGCGACGTGCGCCTCGGCGCCACCGTGGCTTCCGGGGTCACTCCAGCGCGACACCTCGTCCTGCTGCTTGCGTCGGGGCCCGGCACCGCGGCGTCGTATGAGACGCCGACGGCGACGGTCGATGTTGCGTGCGACGCGTCAGGCATGGTCGCCGTTCATATCTCGGGGGCCATCGGGACAAGCTCCACGCTGGTGTTCGCCGAACGTCCTCCCTCCGTGTCGATCAACGGGCAACCCGCGACCCTCGGTGAGCTCACCCTCGCAGCGTTGCCTCTGGCCGCCGTGCGGCTGTAACCCCACCTCTCATGGAGATAGGCGAGTGCGCCGCCAGACTATCCTACGCAGCTTGGCTGCAAGCCGTAGCGGCGGACGATGCGGGATTGGAGTGGACTTGGAATTGTCTCGCTTGCGGCATCGGCGACCTGCGGCAGGGGCCGGCTCGCGTCGACGATTCATCCGTTCTTGAGGCTTCGTGCCAGTGGGAGACACGCTCGGCGCTGCCGCGTGGTCTCCTCGGGCGGACTTCCTGCTTGCGCCTCCGTACGATCTCGGACGGCACCTCAAGAAGGATGATCAGGTCAGGCTTGGGCATCGGCACGCAACCTATCGCCCCGAAAAGGGGCAACGAACAAGGCCTGCGCCGGGGGCGAAGCCGACATTCGCACCGTCGTCGACACGGCACCTCTCGCGCCAGGCGCAAACGCCCTCAAAACCATCCTTCAGACCGTCAGCGCCTGAAATCTTCGGCGGAAGACGAGCCGTGCAATTACCCCGGCCGCCGCCTACTTCCCAAGTATCCGGCACAGGGTCTGGCCCAAAAAGTTCCGACAGCCTCCCTGCGGCGCCGAGGCTGCCATTTCCTAGAGCAGCTGGAGTTCACAGGTAAACAGTGGGGGTAATGACATTGTTGATCCCCGCCGCCCGAAGACGATACGCGGCTGCCTCCACACCAGCTTCGGACATCTTCGTCCACTCAAGCGCCTTGCCCCTCACGCCGTGATGCTGAAAGGCATTCAGCTTGACGCGCACATCGCCGCCGAGCCTCCGGACAAAATTGATGAGACTGTCCAATTCCGCCTCGCAGCCGGTCTTGCCCGGGATCATCAGGAATCGCAGTTCATAAAGCTTTCCTGCCGCATACAGAATTTCGGCCGATCTCAGACTCTTCACATTGTCCCGGCCGGTGAGCTCGCGATGAAGCGGCAGGTGAAAGGCCTTGATATCGAGCATGACGCCGTCGGTGACGGGCAACAGCCTGCCCCAGCTATGCGCGCCCAGATGCCCATTGGTGTCGATGAAGCAGGTCAGGCCGGCAAGCTCCGGATCCGCCTTGATCGCCTCGAACAGCGCAATGATGAATTTGAGCTGCAATGTCGCTTCACCGCCCGACACCGTGATCCCGCTCAGGAATGGCCGGTGCCTGCGGGCGATCTCCACAAGCTGCTCTACGCCGTAATGTCGCACCATCGGATTGGCATTGATTGGACAGGCTTCGAGGCAGGCATCGCACTGGTCGCAGGCATCTGGATCGAACGTAATTCTGCCATTGACCAGCGCCAGCGCATCGGCATGGCAGGCCGGAACGCAGTCACCACAATGATCGCATTGTCCAATCGTATGGGGGTTGTGGCAGGTTGGACAATCGAAATTGCATCCCTGCAGAAAGATGACGAGCCTGTTTCCTGGCCCGTCCACGCATGAATAGGTGAGAATTTTACTAACTGTAGCTTGGGGAGAGTTCATGTCCCACCACGCGCGGCCTACGCTCCGCAATACCAGTCAGCTCGGCAGCTTCCGCACCCAACGCGGTGGTATTGGTGCGCGACCCTTTTCCCTCGTTGAATTTCTTCACGTCCGACAGACGGATCATGTAGCCGGTCACGCGTACCAGGTCATTGCCGGAGATATTCGCCGTGAACTCGCGAAATCCACAAGCCAAAGCTCCCTTGCAGAGTTGAAACATCGCTTCTGGATTGCCTTTGACAGTCTCATCCACCGTCAGGATTTCGCTGATGCCGGACGGATAGTATTTGTGATGTGGCGACAGCGCCTGCACATGAGTGACCGGATCCGGCTCGGTGCCGTAAGGAATGCGCACGCCGGGCGTCGTCCCGACATCGGTGCTCAGCCCCGCCTGGGAATGCAGCATTGCGCGGTCACGCCAGACGTTGTCCATCGGTCTCTTTCCGACCGCCTCGGCAAGCACTCTTGAAATCTCATGCCCGAGCACATTGGCCGTTTCGTCGAAGCCGTACCGACCCGCTCGACCTTCCTTCTCGTGCAGAATGTTCACCGCTTCGGCCATGGCGAAAACGCCATACATGGCGGTGAAACGATCCCTTGCTATCCAGCCTTCCGCGACAAGAAAGCTGTCGAAGAAGTTGGATTCGTTGAACAGATAGTCGATCCGCGTCTCCATAAGCCTGAAATTCAGGTCCATGTACCGCGGCAGCATTTCGGCAAAGAAATGCGCTTCGCTATCGGATCGCAACGCGACTTCCTTCAAATTGATGCGTGTGAGCGTCGACGAGCCGCCCGCAACCGGCAGTGCATTGTAGCAGCTAACGATGCCGTATCCTCGCTCATCGAACGCTGCGGCATGAACGGGATGGTTGGCGATATGTGGTTTGCAACATTCGATAATATTGTTTGTGGCAATGGCCAGTATCTGGTCAGTGCTGACCTGCGGATCATAAAAGAAGGTCAAGTTCGGCGCGATCTGCTTTAGTTCCGCATCAACCCGCAGAATAGTGCGTGCCACCCGGTTGTCCGTGGGGCCGATATTGGCGTGCATGAACGCATCCGGCAGAGTGCGATCGAGATAACGCCAGAACAGCTTGATTCTGCGATAAAGTTCCTGGTCGCTAACACCGTCGCAGAATGGAAGCAGGAGATCGTCCAGTTTGCCGATGTAAACCGGCATGCCGGTGACCGAAGGAACATGATGATAGGCGATCATCAACGTGTTTATGGCTTCATCAAGGGTTTCTGGAACAGGCAGCTCCAGATACTCACTGCCATTCTTGAGGACCACGCCGTAGTCGGGCAGAACATAGCGCGGCTTGTATGGAGCATGCCCCTCATACATGTCGCAAATTACCCGCTGGTCCAGCGCTTCCTGCGTCTCCACATCGAGCGCTGGGTAAGGCAACATGCCTTCTGCCTCCAGGGACAGATATCGCGCCTTCTGACCCGGGCTGAGCGTCCTGTCATTGGTGATGTGGCGCAACTTGAGGAAAATCTCTTGCACGGCAAAGCTCCGGTCACGTCGTCCTGGACAACGATATCGTAGCCGGGATCGCGCGGTCTCAACACAGAAAAGTTGAAAATGGGATTTTCCGGTATCCGGATGTTCCACGGAGATGAAACGATCACAGTTCACCGGCTTGTCGTCACGGCGGCGACGAAACCGTGCGGCACTCGGCGGAATGCCTCCGGAGACTGCGCCACGATGCAGGGATGAAGTAGACAGCGGCAATTGCCCAGAGCGTCAAAACCACCGGGAGTGGCCGGCCTTACTGTGGAACCTGCCCTTGGACCGGCAAGGCCGGACCCCGGGGGACGCGGGCCTGCTGGCCGCCGGCTGCCCGATCGAGGGTGGCGCCAAGCGTCCGGCAGGCTCGCCGGGACCAATTTCATTCGCGGCTTCCGCCACTGGGGCGTCTCCATCGCCTTCGTCGCCGCAGGCGAGGTGCAGGTCGGGGTTGTCTACGATGCCGCGCTCGACAAGGTGTATGCGGCAATCCGCGGAGGCGGCGCCTTCAAGGA
>JAUXUM010000077.1 GCA_030680995.1 Devosia sp.
GGTCAACGTGCTGCCGGCGGCGGCCATCACCAAAGGGCTAAGTGGCAAGGAAATCACGGAGTTCGGCCTGCTCAAGGAGGCTGGCGCCGTCTGCTTCTCGGACGGGCGGCAGTCGATCCAGTCCAGTGCGGTGCTGCGCGCGGCGTTCACCTACGCCGTCAACTTCGACATGCCGGTGGTGCACCACGTCGCCGACAGGGAGCTGGCCGGCGACGGGGTGATGAATGAAGGTCTTTTCGCCACGGTCCTGGGCTTGAAGGGCATTCCGGCGGAGGCGGAGACCATTCCGCTGGCCCGGGACCTGCAGCTCGCGGCCCTCACCGGGGTCCGCTATCATGCCGCGCAGATCTCCACCCGCCGCGCCGTCGCCATCATGATGAACGAAAAACAACGATCGATGAACGTTACATGTGGCGTTTCGATCAACAATCTGTCGCTCAACGAGAACGATGTCGGTTCCTACCGAACCTTCTTCAAGCTCTCCCCGCCGCTGCGCCCGGAAGACGACCGGCGTGCCGTCGTGGAAGGGTTGAGATCGGGCGTCATCGACGTCATCCATTCCGACCACGATCCGCAGGACAACGAGGTCAAGCGGCGGCCCTTCGCCGAAGCCTCGGACGGCGCGATCGGGCTCGAGACGCTGCTCGCCGCGGCGCTGCGGCTGGTGCAGTCGCGCGACGTAGACCTGATGACGGTGCTGCGCGCGATGACGCAGCGGCCTGCCGAAATCCTCGGGCTCCCATCCGGCAGGCTAACGGTCGGCGCGCCGGCGGACTTCATCCTCATCGACCTCGACTATCCCTGGCAGGTCAAGGAGAGCGCCCTGCACTCGCGTTCGCGCAACACCAGCTTCGAAGGCGCGCGGCTGGCCGGCAAGGTCGTTGCGACCTATGTCGGAGGGCAGAAGGTCTTCGAGCTCGCGGGGACGGGCGCGTGATCTACCAGGCGCTGATTTTCGCGGCCGGGCTCGGCTATCTTCTGGGCTCGATCCCCTTCGGGTTCATCCTGACCCGGGCCGCGGGTTTGGGGGATATCCGCTCTATCGGCTCGGGCAATATCGGGGCGACCAATGTGCTGCGCACCGGCAACAAAGCGCTGGCGGCGGCGACGCTGGCGTTCGATGCCGGCAAGGGCGCGGCGGCGGTGCTCCTCGCGCGCTGGCTCTGGGGCGAGGACGCGGCGATGATCGCGGGCATCGCGGCCTTCCTCGGCCATGTTTTCCCGGTCTGGCTGGGCTTCAAGGGCGGCAAGGGTGTCGCCACCTATATCGGGGTGATGCTGGGGCTCAACTGGATCGTCGGGCTGATCTTCTGCGCGACCTGGCTGGTCATCGCCTTTGCCCAGAAATACTCGTCGCTGGCGGCGCTGACGGCCGCGGCAACGGCGCCGATCTTCGCCTATGTGGTCTCGGGGTTGCAGCTCGCCGCCGCGGCGGGGGTACTCTCGATCGTGCTCATGGCCCGCCACTGGGCCAATATCCGCCGACTCTGGTCAGGCACCGAGCCCAGGATCGGCGGCGAAAAGCCGAAGGCGGAATAGAGGATGGCGGAGGGGCCGGACAGCAAGGTGCTTCCCCCTTCCGAGCGCGTCGCCTGGCTGCGTCTCATCCGCACCGACCATATCGGGCCGCAGACATTTCGGCAGCTGCTCAGCCGCGAAGGCTCCGCGGCGGCGGCAATCGCCGCCCTGCCGGCGCTGAGCCGCAGGCTCGGCACCAGTCCGCGCATCCCCTCCACAGCCGAAGCCGAGGACGAGATCGCGGGACTGCAGGCCATGGGCGGGAGGCTCGTCGGCTCGGTGGAAGCCGGCTATCCGCCGCTGCTCAGATACATCTCCGGCGCCCCGCCGCTGCTCTCGATCATCGGCGGCGAGAATTTGGACCTGTCGCGTACTGTCGCCATTGTCGGGGCGCGCAATGCCTCGACGGCGGGACAGAAGCTGACCCGCCTCCTTGCCCAGGATCTCGGCGAAGCCCGCTATGTCGTGGTTTCCGGCCTCGCCCGCGGCATCGACGCGGCGGCACACCGGGCGAGCCTGGCGAGCGGAACCGTGGCTGTCCTCGCCGGCGGCATGGACAGGGTCTACCCGGATCAGAATATTCCGCTGGCACAGGACATCCTCGACCATGGCGGAGCGCTGGTCAGCGAGATGCCGCTGGGCTGGGAGCCGCGCGCCCGCGATTTTCCGCGCCGCAACCGGCTGGTCTCGGGCCTCTCCCTGGGCATCGTCGTGGTCGAGGCGGCGAGGCGCTCCGGCTCGCTGATCACGGCAAGGATGGCGCTGGAACAGAACCGCGAAGTCTTCGCCGTTCCCGGCTCGCCGCTCGATCCGCGCGCCGAGGGCGGCAACGCGCTGATCCAGCAGGGGGCCAGGCTGATCACCGGCGCCGCCGACATCGTCGAGACGCTGAGCCAGGCGGATCCGTCGCGCACAATGCTGCTCGAGCCGGACTGGACGCCGGAGATCGAGGCCGGGACGGAGAGCGGGGAAGCTCCGGGCGACGACCACCGCGGCCTGCTGCTGACCGCACTGAGCGTCACGCCGATGCCGGTGGACGAACTGATCAGAACGACGAATCTTTCAGTCAGCGCGATGCAGACGCTGCTGCTGGGGCTGGACCTCGAAGGCCGGATCGAGTGGAGCAGCGGGCAGTTGGTGGCGCTGAGGGGGTAGGCCCCACCCCTGGGTGGCCTGCAAGTCTTCAGGGGGGGGCGACCTCAACATGAACCGCGCGGCCATCGGCGCCCTTGAGCACCACTTCTACGCTACCGCCGATCGCGCGCATGTATCGCGAGATCGACGATAGGAGCATGTCATCACTCTTTTCCATTCTGGACACGTTGCCCTGCGGGATCTCAGCGCCCGAGCCCACGGCGACCTGAGTTAATTCGGCGTTCTTGCGCAATTCTGCCAAAGCTTCGCCGATCCGGCGGCGGGCCCGCTTCTCGTTCAGCCGATCCTGCACATCCTGCGAAAGGTCCGCACGAACTTCATCCCAAGATAGCGCTCGCTTCAACATCTTCAGTCTCCTTTGAGCCATTCATCGAACCTTGCATCGGCCCTTTCGATCAGCCGTTTGTAAAAGCGGTCGCTGATAAGGCCGGACTTGTCTCCACCGCAAAGCACTATGGCCCTCTGTTCGGCATCGAATGCAAAGGCGAATCTCCAGACACCGTTGGCAGCATCGACGCGGATTTCCTTCATGTTGCGGTGACGCGATCCGTTCAGCGTGTCTACTTCCGGCCGACCCAAGAATGGTCCTTTGTCTCGCAGCTCATCAAAGACCTCTCCAACCGCCACTTTTACCTCGTCATCAAGGTCGCGGAACTCAGGCACGAAATCGGGGTGAAACCGGACATCCCATTCATCCATCTATGGGCCTTCTATGGGCCTTCTATATTGCTTTAATGATATACATGGATTGAAATATCGTCAAAGATATAATGTCGCCGCTCGAATGCGCAAGTGCCTTGAGCGTGCGACGTCGTTGTTTGCCGGGAATGAGTGCGCACAAGCCCCCATTCCGCCCCGCTGGTTGACAGCGCATCTGCGCTTCACCATGTTGCGCCGCGTCGACGCCCCCTCCTTCGAAAGCGCTTCCCAATGAAACTCGTCATCGTTGAAAGTCCGGCTAAGGCCAAGACAATCAACAGCTATTTGGGCAAGGACTATGAAGTCCTGGCGAGCTTCGGCCATGTCCGCGATTTACCTGCCAAGGACGGCTCGGTGCGCCCCGACGAGGATTTCGCCATGAGCTGGGAGGTCGATTCCCACGCCAAGAAGCGGCTTGCAGATATCGCGAGTGCGCTCAAAGGCGCCGACGAACTGATCCTTGCCACCGATCCGGATCGCGAAGGCGAGGCGATCTCCTGGCACGTGCTCGACGTGCTCAAGCAGAAGAAGGTGCTGAAGGACCAGAAGGTCCGGCGCGTCGTCTTCAACGCCATCACCAAATCGGCGATCATCGAGGCGATGCAGCATCCGCGCGATATCGA
>JAUXUM010000008.1 GCA_030680995.1 Devosia sp.
CTTGCAAAGCCTGACCGAGGAAAAGCGGCTGGGCGCCATGCGCACCGACTTCATCGCCAACGCCAGCCATGAGCTGCGGACCCCGCTGACCTCGCTCCTGGGCTTCATCGACACCTTGCTGGGGCCCGCGTCCAAGGACGCCGCGGCCCGCGAGAAATTCCTCGGCATCATGCGCCTGCAGGCGGTACGGATGAGCAAGCTGATCGACGATCTGCTCTCGCTGAGCCGCATCGAGATGCGCCAGCACCTGCGTCCCACCGCCACTTTGGACGTTGCCATTTTGCTGCGCGAGGTAAAGGAGGGCCTGCAGACGCAGGCCAAAGAGGCCGGCGTCACCCTCGATCTCGCCCTGCCTGCGGAGCCGGCCGTGGTCACCGGCGACCGCGACGAACTCTATGAGGTGTTCGAGAACCTCTTCGACAACGCCATCAAGTACGGCGCCGACGGCGGCAGGGTCGACGTCGCGCTGGCTGCCGTCTCCAGCCGTCCCGGCTACGATTTCGCCGTGACCGTCACCGACTATGGTGCCGGCATCGGGGCCGAACACGTGCCGCGCCTCACCGAGCGCTTCTATCGTGTCGACGCCGAGTCGAGCCGCCGCAAGAAGGGGACCGGCCTCGGGCTCGCCATCGTCAAGCACATCATGACGCGACACCGCGGGGCGCTTTCCATCAAGAGCCGGCCCGGGCAGGGGACGCGGGTCGAGGTGCTGCTCGCCCGCTAGCAGGCGTGCGGGGGCGGCGACGCCACCGAGTCCGGGGACATCCACGGCGCCGCAACTTCTGGGGCGACAAGTCCTGCTGCAAGAACAAGCGCTTAAGGCGTCACAAAACGGTCGTCCAATTGTCATAAAAGTAATGGCAGAGGGAAAATAGGTTGCGCGGTGTCAATGGCGGCCGGGGGGTGCTCCGGGTCCGTCCCACGGGCGCAAACCTCAAATTTTTCTGAAAGGAATTAGCCATGAAACTCGCACTGTACGCCAGCGTCGCCGTTGTCGCGCTCGGCGCGTCGGCTGCCTATGCGCAGACGCGCGATCAAATCCGCATCGTCGGCTCTTCGACCGTCTTCCCCTACACCCAGGCTGTCTCCGAACAGTTCGCCGCCATGTCCGGCGGTACGGCTCCGGTGGTCGAATCGACCGGCACCGGCGGCGGGTTCCAGATCTTCTGCGGTGGCGTTGGCCCCGATCATCCCGATATCACCGGCGCTTCGCGCGCCATGAAGAAGTCGGAATACGATTTGTGCGTATCCAATGGCGTCGACAGCATCACCGAAGTGCTGATCGGCTATGACGGTCTGTCCGTCGCCCACTCCAGCCAGGGCCCGGATCTTTCGTTGACCAAAGCCCAGCTTTTCCAGGCTCTGGCTGCCGACGTCGAGGTGAATGGCGAAGTCGTCGCCAGTCCCTACCGGAACTGGTCGGACATCGACCCGTCGCTGCCCGGCACGTCGATCACCGTTTTTGGTCCCCCGCCTACATCGGGCACCCGTGACGCCTTCGTCGAACTCGTGATGCTTGCCGGCTGCGGTACCTTCGAAGCCATCAAGGCGCTCGACGCCGATCACAAGAAGGAAGTCTGCGAGCGCATGCGCCAGGATGGTCCTTTTATCGAAGCCGGCGAGAACGACAATTTGATCGTGCAGCGTCTGAATGCCGATACCAACGCGCTCGGCATCTTCGGCTATTCCTTCCTCTATGAGAACGGCGACACCCTCAAGGCAGTGGCCGTGGACGGCGTTTCGCCGAGCTTCGAAACCATCGCCGACGGCAGTTACACCGTCTCCCGTCCGCTCTACATCTACGTCAAGAACGCCCACAAGGGCGTCATTCCGGGCCTTGAAGAGTTCGTCACCGAATATGCCTCCGAGGAATCCTTCGGCGACGGCGGCTACCTCTCCGAGCGTGGCCTGATCCCGCTGCCGGAAGCCGAGCGCACCGCCGTGCGTGATGCGGTTGCCGCCAACACCGCCATGGCTGCGCCGGCGAAATAAACGCCAAACTCGGAGCCGGGGCCCGCGCCCCGGCTCCAATTCAGCTCTCGATTGGTCTCCCTGGAGGCGTTTGTGGTCGGCTATCTGTTTCTGGCAATTCTCGTCTTCTCGCTGGTTGCCTTCCATGTCGGCCGCGCCACGGGCAGGAATTTCGCCGCCCCGGCAGGCGGGCAAGTCCACTCCCTCCCCAGCTATCACGGCGCCTTTGTCGCCGTCTGGGTGGGGGTTCCGGCGCTCATGCTGCTGCTGATCTGGGTCGCGCTCCAGGGAAAGGTCATCGACAGCCTGTTGATTGGCATGCTGCCCGCCGCCGTCACCGAAGGGGCGGCGCCCGCCGAGATCAGCCTCATTCTCTCCGAGATCAAGAACGTCGCCGCCGGCCGCATCTTCGGCCAGCCCACTCCGGAGGTCCGGGCTGCCGCCGAGGCGCTGTTGCGCTGGGAGGAAATCGCGCGCTGGAGCATGGTGGTGGTCGTACTCGCGCTCATGCTCGTCGCCATGTTCTTTGCGCATGCGCGTCTGGCCCCGCGGTTCCAGGCCCGCAATAGCGTCGAGAGATTCCTCACCGGCCTGATGATCGCCGCCGCCGCCGCCGCGATCCTGATCACCATCGGCATCATCGCTTCACTGGTCATCGAGTCGGCGTCCTTCTTCAACAAGGTCCCGATCCAGGAATTTCTCTTCGGTCTCCGTTGGGAACCGCAGATGGCCATTCGCGCGGACCAGGTGGCGGGCAGCGGCGCCTTCGGCGCGGTCCCGGTGTTCATGGGAACCTTGCTGATCTCGGTCATCGCCATGGTGGTTGCCGTTCCGGTAGGGCTGTTCGCCGCGATCTTCCTTGTCGAGTACGCCAGCGAGCCGGTCCGCAACGTCGTCAAGCCGATCCTCGAAATGCTTGCCGGGGTTCCCACCGTGGTCTACGGCTTTTTCGCCGTGCTGACCGTCGCCCCTGCGGTACGGCAGGCCGGCAGCGTCCTTGGCATCGCCGTCTCGCCCAACGCCGCCCTCGCCGCCGGAGCGGTCATGGGCATCATGCTTATCCCCTTTATCTCCTCGCTCTCGGACGATGCCCTGAGGGCGGTGCCGCGCACCATGCGCGACGGCTCCCTGGCCATGGGGGCGACCCGCGCCGAGACCATGACCAAGGTGCTGCTGCCCGCGGCTCTGCCCGGCATCATGGGCGGCATCCTGCTCGCTCTCAGCCGCGCAATCGGCGAAACCATGATCGTGGTGATGGCCGCCGGATTGATCGCGACGCTGACCATCAACCCCATCGACTCGGTGACCACCGTGACGGTGCAGATCGTGACGCTGCTGATCGGCGATACCGAATTCGACAGCCCCAAGACCCTGGCGGCCTTTGCCCTGGGGCTGGTGCTCTTCCTCGTGACCCTCGGTTTGAACGTGATCGCGCTGACGATCGTTCGCAAGTACCGCGAACAATACGATTGAGGCAGAAGATGTCCGAAGCGACCATCAGCGCAGGCGCGGGTTCCGCCATCGGCAGCGACGAGGTCGTGGCACGGCGCCGCCGTCGCTATGCGGCCGACGCACGGCTGCGCCTGTACGGCATCGCCGCCATCTCGACCGCCATCGGACTGCTCGGCGTGCTCGTGCTGACCCTGGCGATCGGTGGCTACCAGGCCTTCGTGCAGACCCACATCCGCGTCGAGTTTCCCCTCTCGATCGAGCACGTGGACCCCGGCAACCCGGCGAAGGGCAACTGGCGCGCCGTCGTCAGCGCCGGCATCCAGGCGCTCCTGCCCGGCGCGGAATCCGCGCAGCGGACCCGCGCCATCGGCCAGATCCTCACCAACAACACGCAGTTTTTCGTGCGCGACGCCGTGCTGCGCGATCCCTCGGTCATCGGCCGGTCGATCACGCTCGAGGTGCCTGCCTCCGACCCGTTCGATCAGCTCAACAAGGGCGTGATCAAGCGCGATACGCCGGCGGCCAACCGGCGTCTGAGCGACGAGCAGATCGACTGGTTCGACGCGCTCGCGGCGCAGGGTCGGGTCTCGACCCCATTCAATTGGGGACTGATCTTCAATGCCGACAGCCGTTTCCCCGAAATCGCCGGCCTGTCCGGAGCCATCGTCGGATCCTTCTATGCCCTGCTCGTCTGTTTCCTCATCAGCTTCCCGGTCGGCATCGCCGCTGCGGCCTACCTCGAGGAGTTCGCGCCGAGGAACCGGTGGACCGATGTCATCGAGGTCAATATCAACAATCTCGCCGCGGTCCCCTCCATCGTCTTTGGCCTGCTCGGCCTGGCCGTCTTCATCCAGATCTTCGGACTGCCGCGCTCGGCGCCGCTGGTGGGCGGCCTCGTGCTGTCGCTGATGACCCTGCCGACCATCATCATCGTCACCCGCAACGCGCTCAAGGCCGTTCCCCCCTCGATCCGGGAAGCTGCCTTCGGCATGGGCGCCTCCAAGCACCAGGTCATCCTGCACCACGTGCTGCCGTTGGCCCTGCCCGGCATCATGACCGGCACCATCATCGGCCTCGCCCAGGCGCTGGGCGAAACCGCTCCCCTCCTGCTCATCGGCATGAACGCCTTCATCACCAGCCCGCCGGGCGGCGTGATGGAAGCCTCCACCGCGCTGCCGACCCAGATCTACATCTGGGCCGACAGCCCCGAGCGCGGCTTCGTGGCGCGGACCTCGGCCGGCATCCTCGTGCTGCTCGCCTTCCTGATCGTCATGAACGGCATCGCGATCTTCCTGCGTCAGCGGCTGGAGCGGCGCTGGTAGCGTCCGCATGACCGAACCGAATGGATGGAACCGGAAAGATGAATGCAATGACCCAGGAAATCAGCGGCGAGACTGTCGCCCAGCGCCGCCTCGACGGGCCGGCCATGGCCGGCCGGAACGTCAATGTCTTCTACGGTCAGAAACAGGCCCTGTTCGACGTCAGCCTCGACATCGAGCGCAACCAGGTCACTTCCCTGATCGGCCCCTCTGGCTGCGGAAAATCCACGTTCCTGCGCTGCCTCAACCGCATGAACGACACCATCGACATCTGCCGCGTGGCCGGCAGGATCACGCTGGATGGCGAAGACATCTACGATCGCAGCATCGATGTGGTGGAACTGCGCGCCCGCGTCGGCATGGTGTTCCAGAAGCCCAATCCTTTTCCCAAGTCGATCTACGAGAACGTCGCCTATGGTCCCAAGATCCACGGACTGGCGCACAACAGGGCCGATCTCGACGAGATCGTCTTTTCCTCCATCCGCCGCGCCGGG
This sequence comes from Devosia sp., assembly GCA_030680995.1. GTDB lineage: Bacteria > Pseudomonadota > Alphaproteobacteria > Rhizobiales > Devosiaceae > Devosia_A. The sequence continues at coordinate 5,237 of JAUXUM010000008.1, forward strand.
CTCTGGGAAGAGGTCAAGGACCGCCTGAACGAGCCGGGGACGGGCCTCTCCGGCGGCCAGCAGCAGCGCCTCTGCATCGCCCGGGCCATCGCCACGAGGCCCGAGGTCCTGCTCATGGACGAGCCGTGCTCGGCGCTCGATCCGATCGCAACCGCCGTGATCGAGGAACTGATCGACGAATTGCGCGAGAATTTCACCATCGTCATCGTCACCCATTCGATGCAGCAGGCGGCCCGCGTGTCGCAGAAGACCGCGTTCTTCCACCTCGGCAAGCTGATCG
>JAUXUM010000017.1 GCA_030680995.1 Devosia sp.
AGCATCGCGGGGAGGGTTCGGGCAGCAGGCGGGCCGCCATCCCCTGGGCTGCCGGCAAGCGCCCGCTTCGCGCACCGGCCGGTACGTTCAAGCTATCGGGCCTTCGCTATTGGAAGACTCCTGCAGCAAAGTTTGCCGAGAAATTTGACGTTAAGATTGCCGACTACGTCGAGCGTGCCACAAACCAGAGGCCGGCTTGGCAAAATTAGGTGAGTGCTACTCGATAGGCGGGGCGTAGAGCAGCCCGCCATTGATCCAGAGCGCGTTCTGGCCGCGGACCACCGCGGCGCCGGTGTCCGGACCGAAATTGCGGTTGAAAATCTCGCCGTAGTTGCCGACCCCCTGGATGACCCTGGAGATGAAATCGGGCCGCAGGCCGATAGCCGGACCGAAACTGCCCTCCAGTCCGACTAACCTGCGGATCGCGTGGGTCTTGGCCTTGGCCAGCGACTGGATGTTGAGCGAGCTGACGCCGACTTCCTCAGCGTCGATCAGGGCGAACAGGGTCCATTTGACGATGTTGAACCACTGATCGTCGCCGGCGCGCACAACCGGCCCGAAGGATCCCTTGGAAATGCGCTCGGGCAGGATGCGGTGGGTCGCCGGTTCGGGAAGGCTGCGCCGGATGGCATTAAGCCAACTCGCTGGTGCGGAGACAGCATTGCACAGACCAGACCGGTAGGCGACGGTCAAATCCTCCCGATCCTCATACAACACCTCGGTATAGGCGGCCTGGGTGGTGAAGAAGAACTCCCGGACGTTGGTCAATTCCTCGCCGCCGTCGATCACGCAGACCGAAACGTTCTCGAGTTCATAGGCGGACACCGCACCGAGCGACTGCGGCACCATGATCGCCTGGCCGTCGAAGAACGAGGTCGCTACGTAGTTGGCGCCGTAGCCGGTGTCGCGCCGCATGGTCCAAGGAGCGTTGCGGGCGATGAGATCGATGGCACCGGTCTGCAGTTGGGCGAAGCGGCTGTCGCCCGATAGCGGGATGAACTCCATCTTGCTCGCATCGTCGAAGACGGCGATGGCCACGGCACGGCAGAAATCGACGTCGAACCCGGTCCAGCGCCCCTCCGACCCGGGCTGGGCAAAGCCGGGCAGCGGATCGCTGGTGGCACAGAGCAAGTGGCCGCGCTCACGGATCGCCGCCAGCGTCGGCCCGGCCGGCGCTATCGAATCCTGCGCGGCGGCGACGGTGCCGGTCGCCACGCCGAGAGCCGCGGCAAAACTTGCCCACGCCGCGAACGCCATCGCTCGCCATGCTGCTGAGAATCCAGATGCCACCGGCCACTCCTTCTCGCCCCGGCGGCACTATCGATACCGGGACGCGATGGGTCAAGCGCGGTCGGCGCCGGGCCGAACCCGCCAGTCCCGCGTCGGAGGGGCGGGCTCTCGGGTGATCGCGCTTCTAATGCAGGATTTGGCTCAGGAACAGCTTGGTGCGCTCGTGTTGCGGATTGGAGAAGAAGGCCTCGGGTTCGTTCTGCTCAATGATCTGTCCCTGATCCATGAAGATGACGCGGTTGGCCACCTGACGGGCAAAGCCCATCTCGTGGGTGACGCAGATCATGGTCATGCCGCTTTCGGCCAGCGAAATCATGACCTCGAGCACTTCCTTGACCATCTCAGGGTCGAGGGCCGAGGTGGGTTCGTCAAAAAGCATGATCTTGGGGCTCATGCAGAGCGAGCGCGCTATGGCGACGCGCTGCTGTTGCCCACCCGAGAGCTGACCGGGGAACTTCTGTGCCTGCTCGGGGATCTTCACGCGTTCCAGATACATCATGGCCATTTCTTCGGCCTGGGCCTTGGGCACGCCGCGCACCCAGATGGGGGCCAGCGTCAGGTTCTGCAGGATGGTCAAGTGCGGGAAAAGGTTGAAGTGCTGGAACACCATGCCGACCTCGCGACGCACTTCGTCCACCCGCTTGAGATCGGAGGTGAGTTCAGTGCCCTGCACGATCAGCTGGCCCTTCTGATGTTCCTCGAGCCGGTTAATGCAGCGGATCAGCGTCGATTTCCCAGATCCGGACGGGCCGGCGATGACGATGCGCTCGCCGCTCATGACGCGCAGATTGATGTCGCGCAGGACGTGAAAATCGCCGAACCATTTGTTCATGTTGATGATTTCGATCGCCACGTCGGTCGAGGAGACCTGCATGTTGTGACGGTCGATGTCGCGGTCAATGACCGCCTCTGAAGCCTGACTCACGATTACCTCTTGTGACCGGTGTTGAGCCTTCGCTCCATGTAGAGCGAGTAGCGGGACATGGAGAAGCAGAATACCCAATAGACTGCAGCCGCGAACACATAACCGGTGACTGCCTGGGTCGGTGCGGCCCAATTGATATCCGCGGTGGCGGCCTGGATGGTGTTGAGCAGATCAAAGATGCCCACGATCGAGACCAGGGAGGTATCCTTGAACAAGGATATGAAGTTGTTCACGATGCCGGGGATCACGTGCTTCAACGCCTGGGGCAGCACGATGAAACCCATGCGTTGCCAGTAGTTGAGCCCGAGTGAGGCCCCGGCCTCGTATTGCCCGCGACCGATTGCTTGCAGGCCGCCCCGGATAACCTCGGCCATATAGGCTGAGGAAAACAGCGTCACCCCGACAAGGGCGCGCAACAGCTTGTCGACGGTCATGCCCTGCGGCATGAACAGCGGCAGCATGATCGAAGCCATGAACAGCACCGTGATCAGCGGCACCGCACGCCAGAGTTCGATAAACAGCACGCAGAGCGTCTTGATGATCGGAAGCTTCGATTGGCGTCCGAGCGCCAGCAGGATTCCCAGGGGGATGGAGCAGATGATGCCGACCAGCGAGATGATGAGGGTAACCAGCAATCCGCCCCATTGCTCGGTCGGGACCGGCCGCAGGCCGAACATGCCGCCATTGAGCAGCACATAGACGACGACCGGGAACACCACGAAGAACAGGAGCGCATTGAGGCGCTTGAACGGTATCCTCGGCCAGAGCAGCGGGATCAGCAGCAGCGCGCCGAGGGCGAAGACGGTGTTGGGCCGCCAGTATTCACTGATCGGATAAAACCCGTAGATGAAGAAGTTGACCCTGGCGGCGATATAGGCCCAGCAGGCCCCGACGCTCTCGACCCGGCATTGCTCCACGGTGCCGCCGGGCGGGACGGCATTGCCGATGAAGAAGCTGTAGAGCGGCGGAATTGCCCAGATGAGAAAGGCGGCGCCCACCAGAGTGAGCAGCGTATCGCCGACGGAAGCGAAGAGATTCTTGCGCAGCCAGGCGACGAAGCCGGAACTCCGGCTCGGCGCCGGTAGCGAAGGCACCATTTCGGTGCGGACATATGCGGTTTCGGACATGGCGCTCTCCTACCGTTCCACCAGCGCCACGCGGGCATTGTACCAGTTCATGACCGCCGAGGTGGTCAGCGAGAAGGTGAGATAGACCGCCATGGTGAGAGCGATGACCTCGATGGCGCGGCCGGTCTGGTTGAGCGTGGTCCCCGTAAAGACATTGACCAGTTCGGGGTAGCCGATGGCGGCGCCGAGAGAGGAGTTCTTGGTGAGGTTGAGGTACTGGCTGGTCAGCGGCGGAATGATCACACGCATGGCCTGCGGAACGATCACCAGCCGCAAGCGGTCTCCGTCCTTGAGGCCGAGCGACTGTGCAGCCTCGGTCTGCCCGTGGCTCACGGCGAGAATACCACCACGGACCGTTTCCGCGATGAACGCGGCCGTATAGATAACAAGGCCAAAAGCCAGCGCGACGAACTCGGGCGGCAGCTCGATGCCACCTCTGAAATTGAAGCGGTTGAGCACCGGGGGATCGAAGTCCATGCTCGCCCCGCTCACGATCCATACCACAGCCGTCAGGCCAACGATGATCGCGGCCGAGACGATGAAGACTGGAAACCGCTGCCCGGTCGCCTCCAGCTGGCGCTTGGCCCAGCGGGAAATCATCACAGAAGCCGCCAGGGCGAGGGCGAGGGCGATGTAGACCCAGAAGAACTGCTCATCGGGCAGCGGTTTGGGCACATAAAGGCCGCGCTGGTTGATGAACATGTCGAAGGGAAGTGCCAGGGAGTCGCGGACCGCCGGCATTGCCTTGAGCACGGCGAAGTACCAGAAAAAGAGCTGTAGCAGCAGCGGGATATTGCGGATCGTCTCGATATAGACAGTCGCGAGGCGGGCGATGATCCAGTTCGAGGAGAGCCGCGCGATGCCGATCGTGAAGCCAAGAAGTGTGGCAAGGATGACGCCTATGACCGCAACGAGCAGCGTGTTGGTAAGGCCGACAAGGAAAGCCTCCCAATAGAAGGAGGTGCGATCGAAGGGGAACAGCGAGAAGCTGATGCCGAAACCGGCGGTCTTCCAAAGAAAATCGAATCCGGTGGTCTTGTTCTGCGCGGCAAGGTTGACCGCTGCGTTCTGGACTATCCAGAAGATGAAGGCGATGACGAGCGCGCCGACGACGAACTGGTAAAAAAGACCGCGGACGACCGGGTCATTGTAGAAGGCTGGTCGAGGCGGCTCCTGCCGCTCAGTCTCGATAGCTGCCATGGATGGGTTGTCCTCTGCCCCAACGGAATAGCCAAGCAGGCGGGCACAAGGTGCCCGTCTGCAAGACGTGGGATGCCGGCGCCCTCTCCGCTTCGTCCTGAAAACAGGCTCAGGACAAAGTCACGAAGGCGCCGGCTCAAATCCGCCTTAGCGGATCGGCGGCGAGTACTGGATACCACCGTCGCGCCAGAGCGCGTTCAGACCGCGGGCCAGGCCGATCGGCGTGCTCGGGCCGACGTGGCGCTCGTAGGACTCACCGTAGTTGCCGATATGCTTGACGATCTGGTAGGCCCAATCCTTCGTCAGCCCGATGGGCGTGCCAAAGTCACCTTCCACACCAAGCAGCCGCTTGATGGCCGGATTGTCGGAGCCGAGTTGCTCATCGACATTGGCCTGGGTCACGCCGAGTTCTTCGGCTTCAAGGAGCGCGAAGTAAGTCCAGCGGGCGATATTGAACCACAGATCGTCACCCTGACGGACCACGGGGCCGAGCGGCTCCTTGGAGATGATCTCGGGCAGAATTAGGTGGTCGTCCGGGTTGGCGAACTTCGAACGCTCGGAAGCGAGAGCCGAACTGTCCGTGGTGTAGACGTCGCAGCGCCCGTCTTCATAGGCCTTCACCACTTCGTCCTGGTCGACGAAGACGACGGCGTTGAACTCCATGCCGTTGGCAGCAAAATAGTCGGCCGCGTTCAACTCGGTCGTAGTGCCGGATTCGATGCAGATGGCGGCGCCGGAAAGATCCTTGGCGGAAGCAATGCCGTCGGCCTTGCGGACCATGAAGCCTTGACCGTCATAAAACATGGTGCCGACGAAGTTAATGCCGAGCTGGGTATCGCGGCTCATCGTCCAGGTCGTGGTACGCGACAAAATGTCGATTTCACCGGCCGACAGAGCCGTGAAGCGTTCCTGCGAGGTCAACGGCGTGTAACGCACTTTCTCGGAATCGTTGAATATGGCGGCCGCCATGGCGCGGCAGAAATCAACCTCGAGACCGCTCCAGTTGTTGCTGGAGTCCGGCGCCGAGAAGCCGGCCACGCCCCCGGTTACGCCGCACTGGAGGTAACCCTTGGCCTTCACGTCCGAAAGTATATCGGCATAGGCCGTCGTCGCTGTCAGGCCGAGCGTGGCCGCGAGAGCGAAAGAGATGATCTTTTTTGACATCGTTATTGCCTTTTGTTTCCTGACCCTGTGATTCCCGGACAAGGACGTGCATCGCCCTACCCCGGCGGCACCTCCGCCTTGGATGGCGGGAGTGATGCTGGTATGCATCGAAGCGGCAATTGACGGTTGCGTCAAGCTCTATGGCCGAACTGGGGTAGCAAGCCTGACTGTTTTTTGTTCATTGCCGAAATCTGGACTCATTTTGGGCAGAGCGAGGATGCATGAGCGCGGATAACGAGAACGGCAAACGCAAGCCATCGGCCGAAACCATCTTGACTCATGGCGGCCGCCAGACCGGCGATCATTTCGGCTTCGTCAACACGCCCGTGTTTCGCGGCTCGACGGTGTTGTTCAAGACCATCGACGATCTTGACAACCACGATCTTCCCTATCGCTACGGACGGACGGGAAACCCGACAACGCGCGCGGTCGAGGCGGTGGTAAGCGAGTTGGAAGGGGCCAAGGGGACGGTGCTGGCGCCATCCGGACTCTCCGCGGTCTCGACGGCGCTGCTCTCCGTGCTGGCGGCGGGCGATGAGTTGCTCGTCACCGACAGCGTCTACGAACCGACGAGGCTGTTCTGCAGCGAAACGCTCACGCGGCTGGGCGTGACGACGCGCTTTTACGACCCGCGGATCGGCGCGGGAATCGTCGATCTGGTGACCGAGCGAACGGCGGCGATTTTTGTCGAGAGCCCAGGGTCGCTCACCTTCGAGGTGCAGGACCTGCCGGCGATCGCAAAGGTCGCCAACGCGCGCAGCATCGTGCTTATCGTCGACAATTCATGGGCGACGCCGCTCTATTTCAACCCGCTGGCGCTCGGCGCCGACATCGTGGTGCATGCGGGAACGAAGATGTTTGTCGGCCATTCGGATGCCATGTTCGGAACCGCATCGGCCAATGAACGGGTCTGGCCGCGGCTTTCCCGCACCCACCGCCTGATGGGCATCTGCGCTTCCCCCGACGACGCATTCCTGGCGGCGCGCGGTCTTCGCACTCTTGCAATCCGCATGAAGGA
>JAUXUM010000035.1 GCA_030680995.1 Devosia sp.
CCAAGACGGCGCTGCAGGAATGGGCGCAGGGCAGGGGTCTCGAACCGCCGTTCTACGTCGAGGTCGAGCGGACCGGACCGGACCACGCGCCCGAATTCACCATCTCGGTGCAGCTTGGCAAATTCGACGCCATCACCGCAACCGGCCCGTCCAAGAAGCTGGCCGAGCACAAGGCCGCGGAGCGCTTCCTCATCCGCGAAAAGGTCTGGCGGGAGACGCTATGAACGCCCAAACCGAAAATACCCGTTGCGGGTTCGTCGCCCTGGTCGGCGCGCCGAATGCAGGTAAATCCACGCTGCTCAATTCGCTCGTCGGCACCAAGGTGTCGATAGTTACTCACAAGGCGCAGACCACCCGGGCGCAGATCCGCGGCGTCGTCACCCTGGACGAAGCGCAGATCGTCTTCATCGATACCCCGGGCATCTTCGCGCCCAAGCGCCGGCTGGACCGCGCCATGGTGGAGGCCGCCTGGACCGGGGCGGGAGATGCCGATTTCGTCGCCCTTATCGTCGATGCCGAAAGGGGGATAACGGGGGAACTTGAATCCCTGCTGGAAGGTCTCGCGGCCATCCGCCATCCCAAGGTCTTGATCCTCAACAAGGTCGATCTCATCAAACGCGAGAAGCTCCTAGCGTTGTCCGGGAACCTAAATGCCCGCCTGAGTTTCGAGCAGACCTTCATGATCTCGGCCCTCAAGGGCGACGGCGTAAAGGATTTCCTCGATTGGTCGGCCAAGCGCGTGCCGGCAGGACCGTGGCATTTCCCCGAGGATCAGCTCACCGACCTGTCCCTCGCGCTCACCGCATCCGAGGTGACACGGGAAAAGCTGTTCCTGCGCATCCACGACGAAATCCCCTACAACGTGACGGTCGAGACCGAAAAGTTCACCATCCAGAAGGATGGCTCGTACCGCATCGACCAGGTCATCTACGTCACCCGCGATACCCACAAGAAGATCGTGCTGGGGGCGGGCGGCCAGACCATCAAGGCGATCGGCGCCGAATCCCGGGCCGAGCTCATGGACATCTTCGACACCAAGGTTCACCTCTTCCTGTTCGTGAAGGTGCGTGAGAAGTGGGGCGATGACCCCGAGCGCTACCGCGAGATGGGCCTGGAGTATCCGCGCTAACTCATGGAATGGACGGGCGAAGGCCTCATCATCGGCGTGCGCCGCCACGGCGAGACCAGCGTCATCGCCGAGGTCATGGTGGAAGGCCGCGGCCGGCACCTCGGCCTGGTCCGGGGGGGCAGGTCGTCGAAACTGTCGGCAACGCTGCAGCCCGGCAATCTGGTGCAGCTCACCTGGCGCGCCCGGCTGGAGGAGCATCTGGGCACCTTTGCAATCGAACTGATCCGCGGCCGCGCCGCCGAATTCATCGCCGACCGCACAAAACTCTATGCCAGCCAACTGCTCTGCGATCACCTGCGCCTCCTGCCCGAACGCGATCCGCACGATCGCTTGCTGGGTCTGGCGGTACACGCCCTGGAAGGCGAGAAATCAACGCTCGAACTCGGGGCGACCCTTGCCAGCTTCGAGCTCACCCTGCTCGACGAACTCGGCTTCGGCCTCGACCTTTCGAGCTGCGCGGCGACCGGGGTCACCGAGAACCTCACCCACGTGTCGCCCAAGTCGGGCAGGGCGGTGAGCCTCGCCGCGGCCGCCCCCTATCTTGGCCGGCTGCTCGAATTGCCACCCTTCCTCATCGGGGAGGGTGCGGTCGCCGGCCCGGACGATATCGCGGCGGCCTTTGCGCTGACCGGCTATTTCCTCGACATGCACGTCTGGTTGCCGCGACAGATCGACCCGCCGGCAACCCGCGAGGCGCTGGTTCGGATATTGTCGGGCGATGCGGCATAACGGCCGGTGCTCCCCACCCGCTTGCGCGGCCATGACGCCGGTGGAGATGGTGCGATAGCCGGGAGCTCTCGGTCGGGTTCTCCCTCCCACCCGCCGGCGTCATCCCCCGGCCGGGCGTCAGCGAGTGCCGGTGGACCCGGCGGCGGCGCTCGCGGTGGCAGCCGCGGGCCACCGAATTCTGCCCTGCTCGCGGACCGTCACCCCGGCGCAAGCCGGGGCCCGGTATTGCGTGCGGCAAGCGGCGTTCGCGCGGCTCGAGCGGCAAAGCCGGTGAGTACTGGGTCCACCTCCCGACGTTCATCGGGATGACGGCCGGTGTGGGTGGCGGGTCCGGGAAGTCGCGGCGACCTCGGTCGGCACAACTGCCCGCCCCTCCGATACTTATCCCCGCCCTCTCCACGCCCTGTAGACTCCCCCCATTCCGCGCCGATACGGGCGAAGTCGCGACGAACGGCTTGGCGCGGGACAACCGGGGGATGGGGAGTCGTCTCCGCCCGGGCTGCGCATGAGCCTGACCTGATCGGGAGCAGGCGCTGGGGAGGGGAGCCGTCGGCGCCCCGCCATGACCCAGCGCCGCTCGCCGGCTGCTTGGGCTCCACGGCCGAAAATCCCGGTACCCGGGGCGCGTGAG
>JAUXUM010000036.1 GCA_030680995.1 Devosia sp.
CGCCGCAATACGGCTTCGGCCGTTCCGAGCATCTGGTCGGCGATGCGCTGCGCTTCCACCAGCAGGGCACCGTGCTCTCGACCAAGGTCGGACGGCTACTGAAGCCGGTGCGCACGGACGCCGAGCGCAAGTACGAACACAACTGGGTCAATCCCTTTCCCTTCGAACAGGTCTACGACTATTCCTACGACGCCATCATGCGCTCCTTCGAGGACAGCCTGCAGCGGCTGGGGTTGCCCAAGGTCGACATCCTCTATGTCCACGACATCGGCGCGATGACCCATGGCGTCGAAGGCAACAAGCCCTTGTGGAGGCAGCTCGAAACCGGCGGCTACAAGGCCCTCAACGAACTCAAGCGCCAGGGCCTGATCTCGGCGATCGGGCTGGGCGTCAACGAGTGGGAAGTGCTGATGGACGCCTTCGAGCTCGGCGACTGGGACGTGTTCCTGCTCGCTGGCCGCTACACGCTGCTCGAACAGACCTCGCTCGACCCGTTCCTGACCACCTGCGTCAGGCGCAAGGCTTCGGTGGTCATCGGCGGGCCGTTCAATTCGGGCATTCTGGTCGGCGGCTCGACCTGGAACTACGCCAAGGCGCCCGAGACCATCCTGGCTCGAGTGCGCCAGATCGAAGGCGTGTGCAAGGATTTCAACGTGCCGCTGCCCGCCGCAGCGCTGCACTTCCCGCTGACCCACCCCGCCGTCTGCAATGTGCTGCCCGGCCCCAAATCGCCCGGGGAGCTGGATGGCATTCTCGACTGGTGGAACACCGACATTCCGGACGGGCTCTGGGAAGCATTGGCGGATGCCAAGCTCTTGGCACCGGGAACGCCACTGCCGAATGGGAAGGTGGCTTAGCCGCTGGGCTGCATGACGATGTCTCGGTCAGCACAGCATGAGGTTGCGCCACGTCACCTATACTTTCCCTTAGGCTCTCCAATCTTCACGCAGCGGGGAACAAATCCCGTAGGGGCTGCTCCCCCTAAGTCAAAGGCAAATCCACCCAAAACTCCGCCCGGTCCAGTCACTGAACCGCCCCAGATACACCCCCTCACGTGCATGGATCGCCTTGAGGTTAATTCCTGATGTGCTCGGCGCCAATCGCGAGGTTATAGGACAGCCGCAGAACCAGAGACATGGTCAGGCCGCGTCTTTGACGCCGATCTCGAGGCGCTTGCCGAGGACGCGGAAGGCTTGTTCGAGCTGATCGAGCCGGGAGGCATGGCGCAGGTCGAGCAGGCGGTCCACCTGCGTCGGCCTCCAGCCCAGCAGCCGGACGAGATCGGCCTTGCGCAGCTTTTGCGCGAGCATCAGGCCATGCAGGGAAATCTTCGCTTCGATAATGGCCGGCAGGTCGACGTAGTGCTTTCGGCGCGCTCGGGGGAGCGGGACCGGCTGACGATCTGCAATCATCATTTCGATCATCGATTCGATAGCGTCGCGAGCGTGACGAAGTGCCTCTTCCTCATCGTCGCCGAATGTGTGGACGCCCGGTATGTCGGGGCATTCCACCAATATCACTTCCTCATCGGGAATGAGATCGACCGCATACCGCATCAGCGAAGCCCCCAATCCTTCTTGATTCCGTTGACCAGCGCGAGCTTCAACTCCTTGCCACTGCCGTGCATCGGCAGAACGGATTTCCAATCGCCGCGCCGCACTTTCAAGTGCCCGCCTTTGCCAGGCTCGAACGTGCAGCCCTGCTTGGCGAGCCAGCGCTTGAACTGGGCGCCCATCATCCGCCAAAATACAACACTTGTGTTGCATAGCAACACATTTGTCGTGCGGTGACTTGGCTCCCTAAGTCCCCGCATCGTCTCCGCCCACCTTCCCCAGCACTTCCTTGACCTTGGAGTTGATCTGGTCGAGCGAATAGGGCTTGGCGAGGAATTCCACGCTCTGATCGTCGGCGATGTCCTGGCGGACGCTTTCCTCAGCATAGCCGGAAACGAAGATGACCTTGAGATCGGGAAGCCGCTCGCGCACCTTGAGCAGCAGCGCCGGCCCATCCATTTCCGGCATCACCACGTCCGAGATCATCAGATCGATCTCGTGGTCGATCTCGTCGAGCACCTCGAGCGCCTGTTCGCCGGAATCGGCTTCGAACACCTCATAGCCGGTGGTGCGCAGCGCCCGGGCCGAGAACGAGCGCACCGAGTCTTCGTCCTCGACCAGCAGGATGCGTTCGTGCCCGGTCAAATCCTTTACCGGAGCGGCAACCGGCTTGGCCGCCACCTCGCCTTCGGCCGCCACGTGGCGGGGCAGAAATATCCTGAAAACCGTGCCCTTGCCGACCACCGACTCCGGATAGATGAAGCCGCCTGTCTGCTTGATGATGCCGTAGACGGTCGACAGCCCCAGGCCGGTGCCCTTGCCCAGTTCCTTGGTGGAAAAGAACGGCTCAAATATCTTTTCCACAATCTCGGGCGGCATGCCTGTGCCCGTGTCCTCGACTTCGATCAACACATAGTCCGCCGGCGGCATCCCGGTGTAGGTCATCCCCGCGGCCTCGGCCTCGGTGACGTTCCTGGTCCGTAGCGTGATCGAGCCGCCGGTGGGCATGGCATCGCGCGCATTGACCACCAGATTGACCACCACCTGTTCGAGCTGCACGAGATCGGCCTTCACCGGCCAGATCCCCTGCCCGTGATCGACTTGGAGCGTGGTCTGCTCGCCGATCAGGCGCTTGAGGAGCACTGTGAGATCGTCGATATGGATTGGCACTTCAAGAATCTGCGGGCGCAACGTCTGCCGGCGTGAGAAGGCGAGGAGTTGGCGGGTGAGGCCCGCAGCCCGATTGGCGCTGTTCTTGATCGACATCAGGTCCGAGAACGACGGATCGCCCGGCTTGTGCTTCAAGAGCAGGAGATCGGAAAACCCGATGATCGCGGTCAGCACATTGTTGAAATCATGAGCGACGCCGCCGGCCAGTTGCCCCACTGCCTGCATCTTCTGGCCCTGCGCGAACTGGGCTTCGAGCTTGCGCTGTTCGGTCATGTCCAGGGCGTAGACATTGACGCGCTCGGGCGAACCTTCGCTCTCCTCCGAGCCCGACACGTAAAGCCGCACCGCATGATCGCCTTCGCGGGACAGCAGCGCGTCGACCGGCTCGATCTCGGAGCGGTGTGCAATCGCGGCCTCGATCGCCTTTGCGAATTTTTCGCGGCTGACCTCGGAGATGAGCCCGTCCATCGGCTGCATTTCCAGACTTTTCTCACCCTCCGACCAGCCGAAGATACGGCTGAAAGGCGCGTTGGTGCGGATGATCCGCCCGGCCTTGTCCAGAGTGGCGATAGCGAAAGGCGTGTCGTTGAAAAAGCGCGAGAACCGCACTTCGGACGCGCGCAGCGCCTCCTCGTGACCGGAGCCGCTGCGCCGGTCGAGCACCAGGGTGCGGGTCTCGCCCAATTCGCCGTCAGCGAGCCGCGCCGCCCGATGCAGCAGGCGCACCGGGAAGCTGGTGCCGTTGCGGCCGACCAGATCGATGTCGATGACCTCGGTGCGGATTTCCCCGTCGCTGCGCCCGCGCATCAACAGGCTGGCGCCGTCGCCGCGTACAATGTCATCGAGCCGGATGGCGTCGGATTCAAATTCGGCGAGATCGTGGCCCAGCCAGTCCGCCAGCGTCGAGTTGAGATACTGGATGCGGCCCTTGGCGTCGGCAGAAAAGAAGCCCGCGGGCGCGTGGTCGAGATAGTCGATGGCACGCTGCAGTTCGAGGAAGGCATTGTCCTGCCGCTCGCGGTCGCGGGTGATCTCTTCGACCGACCACAGCACCAGCGGTTTTCCGGCCCCCTCGACCTCGGGCAACGCGCGGACGCTGACCCGATACCAGAAGGGCTTGGCGGCGCCCCCCAGCGCTCCGCCCAAGCCTCCGATCAGCCGGATGTCCTCCGTCGCCGGCCGCCCGTCCCTGGCCGCTCGGCTGAGCCGGTACAGCGCCTCGCTCGCCTCGGGTCGCCCCGCAAAAAGCCGCGGCACACCGACCGGCACCCCATCGGTGATGCCGCCGGCAAAGCTGCCGTACTGGGCATTGACGTAGGAGATGCGGCCCTCGCGGTCGGTCACGACAGCACCGAACGGCAGGCTGTCGACAATGGCGCGGGACACGGTTCGCGTCTCGTCGCTGGCAGCAAAGCGAAAGAGTCCCGCCGCCACCGCAAAGAGGCAGAAGACACCGACGACCGCAAGCACGCCCAGGAAGACCAGGATGAGGTCGGGGGGAATGGTGTCGCCCAAGGTTGAGAGCGCGAAGGCGACGACGATGAAGAAGGCGGCCAGCGCCAACACGCGCCAAAGCCCGGCGGCGCTGCGCGGTCGGCTCACCAGCGGGTCGGGATAGTTGTCCTCGTCGAGTGGCGTTGTTGCCATCTAGCGTCGTCGTGCTCCGGACAATGAAACCGCAGCGAATCTGCCGCTCTGGCCACGTCTAGCAAATGGGCAACCCAGCGGGTAGCCGGAAGCGCGTTTTCCCCGGCGCATGAGGCTTCCGCACCGCGGCGTTCGCCCGGCGCCATTTCTTGCATGTGGCAGTTGGGCCGCTACGCCCTCCACTTCGGTTTGTCCCTGAGGCGCATGACGAAGCCGATGACCTGTGCCACCGCCTTGAAATGCTCTGCCGGAATGGTCTGATCCACCTCGACGCTGGCGAACAGCGCCCGCGCCAGCGGCGGGTTCTCGACGATCGGCACATCGTGCTCATTCGCGACGGCGCGAATGCGTATTGCCACTGCGTCGACGCCCTTGGCGAGGCAGAGCGGGGCCGACATGGAGCGATCGTATTTGAGCGCCACCGCGAAATGGGTCGGGTTGGTGATGACCACGGTGGCTTGAGGCACCGACGCCATCATGCGCTTGCGGCTCCGCTCGTTGCGGATCGCCCGGATGCGGCCCTTGACCTTGGGATCGCCCTCCATCTGCTTGTATTCGTCGCGCGTTTCCTGCACCGTCATCTTCTGCCGTTCCCACCAGCGATTGCGCTGATAGACGTAATCGGCGACGGCCATGACGGTGACGACGGCGATTACCGCACCGAATATCTTGAGGCTGATTGCCAGGAACTGGGCGAGGATCAGTGCCGGATCGGCACTGACCATCGCCTCCAGCCGGCTGATCTCGGGGCTCAGCACGAACCAGAGCACCGCGCTGACGATGCCGATCTTGAACAGGCCCTTGCCGAAGTTGACCAGCGCCTCGGTCGAGAACAGCCGCTTGAAGCCCGCCACCGGCGAAATCTTGGACAGTTTCGGCGTGATCGGATCAATCGACAGCAGCGGCTTGTGCTGCACCAGATTCGCGGCAACGGCAAAGCCCGCCAGCACCAGCAGCGGGATCAGCGCGACGAGGAGGATAGAAGCGGCAAGCTGGTTGAAAAAAGCACCAAAGCCGGAACCGCCGACCTCGAAGCGATCGGCGTTGGCCATCAGGGATTTGAGGCGCTGCATCAGGCCCGAACTTGTCGGCACCGCCATCATCGCGAAGATGAGCGCCGAGCCGGACAGCATGAACCAGGTGGTGACCTCCTGGCTCTTGGCGACATCGCCCTTCTTATGGGCGTCTTCGAGCTTTTTTTGCGAGGGATCTTCGGTCTTGGACGACTTTTCCGGGGCTTCGCTGCTCACGGGCTAGGCGCCCCGGAGCGTCGCAAGCGCACCCTCGAAATGCAGCAGATACCAGCCCATCATCATCGAGAGCAGGAGCGCCAGGAGGATAAGCCCGATCGAGATGGTGGCCGGCATCGCGATGAAGAAGATCTGCAATTGCGGCATCATCCGCGCCAGGATTCCCATGCCCAGATAAAAGACGAGACCGAAGACGATGAACGGCGCCGACATCTGTACGCCGATGACGAATGCGCCGGCGATGGTCTGGATCGCCATCTCCGCGGCATCTCCGAACATCAAGGGGTCGGTCGGCGAGAAGATCATGTAGCTGTCGTGGACCGCCGCCAGCGCCACGTGGTGCAGATCGGTCGTGAAAATCAGCGTAATGCCCAAAAACGACAGGAAACTGCCGATAATGGCGCCCTGAATGCCGCCATTGGTCGGATCCGCCGCCTGGGCGACGCTGAGCCCCGATTGGAAGGCGATCACCGACCCCGCGATCTGGGTGCTCATCACCACCAGCCGCATGATGCCGCCCAGGATCAGCCCGATGACCAGTTCGTGCAGCAGCAGCAGGATTACGTCCGCCATATCCGCCGGAAGGCGCGGTAGTGACGGCGTGATCATCGGATAGAGTACGAGGCTGAAGATGAGCGCGAAGCTCAGCCGCATCCGGGCTGGAATGATCTGCTCGCCGAGTGCGGGGATGAGCATCAGCATGGTGCCCACGCGCGCGAACAGCAGGAGATAAAGATAGGCCGTTTCGGGCAGCCAGTTGAGGCTAACCATCTAGCCTCCGGTCACGATCATGTCGGCGAGCCGCATCATGTAGCCCGACATGGTGGCACCCATGAATGGCAGCGAGAGCAGCAGCGTCACGAAGATGGCGATGATCTTGGGCACGAAGACCAGGGTCATTTCCTGGATCTGGGTCAACGCCTGGAAGAGCGCGATGATGATGCCCACCACCAACCCCACGATCATCATTGGCGACGATACCAAGATCAGCACCCAGATGCCTTCGCGCGCCACGTCTAGAGCGTCTGCCCCGGTCATTGTCCCGCTCGTCCTCAGATCGGCATCCGCATGA
>JAUXUM010000040.1 GCA_030680995.1 Devosia sp.
GTAGTCGTTGGCGCCCGATTCGAGCCCCAGGATTTCGTCGGCATCCGAATCGTGACCGGTGAGCATCACGATCGGGCTCTTGAACCCCTTGCTGCGGAGGATCTTGACCGCCTCGCGCCCGTCCATGTCCGGCAGCCCGACGTCGAGCAGCATCAGGTCCGTATTGGTTTCGCGCACCTTGGCCAGCGCCTCGTTGGCCGTGCCGGCCTCGATGACGTCGAATTCACGGTAATGGGCCAATTGATCGACCAGCGTCTTGCGCAGCTCCGCATCGTCATCGACCAGAAAAATCCGTCTCTTGTTCATGTTGCGTCCCCGGCCGAAGCGGCACGTGCTAGTTAAGAACCGGCACCTGACCCCTGCCAATCACAAGCACGTTACAAAACTGGAAACGCGATTTGACAAGGGAAAGTTTCATTTTCTGGCCCGCTGACATGGTCAGACCACCCGTGGCGGCGGCGGTTTTCGCGTTGGACCGTGGATGACCGCGCCATTGGCCTCATAGACCAAGCCATGACATGGGCAATCCCAGGTCTTGTCGGCATTGTTCCAGGTCTCGGTGCAGCCCTTTGTGCATGCAGCTCGTCGAAAGCCCGCGCAGGACGCCGGCCTGACTGCGGCCGCATCGTCTCACCCGCGACCGCGAATCGCCGTCCCGATGGAAATCCCCGGGCGCAGGCCGTACCGGATCAGGGAGCGCGCTCCAGATCCTCCTGTGACGCGGCTGGTTCGGCCACCCGGGAGGAACTCATGTCCCGCGCTTTGGTTCACCCCGCCGGCTTCCCGTCGAGGGGACTTCCACCAGATCGCGCTTCGAGCTAGCGTGGTCGCGGACGGCCGGTTCGGCGAAGCACTCTTGTTTCATGGAGCAACCACTATGACTTTCCCGCGGGCCGCGCTGGCCGGCCTGATCTGTTGCGCCGCCTTTGCGGCTCCGGCGACAGGCCAGGAATTGACCGACGAGCAAGCCGCCGAGGCCATGGATTTTGCCATGCACGATGCGGCGTTCACCCTGTTTCACGAGATCGGCCATCTCCTGGTGGGGGAACTGGGCCTGCCGGTTCTGGGCAAGGAAGAGGACGCCGCCGATGCTCTCGCGGTGATCCTGCTGCTCAACGACGCGAGCGACGAGATCGAATCCTTCAACACGCTGATCGACAGCGCCGACGGCTGGTATTTCAATGCTGTCAAATCTACCGGCGAAGGCCTGGATGACCTCTCCTTTTACGATGAGCACAGCCTTGACATCCAGCGTGCCTACGCCATGGTCTGCATGATGGTGGGGTTCAACCAGAAGGAGTTCGGCGAGACCGCCGACATCTACGAGATCGACAAGGAGCGGCAGGAATCCTGCGCCTTCACCTACCAGCAGGCGGCCAATTCCTGGACTACCCTGCTCGAACCTCATTTCGCCGCCGATGCGGCCGGCGCCGGCATTTCGATCTCCTACGAGGAGGCCGGCGACTTCGCCGATTTCGCCGCCGAACTGCAGGATCGCCGGGTGCTGGAAAAGGCGGCCGAACTGGTCGTCGCCAGCTTCGTCCTGCCCCGGCCCGTGACCTTCCGCGCCGCTCTCTGCGGAGAGGCGAATGCCTACTACGACCCTGACGCGGCGGAGATCCTCTATTGCTACGAGCTGGCGGCGAACATGCATGAACTCTACGTGGAGAACGTCGTCGCCCAAGCGGACGAGGCCGCCGTGAAATAGAAGTGGCCGGCGGTATCGTGTCCCGCCCCGCCGCCGTGCCCGTATCAAGCCTCAGCTGCTGGCCGCAAACGTTTCCACCAGCTTTGTCGGGCCGGAGACGATCGAAAAGTCGCCTCGTTCGATCGGCGTTTCCGGCCTGGCACACGTGAAATCGGTCCTCGGCCGCTTCGCGCCCGCCACCGTGATGCCGTATGTCCCTGTGTTCGAGTGCCGGTCGTCTGAAGGAGACGACGCGAAGTTTCCCCCTCGGGGTAATGGACGAAGTCTTGGCCAGCAGGGGGAAGACTCAATGTTCGTGGAGGACGTCGAGACCATGGCGAATGGCCGGCTCGACATCTTGATGTTCTAACCCTCATCGGTCGTGCCGACCGCTGAGACCTTCGATGCCGCGATTTCGGGCATCGTCGATAGCGACATGACGGGCGCCTCCTACCAGACCGGCAAGAACCCCGCCTTCCAGTTCGTGGGCGACGTCATGGGCGGCTATTCCACGCCGTGGGAATGTTATTCTTGGCTGTATTTCGGCGGTGGCCTCGAGCAGGCCAGCAACCTCTACAATTCCTTCGGCATGCAGCTCATTGGCTGGAACGTCTATGGCCATGAAAGCCTCGCTTCGAAGAAGCCGCTCGACGGCATCGAGGATTGGAGGGCTGGAAGTTCGAGTCTTCTCCAGACCGGGATCTTCGCCGAACTGGGCGTCAGCCCGGTGGTGATGGATTTTACCGAAGTGTTCGCCGTGCCTCGGCCGCATCAAAGGCTCCTCTGGCCGATGAATTGCAGGTCCTATGACATCATAGGATTGACGGTCCCGCGTCCACCCTGCCCTCGTGCCCCGAACAGCGCGCTGCCCACCCGCACATGCGTCGCGCCCATTGCGATCGCGATCTCGAAATCCCCGCTCATCCCCTTCGACAGCTGTTCTACCCCCGCCTCGCGCCCCAATACCGCCAGATGCGCGAAATAGGGGCCGGGCGGCACGCCCTCGGGCGGGATGCACATCAGCCCCGCCACATCGAGCCCGTGCTCGGCCCGGCAGCGGCCGGCGAACGCCACCGCCTCGACGGGTGCGATCCCGGCCTTTTGCGGTTCGCCGCCAATATTGACCTGAACGAACACCGGCAACTCCCTTTGCGCGCGCCTCATTTCCGCCCGCAGCACGCCGGCGAGCCTGTCGCGGTCCACCGTCTCGATAACATCGAACAGGGAGACCGCCTCGCGCGCCTTGGTGGTCTGCAATGGGCCGATCAGGTGCAATCGCACGTCGGGAAACTCGGCCCTGAGGCCCGGCCACTTTTCCTTGGCCTCCTGGACGCGGTTCTCCCCGAACACGCGCTGCCCTGCCTCGAGGAACGGCCGGATCGCCGCCGCATCGAAGGTTTTGCTCACCGCCACCAGCTCGACCCGTTCCGGTGGCGGACCGAAGCGGCGGCGCGCCCGCTCCATGCGGGCACGGATCGATTCGAGTTGCTCTGCGGCACTGGCTACGCTCTCGCCCACGAATCCCAGCTTTCTGTTGACCACAAAAGGCTTTTCTGATGATGGTCCGCTATCCAAATTTCCCCGGCAACGCAATTGTTCCCTAGCCCCCGAGGACGTCGAAGAAGTGACCGCCAGAAGCGTTGAACGCTACAATCCGCGCGTTGAGGAACCCCGCTGGCAGAAGCTGTGGGAGGAGCGGCAGTCCTTCGTCGTGCGCAACGACGACCCGCGCGAGCGCTACTACGTCCTCGAAATGTTCCCCTATCCGTCCGGCCGCATCCATATGGGCCATGTACGCAACTACACCATGGGCGATGTGCTGGCCCGCTACATGCGCGCCCGCGGCAAGAACGTGCTGCACCCCATGGGCTGGGACGCCTTCGGCCTGCCGGCTGAAAATGCCGCCATGCAGAACAAGGTGCCGGCCCGCGACTGGACCTATGCCAATATCGCGGCGATGCGCAAGCAATTGAAGGCGATCGGGCTTTCAATCGACTGGACGCGCGAGTTCGCCACTTGCGACGTCGACTATTACCACCAGCAACAGAAACTGTTCCTCGACTTCCTCGAGGCCGGTCTGGTGACGCGCAAGAAATCCAAGGTCAATTGGGATCCGGTCGACATGACCGTGCTCGCCAACGAGCAGGTAATCGACGGGCGTGCCTGGCGTTCCGGCGCGCCGGTGGAGCAGCGCGAGCTGACCCAGTGGTTCCTCAGGATCTCCGATTATTCCGAGGAGCTACTGGCAGGGCTGGACGGGCTGGACGGGTGGCCCGAAAAGGTGCGGATCATGCAGCGCAACTGGATCGGCAAGTCCGAGGGGCTGCGGCTGCTGTTCGAACTGGTGGCTGATGCGTATGCCGGCCAGCAGAACATCGAGGTCTTCACCACCCGGCCCGATACCATTTTCGGGGCGAGCTTCATCGCCCTGTCGCCCGATCATCCGCTCGCCGAACGTCTGGCCGCCAGGGACGAAGAACTCGCCGAGTTCATCGCCGAATTCCGGCGCCAGGGTACCGCCACCGAGACGCTGGAAAAGGCCGAGAAACTGGGCCATTTCAGCGGGCTGCACGTCAAACATCCGGTCAGGGACGGCGAGGTGCTGCCCGTCTATATCGCCAATTTTGTGCTCATGGACTACGGCACCGGCGCCATTTTCGGCTGCCCCGCGCACGATCAGCGCGATCTCGAATTCGCCCGCCGCTACGGCCTGCCGGTGATCCCGGTGGTGCTGCCCGATAGCGCCGATCCGCGGCATTTCGAGATCGCCGGCGAGGCCTATACCGGTCCCGGCAGCATCTACCATTCTGGTTTCCTCGACGGGCTGCCGATCGAGGCGGCCAAGCGCGCCGTCGCCACCCATTTCGGCGCCCGCACGGTCGACAACCGGCCGCAGGGGGTGGTCGAGGTCAACTACCGGCTGCGCGACTGGGGCATTTCGCGCCAGCGCTATTGGGGCTGCCCGATCCCGGTGATCCATTGCGAGGTCTGCGGCACCGTGCCGGTGCCGCAAAAGGATCTGCCGGTCAAACTGCCGGAGGATATTCCGGTCGACAAGCCCGGCAATGCGCTCGATCACCATCCGACCTGGAAGCATGTCGTCTGCCCCCAATGCAGCCGCGCAGCGCAGCGCGAAACCGACACCATGGACACGTTCGTCGATTCGTCCTGGTACTTCGCCCGCTTCACCGCCCCCGACGCCGAAACCCCGACCGACCCCGCCGCGGCCAATGCCTGGCTGCCGGTCGATCAGTATATCGGCGGCGTAGAACATGCTATATTGCACCTTCTCTATTCGCGGTTCTTCGCCCGGGCCATGAAGAAGACCGGCCACCTCGCAGTCGAGGAGCCGTTCAAGGGCCTCTTCACCCAGGGCATGGTGACGCATGAGACCTATCGCGCCCGGAACGGCGATTGGTTGGCGCCCGAAGAGGTGGTGGTCGAAACCGTGGGGGAGGCGCGCCGCGCCCGCCATGTTGCGACCGGACATCCGGTCGCGGTCGGCTCCATCGAAAAAATGAGCAAGTCCAGGAAGAACGTCGTCGACCCTGACGAGATCGTTGCCACCTACGGCGCCGACACGGCACGCTGGTTCATGCTGTCGGATTCTCCGCCCGAGCGCGACGTGCAATGGACCGAGGCCGGGATCGAGGGCGCCAGCCGGTTCTTGCAGCGGATCTGGAAGCTGGTCAACGACGCCATCGGCGTCTTCGAGCAGTTCCCGGCTCCCATCCCGGCCGCCGCTCTGGTGGATGAGGCGTTTGCGGAATACCGCAAGGTCACCCACCGCGCCGTTGCCCGCGTCGCCGAGGACATCGAGGGCCTGAGGTTCAATCGCGCGGTCGCCCAGATCTATGAGCTGACAAACTCGCTTGCCAGGCTCGCCAGCGAGGAGACGCTCCAGACTTCGGTCTCCGGCGCCGGCGCGCACATTTCGGCCCTTCGCGAGGGTGTGGAGCGGCTGATCCAACTCATCGCGCCAATGATGCCGCACCTGGCTGAGAGCTGTTGGTCGGCGCTGGGTATGAAGGGACTTGTCGCCGACGCCCCGTGGCCGGAGGCCGATCCGGCGCTGCTGATCGACTCCACCGTCGTCGTGCCTGTCCAGATCAATGGCAAGCGCCGCGGGGAAGTCGTTCTTCCGATTGGAGCTCCCCGCGAACTGGTCGAGAAAGAGGTCTTGTCTCTCGAGGCGGTTAGCCGCATGCTTGCCGGGAACGCGCCGAAAAAGCTGATCATCGTACCCGATAGGATCGTCAATGTGGTCATCTAGCCCGGCCCTGCGCAGCGGTTTGATTATCCTCGCGCTTTCGTGCGGAGGCCTTGGCTTGGCCGGCTGTACCTTCACCCCGGTTTATGGCGAATACGGCGTCTCGCTGCAGCGGCTCGAATTCGCTTATGCAAAGCCCGCAACCCGCCTCGACCAGATCATCATCCAGGATCTCGCGCTCAAACTGGGCAAGTCGCAGCGTCCGGACGCGCCGCTGGTCACTATTTCTTCGGGCGCCGCCAGCCGGGCCGTTACCCGCACCGGCACGGCCAAACCGGCGACCCAGCGCGAAGTCACCGTCAGCGTCTCCTACCCCGTGATTGCCGGTGGGCGTGTGGTTGCGTCCGGCAGCCGGTCGGCCAGCGCGCTCGACACGACCAGCGGGCAAGTGCTGGCGGACAGCGCCGCCTATGGGGATGCGGAGGAGCGCGCCGCCCGCGCGGCGGGGGAAACCGTGCGCCTGAGCATTCTGGCGGCTTTGGCGACGCCGGTCCGGCAGTCCGCGTTCAGCTCAGGGCAATGACGGCGCTCAAGGCGCACGAGGTCGAGCGGTTCGTCAACCGGCCCGACATTTCCGAGGGCGTGTTCCTGGTGTACGGGCCCGACGCGGGCCTTGTGAGGGAAGTGGCCCAGAAGCTGACCCGGCAATTTGCCGGCGGCGATGCAGGCTCCATGAATCTGGTGACCCTCGACGGAACGGACGTGGATGCCGACCCCGGCCGACTCGCGGTCGAGGCGAGGACGGTCTGCATGTTCGGGGAGCAACGGGTGGTGCGTGTTCGCGGCGCCGGCAAGTCCTTGGTGATGACCCTCTCCGAGCTCATCGACGAACCATCCGGTGCGGCCATCATTCTAGAGGCCGGCAACCTCGCTCCGCGCGACGCTTTGCGCGCGCTGGTTGAAGCCGGGAAGGCCGGCCGCGCCCTACCCTGCTATCCCGACAGTGAGGATACGCTGCTGCGGTTGATCAACGACACCTTCTCCAAGGCAGGGGTCCGCGCCGCCCCGGATGTCGCGACGACCTTGCGGGACAGCCTTGGCAACGACCGGGAGATCACCCGGCGCGAGCTCGAAAAGCTGCTGTTGTTCGCGCAGGATAGCAAGGTTCTGACCCGTGACGACGTCCTTGCCCTTTGCGCCGACAACGCCGCCCTGGTGCTGGATGAAATTGTCGATGCCGCCGGCACCGGACACGCCGCGCGCCTGGATGAAGCACTCGATCGCGCCCTGGCGGCGGCGATCAATCCCCAGCAATTGCTGATTTCGGCGTTGCAGCACTTTTCCACCTTGCGGCGCTGGCGCGCCGAGGTGGACGCCGGGCGATCGGCCCGAGAGGTCCTGGAAACGGTAAAGCCCAAGCCGCATTTCTCACGCAAGGCCGCCCTGGAGCAGCAATTGCGGCTGTGGAGCGACGAGGCGCTTGCGCTCGCCTGCGAGCGTCTCCATGGCGCCGCCGGGGACGCGCGCAAGCGCTACGGCGTCCAGGAAACAGTCACCCGGCGGGTCTTGCTGGCCGTCTGCATGATGGCAGCGGAACGCTAAAGCGCTGATGTTGCACGTGAAACGGAAGCTCTAATTGCCGTAGCCGGTGAGCTTGGAACAAATGCCGTCGAGCTGCTCGAGCGTCCGGTAGCGGATTTCAATGCGGCCGCCCTCGTCCTTGTGATCGATCGACACGGCAAGCCCCAGCGCATCGGATAGTCGCTTTTCCAGCGCCGCCGTGTCGGAATCCTTTTCCCTGCCTTCGCTGGCGGGCCTCTTGCGCGGAGCACTGCCGCGCTGGCTCAAGGCCTCGGCCTCGCGGACCGACAGTCCGGCGCCGACGATGCGGCGTGCCAGGCCCGCCGGGTCCTCGGCGGTGATCAGGGTACGGGCATGGCCGGCGGTCAACTCACCGCGGGCCAGCATGTCGCGGACGTCCTGCGGCAGCCGCAGGAGCCGCAGCGTATTGGCCACGTGCGAGCGGCTCTTGCCGATGACCTGCGCCAGATCCTGTTGCGTGTAGTCGAACTGATCGATGAGCTGACCATAGCCATGCGCTTCTTCGAGCGGATTGAGGTCGACGCGTTGCACGTTCTCGATGATGGCGAGCTCGAGCGCTTCCTTGTCGTCGACCTCGCGAACGATGACCGGGACCTCGTGCAGGCCGGCGCGCTGCGCCGCCCGCCAGCGACGCTCGCCAGCGATGATCTCGAAGATGTTGGGGTCATTGGTCGGGCGCACCAGCAGGGGCTGCATCACGCCCTTCTCTCGGATGGAACTGGTCAGTTCCTCCAGCTGATCCGGATCGAAGTCCCGGCGCGGATTGGCGCGGTTGGCGATGATGAAATCGAGCGGTAGGCGTTTGCCGCCATTGGAGGACTCGGCGATTCGCGCCCCTTCCATCGTCGCCATGTCGCCGATCAGGGCGGCGAGGCCGCGGCCAAGTCGTGATGGTTTTTCCTGCATTGGTCTTTCCTCAGGCAGCATTCAACCGCCGCTCCCGCCGGATGACTTCTGTCGCCAGGCGCAGATAGGCTTGGCTGCCGGCGCATTTGAGATCGTAAAGCAGCGCTGGCTTCCCGTAGGACGGCGCTTCCGAAAGCCGCACATTGCGCGGAATCACGGTGTCGTAAACCAGATCGCCCATTTCGCTGCGCACATCCTGCAGCACCTGTTCGCTCAGATTGTTGCGCTTGTCGAACATCGTCATCACCACGCCCTGAATAGAAAGCCGCGGATTGAGAGTTGAGCGGATATGTTCAATAGTTTGAAGTAGTTGGCTCAAACCTTCGAGCGCGAAGAACTCACACTGCATCGGCACCAGCACCGCATCGGCGGCGACCAGCGCATTGACGGTGAGCAGGTTCAGCGAGGGCGGGCAATCGACCAGCACATAGCTGACCGGCTGACCGCTGATCCTCAGTTCGTCCATCGCCCGGAAGGCGTCGCGGAGCCTGAACGCGCGGTCGGCGTGCTGCGCGATGGTGAGTTCGACGCCCAGCAGATCCATGGTCGAAGGCACGATCGCGACGTTGGGGACCGAAGTCATCACCGCCGCCTGAGCGATGCGCGCCTCCCCGATCAGCAAGTCATAGCTGGAGACATCGCGGCCAGCGCGCGCGATTCCGAGCCCGGTCGATGCATTGCCCTGCGGGTCGAGATCGACGATGAGCACGCGCTCGCCGATGGCGGCCAGCGCCGTGGCGAGGTTGATCGCTGTCGTGGTCTTGCCCACCCCGCCTTTCTGATTGGCGAGAGTAAGGATACGCGGAGCCAATTCGGCCTCCCGGCTTCTTGCCGCTAACTACCTGGTTCTCAAGCGCAAATTCTTGAGTTCGATCAGCACGCCATCCGGATCGGTGGCGCTCTTGGTTATTAGCACGTCATGGTGCCAGACCGCACTCGATTCCGCCAGCTCTTCAACATGTTCCCGACCCTTGTGAAAAATTGCCCTGGTTTGCGGGCCGAAGAAGGGCGCGGCGAGAGAACAAAGGGTGGTGAGCGGCGCCAGGGCGCGCGACGTGATGATGTCGAACGCCCCGGTTTCACCCGGATCAAGCGCCTCGCTGCGCCGCGCCTCCACGGTGACCGGCAGTTCGAGTTCACGTGCTATAGCCCTGAGAAAGCTCGCTTTTCTGGAATTCGGCTCAACCAGAAGGAAGCGTTGGCCGCCGCCTTTCAGCGCGATTGCCAGGGGAATGGCCGGAAAGCCGCCGCCGCTGCCGAGATCGAGAAAGGAGCTGTCTTCGGAACGCAATAACGGAAGGACTTGCAGGCTGTCGGCAATATGTCGTATCCAGATTTGCGGCAGTGTTTCACGTGAAACAAGATTCTGCACGCGCTGCCATTTTGCCAACACTGCGGAAAACCGTTCCAGATCCGCAATGAAATCGTTCGCCGGCCGCGTCACATATTGCAGGTAGGGGCGAACTGCAGCTAGCGCGTCCTCGGACGGCATCAGCCGGCTTTGCGCATGGCGCCGCGGCGCATGACGGAGAGCAAGAGCGTGATCGCCGCCGGCGTCACCCCGTCGATGGCCTGGGCCTGCGCGATGGTGGCCGGGCGGGCATTGGCGAGTTTCTGGCGCACTTCGATAGACAGGCCGCCGAGCGCCTCGTAGTCCATCCAGTCGGGGATTTGGCGGCCCTCGTCGCGGCGCACGGCTTCGACATCGACCCTTTGCCGGTCCAGGTAGACCGCGTATTTTGCATCGATCCGGATCTGTTCGAGGACGGTCGTCTCCAGCGCGCCGATTTCAGGCCACAGCGTCACCAGGTGGCGGGGGTCGACATCGGGATAGGACAGCAAGTCGAAGGCCGACCGTTCGACACCGTCGGCATTGACCGCGAGCCCTGCCCGGCGCGCCGCCGTCGGCGAAATCCGCAAGCCGTCGAGCAGTGCCCGCCCGGCGCGCAGCGCCTGTTGTTTTGCGGCGAAGCGCCCGGCTCGCTGCTCGCCGACCAGGCCGCGTGTCAGCCCGATCGGCGTCAGCCGCTGGCCGGCGTTGTCGCTGCGCAGATGCAGGCGGAACTCGGCCCGCGACGTGAACATCCGATAGGGCTCGGAAACACCCCGAGTCGCCAGGTCGTCGACCATGACGCCGAGATAGCTTTCCGTGCGTGACAGCGTCAGCGCCGCCTCCCCTCTTGCCGAAAATCCGGCATTGGCGCCGGCGAGAAGACCCTGCGCTCCGGCCTCTTCATAACCTGTTGTGCCGTTGATTTGTCCGGCCAAATAGAGGCCGGGCAGCCGCTTCAACTCGAGCGTTGCCCGCAGTTCGCGCGGATCGACATAGTCATATTCGATGGCATAGCCCGGCCGAACGATCTCGACCTGGTCCAGGCCCGGCATCGAACGCAGGAAAGCTTCCTGCACATCTATTGGCAACGAGGTCGAGAGGCCGTTGGGATAGATGGTGTCGTCGTCCAGCCCCTCGGGCTCGAGGAAGATCTGATGGCTGTCCCGGTCCGCGAAACGGACAATCTTGTCCTCGACCGAGGGACAGTAACGGGGCCCCCGGCTCCCGATGCGGCCTGAATACATGGCCGAGCGATGGATGTTGTCGGCGATGATGCGGTGGGTTTCCGCGGTGGTGCGCGTGACGAAGCAACTCACCTGCGGCGTGGTGATCGCCGCACTGAGAGAGGAGAACGGTTCGGGCGGATTATCGCCCAATTGTTCTTCCAACACACTGAAATCAATTGTCTTTCCATCGAGGCGCGGCGGCGTCCCCGTCTTCAGCCGCCCCAGTTTCAGGCCAAGCGCCTCGAGCCGCCTCGACAGGCCCAGCACCGGCTTCTCTCCTGCCCGGCCGGCCGGGATGGTCTCTTCGCCGCGGTGAATCAGGCCGCGCAGGAACGTGCCCGTGGTCAGAACCACCGCGTTCGCCCCTACTTGCCGTCCGTCGAGCAGCACGACGCCGCCAACGCGACCCTGCTCGACGATCAGATCGTCGACTTCCCCCTCGATGACTTTCAGGTTCGGCTGAGCCGTGATCGCCGCCTGCATCGCCTGCCGGTAGAGCCGCCGGTCGGTCTGCGCGCGGGGGCCGCGTACGGCGGGGCCCTTGCGCCGGTTGAGCACCCGGAACTGGATGCCAGCCAGATCCGCCACCCGTCCCATCAGCCCGTCCAGCGCGTCGATCTCGCGCACCAGATGCCCCTTGCCCAGGCCGCCGATCGCCGGGTTGCAGCTCATTTCGCCGATGGTCGCGAATTTGTGGGTGATCAGCGCCGTTGGAACGCCAAGGCGTGCTGAAGCCGCCGCGGCTTCGCAGCCGGCATGCCCGCCCCCAACGACAATGACGCCGAAATCGCTCATCGGTCTCTCCGGAAAGCGGACGCTCTAGGCCATTGTTTCACGTGAATCAACCGCCTCGCCCGGTGCCCGATGTTTCACGTGAATCATTTGCCGATGCAAAAGGCGCTGAACAGCCGGTCGAGCACCGAATCGGCGTCCATGCCGCCCAGCAGGCGCTCCAGGGCATGCGCGGCGCGGCGCAGTGCCTCGGCCGCGAGTTCGGGCTGCGCCAGAACCTGCTGCGCTTCTCTTGTCGCGCCCGCCGCGGCCTGCAGAGCCGCGAGGTCACGCTCGCGGCTCAGCAATGCTGGCTCGCCCGCGGTTTGTGTCGCGGCGAAATCGGTCAGGCGCTTCACGAACTGGTCCAGGCCCGCGCCGGTCCTGGCCGAAAGGGCATCGCCTGGACTGGACCAGCGCGGCCTGAGATCGGCCTTGGTGGCGATGCGCCATAGCACCCGTCCCCCCACCTCCGGCAACTCCACCGTCGGAACGTCCGGAGCCTCGAGCCACAGTACCAGGTCCGCTTGGACGATTTCGGTCATGGCCCGCCGGACACCTTCCGCCTCCGCCTTGCTCTCGGTGTCCCGCAGACCGGCCATGTCGACAAGCACGGCCAATTGCCCGCCCAAATCGATTGCCACCTCGCGGACGTCGCGCGTCGTTCCCGGCTCGTCGGTGACGATAGCCACGTCGGATTTCGCGAGGGCGTTGAGAAGACTGGATTTTCCCGCATTCGGCGGTCCCGCGAGGGCGACCCGCAAACCCTCGCGCACGATCCGGCCACGTCCCACCGTGCCGATCGCCGCTTCGATTTCTTCCCCCAGCGCCGTCAGGGACTGCGCAAAGCCCTTCGGCAATTCCCCAACGTCGCCTTCGTCGGAAAAATCGAGCTGGGCCTCGATTTCGGCCCGGGCGTCGAGCAATCGCTCGCGCCACGAGGTGATCTGGGCCGAGAGATGCCCGCTGAGTCGGGCGACCGCCTGCTTGCGCTGACCCTCGGTTTCAGCCTCGATGAGATCCCCCAGGCCCTCGACTTCGGCGAGATCGAGCTTGCCGCTCTCGAAGGCGCGCCGGGTGAACTCACCGGCCTCCGCCAGACGAACACCCTTGTGGGCCGTAAGGGCGCGCAACAGCGCCCGAACCACTGCCGGCGAACCATGTACCTGCAGTTCCGCGCAATCCTCGCCGGTGAAGCTGTGGGGCGCCGGGAACCAGGCTGCAAGACCCCGGTCGAGCACGTCGCCGGCAAGTGCGATATCGGTCAGCTTCAGCACCCTCGGCGGCGGCAGGTCGCCCAGCATGGTCACCAGCAGCGGCCCCGCCGACGGACCGGAAAGCCGGATGACCGCTACTCCGGACGGCACGGCACCCGACGAAAGTGCGACGATGGTATCGCCGTCGCGCATGGCCAGGGGCGCCGCTAGGTGTTCATCGATTCGAAGAAATCGCTATTGGTCTTGGTTTGCCGCAACTTGTCGAGCAGGAACTCGATGGCGTCGACCGTCCCCATCGGGTTGAGGATACGCCGCAGCACATACATCTTCCTGAGCACGTCCGGCTCCACCAGCAGCTCTTCCTTACGGGTACCGGATTTGGTGACGTCGATCGCGGGGAACACCCGTTTGTCGGACACCTTGCGATCGAGCACGATTTCGGAGTTGCCGGTGCCCTTGAATTCCTCGAAGATCACTTCGTCCATGCGGCTGCCGGTATCGATGAGCGCGGTCGAGATGATGGTGAGCGATCCGCCATCCTCGATATTGCGGGCGGCGCCAAAGAACCGCTTCGGCCGCTGCAGCGCATTGGCGTCGACGCCGCCGGTCAGAACCTTGCCCGAACTCGGCACCACCGTGTTGTAGGCGCGGCCCAGCCGGGTGATCGAATCGAGCAGGATCACCACGTCGCGCTTGTGCTCGACCAGACGCTTGGCCTTTTCGATAACCATTTCCGCGACCTGCACGTGGCGCGAGGCCGGCTCGTCGAAGGTCGAGGAAATCACTTCACCCTTCACGGAACGCTGCATGTCCGTCACTTCCTCCGGCCGCTCGTCGATCAGCAGCACGATCAGGTAGCATTCGGGATGGTTGGTCGCGATCGATTGTGCGATATTTTGCAACAATACGGTCTTACCGGTACGCGGCGGCGCAACAATGATCGCGCGCTGTCCCTTTCCGAGCGGCGCCACCAAATCCATCACCCTTGCGCTCTTGTCCTTGACGGTCGGGTCCGGCAGTTCCAGCCGCAGCCGCTCATCGGGATAAAGCGGCGTCAGATTGTCGAAATTGACCTTGTGACGGACGTTCTCAGGATCCTCGAAATTAATCGTATTGACCTTGAGCAGGGCGAAATAACGCTCGCCGTCCTTGGGCGAGCGGATCTGGCCTTCGACCGTATCGCCGGTGCGCAGCGAGAACCGCCGGATCTGCGAAGGACTGACATAGATGTCGTCGGGACCCGGCAGATAGTTGGCATCTGGAGAGCGAAGGAAACCGAAGCCGTCCGGAAGCACCTCAACCACGCCCTCGCCGGTAATATCCACCTCGCGCGCCGCAAGCTCCTTGAGGATCGCGAACATCAACTCCTGCTTGCGCATGGTGGAGGCGTTCTCGACCTCGAATTGCTCTGCGAACACCAGCAGTTCGGCAGGAGATTTGACCTTGAGCTCACTGAGCTTCATCTTGTCCATTGCGCGGGAGACCCTATAGGGAAAACGAAGGAGAGACGGGAAGGAAGGGGATTTGGCACCGCGGCGACGCCGGGGAGGCATCTGATCATGGCCGTGCGTTGCGCTTCAATAACCGGAACACCTGACACATTCAAGGTCGTTCGTGGTCGCCGCCGCCAAAATGGTGGTCTCCAGGCCCTCAGAACGGCTTGACCACCACCGCGATGACGATGGCGATCATAATCAGGGTCGGAATTTCGTTGATGGCGCGGAAGAATCGGCT
>JAUXUM010000043.1 GCA_030680995.1 Devosia sp.
ACATAGGGCGGCGCCATGACATGGGTCCTGGCAACATCCTGCCGCAGGGCGATCAGATGATCGGTGACCGGGATGCCGGCGGCCTTGAACATGATCTTGGCCTGGTGCTTGTCCATGGCCAGCGCCGAGGCGAGCACGCCCGAATGGGTATAGGGCAGCTCGAGCAGCTCCAGCAGGCCCTGGATCATGCCGCTCTCGCCGAAGGTGCCGTGCAGCGCGTTGAAGGCAATGTCGGGTTTGAGCTCGG
Organism: Devosia sp.; assembly: GCA_030680995.1. Lineage (GTDB taxonomy): Bacteria > Pseudomonadota > Alphaproteobacteria > Rhizobiales > Devosiaceae > Devosia_A. The sequence goes on from JAUXUM010000043.1 coordinate 248, forward strand.
CGAGCACGTTGCAGATGTCGCGCCCGACATCGACCTCGGTCACCTCGTAGCCGGCCCGGCGCAGCGCCGCGGCGCAACCCTTGCCCGAACGCAGCGAGACCTCGCGCTCGTTGGACCAGCCGCCCATGAGAACCGCGACGTGCTTGGGCATCAAACCTGCCCCACGAACACGTCGCCATCGAGGAACTCTCGCACGTCCAGACCCGGCACGAAATGCCCCATGCGGCGGATTTCCCATTTGAGGTCGATGCCGTGCCTGGCGCGGACGCGGTTGCGCACCGTCTCTCCAAGCGTCTCGATATCGAGGGCGGTGGCGTCACCGAGATTAAGCAGGAAGTTGCAGTGCAACTCCGAGACCTGCGCGCCTCCGACCGTGAGCCCGCGGCAGCCGGCCTCGTCGATCAGTTTCCAGCTCGATTGGCCCTCGGGGTTCTTGAAGGTCGAGCCGCCGGTCCTGGCCTTGGTCGGCTGCGAACTCTCGCGCTTTTCGGTGATCTCGCGCATGCGACCGAGGATCTCCTCCGGATTGCCGGGGAAACCTTCGTAGACCGCGGAAGTGAAGACCGCGCCGCGCGGCCCGTTCGACTTGCGATAGCGGTAGCCCAAGTCGGCGTTGGAGAGCGTGACGATCTCCCCCTCGCGGGTGACGGCGCGGAGTTCGACCATGCGCTCGCGCGTCTCGGTGCCGTAGCATCCGGCGTTCATGTAAAGGGCGCCGCCGATACCTCCCGGGATGCCGCGATAAAACGTCAGCCCGTCGATCCCCGCCTCCGCGGCGGCGGCCGCGACCTTCACGTCGGGAAGCGCCGTGCCGACGCGCAGCCGGTGATTGTCCAGCACCTCGACCGAGCCAAAGCCCTTGGCCGAGAGCCGGATCACCACACCGTCCAGACCGCCGTCGCGGATCAGAAGGTTGGAGCCGAGCCCGATCACCGTGACCCTGATTTCCCTGGGCAGGTTCTTCAGGAAGAAGGCGAGGTCCTGCTCGTCCGCCGGCTGGAAAAAGAGCTGCGCCGGGCCGCCGACGCGGAACCAGGTGATTTCCGAGAGCGGCTGGTTGGCGACGAGGCGCCCGCGCACCCCCTTGATCCAGGGCTGTAGCTCGGGAACCAGATCGGGATAGCTCATGCGGGTTCTGGCTCCTTGCCGATCAACGCCCCCAGCTCGGCGGGCAACGAGGCCGCCCATTGGGTGATGTTCCCTGCCCCGAGGCAGACGACATAGTCGCCCTCGACGGCGCGGCTGGCAATCAGCGGCGCCAGCGCCTCCGGCCGGTCGATCACCCGCGCATCGCGGTGACCGCGGGCCCGTATGCGGGCGACGAGTTCCTCGTGCGTCACGCCTTCGATCGGGGATTCGCCGGCAGCGTAGATGGGAGCGACGATCACGGTGTCGGCGTCGTTGAAGCAGGCGGCAAAATCATCGAAGAGATCACGCAAGCGGCTGTAACGGTGCGGCTGCACCACGGCGATGACGTCGCGCCTGGTCGATTGCCGCGCGGCCTTGAGGACCGACGCGATCTCGACCGGGTGGTGGCCGTAGTCATCGATGACGGTAATGCCGCCGACAGTTCCGGTCCGCGTGAAGCGCCGCTTGACGCCGGAGAAGTTTTTCAGCCCCTTGCGGATCGCCTCGGCCGGCACCTTGAGCTGATCGGCGACCGCGATCGCCGCCGTTGCATTGAGCGCGTTGTGCTCGCCCGGCATGGGCAATTCAAGCCCCTCGATGCGCAGGTGGGTGAGCCGGATGCGATCACGGATTTCTACGGCGAAATGGCTGACGCCGTCGACGTTCTCGAGGTCCACCAGCCGCACGTCGGCCTGGGGGTTGCGGCCATAGGTGATGACCCGCCGGTCGCGGATTTCACCCACCAGCGCCTGCACCTCCGGGTGGTCGAGGCACATCACGGCAAAGCCGTAGAAGGGGACATTCTCCACGAAGTTCAAGAACGCCTTCTTGACGCTGGCGAAGTCACGATAGTAGTCGAGGTGCTCGGGATCGATGTTGGTGACGACCGCCACGTCCGCCGGGAGCTTGACGAAGGTGCCGTCGCTCTCGTCGGCCTCCACCACCATCCACTCGCCGTCGCCGAGCCGCGCATTGGTGCCATAGGCGTTGATGATACCGCCATTGATCACCGTCGGATCGAGGTTGCCGGCATCGAGCAACGTCGCAACCAGTGTCGTCGTCGTGGTCTTGCCATGCGTCCCGCCGATGGCGATCGCATTCTTGAAGCGCATGATCTCGGCCAGCATTTCGGCACGGCGAACCACCGGCAGGCCCCTGGCGCGGGCCGCCACAAGTTCCGGATTGCCCTTCTTGATCGCCGAGGAGATGACGACGACGGCGGCGTCCTTCAGGTTTTCGGCGCGCTGCCCGATTTCGACCGCGATCCCCATGTTCTGCAGACGCTGAACGTTCGGGTTGGCGGCGCTGTCAGAGCCGCGGACGACATAGCCCTGATTGTGCAGGATTTCCGCGATGCCGCTCATCCCGATTCCGCCGATGCCGACAAAGTGCACCGGTCCGATGTCGCGCGGCATCTTCATTTGGATCTTGTCCCCTGACTCCGGAGTGCGAGCTGCTCTGCGATTTCGGCCAGCTTCTCCACCGCTTGGGGCTGCCCCAGCGATTTTGCCGCCGCCGCTGCCCGTCGCAGAACCTCCGGCTCACTCAAGAGTGAGGCCAGCCGAGTGCCAAGGGAAAGCGGCGAAAGCGTGACTTGTTCCGCGATCCAGCCGCCGCCGGCGGCCTCCATTACCAGCGCATTGTTCCGCTGGTCCGCGTCGATCGAACCGGGCAGCGGAACCAGGATCGCCGGGCGCCCGATGACGCATAGCTCAGCGACGGTGGACGCGCCGGAGCGCGAGATCACCAGATGGCTGCGCGCCATGCGCTCCGGCAGGTCGTCGAAGAAGGCGGCAAGCTCGACATTGACCTTGGCCTGCCGGTAGGTTTCGGCGACACGGTCCAGGTCTTCGGGGCGGCACTGCTGCGTGACGCGCAACCGCGAGCGCAGCTCCTGCGGCAGTTCGCCGATCGCCGGGGGAATGATGTCGGCAAAGGCCCGTGCGCCCTGGCTGCCGCCGAAGATCAGCAGATGAACCGGATCGGAAGCGGTCAGCGCCGGGTACGGTACCGGCGCGACCGATTTGACGCGGTCGCGGATGGGGTTGCCGGTAACGAGGCTTTTGCCGGCAAACGGTTCGGAACGGGCCGTACGCTCGAAACTGAGGGCGAGCACCCGGGCGAAGCGGCCGAGGGCTCGATTGGCGCGGCCCATGACGGCGTTCTGCTCGTGCAGAATTCCAGGAATGCCCGAAAGGCTGGCGGCGAGGAACGGCGGGAAGGTGGGATAGCCACCGAAGCCGATCACAGCGTCCGGCTTGATTTCCCGGAGCTTGAACCAGGCCACTGCGGTGCCCCAGGCGATCTTGAAGGCGGCGAGCAGGAACTTGACCGGGTTGCGGATCGATGGCGTGGCCGCGGGGACGATGTGGATTTCACGCGCGGGAAACCCCTTGCCGTAGTCGCCGACGCGATGATCGGTCATCAGTTGGACGACGTGTCCGCGCCGCCGCAATTCCTGCGCCAGTGCCATGGCCGGGAAGAGGTGTCCTCCCGTGCCGCCCGCCATGAGAACGAACATGCTCATTCAGCAGGTGCTACCACCGCGCTGCGATAGGCGGGAAGCCCCGTGGCCATCCGTTCTTCAGGTTTCTTGCGGGTCAGCGCCAGCATCAGCCCCATGCCGAAGGCGATGGCGATCATGGACGTGCCGCCATACGAAACGAAGGGCAGCGTCATGCCCTTGGGTGGAATAAGATTGAGGTTCACCGCGAGGTTGATCGCGCATTGCAGCCCGAACTGGATGGCCAGCGTCGAGGCTGCAAGCCGCGCAAACAGGTTGGTCTGGCGCTGCGCGCTGATCAGCGCGCGGATGACGATGAACGCGATGAGCGCGACAAGACAGAGGGAAAAGAGAATGCCGAACTCCCCCGCCGCCGCCGAGAATACGTAGTCGGCGTGCGCGTCGGGGATGAACTTCTTGGCGATGGATTCGCCGGGACCGCGCCCGAACCAGCCGCCTTCGAGCAGCGAGTTGAGCGCCTTGTCCACCTGGTAGGTGTTGCCACCCTCGGGGTTGATGAAGGTGTCGATGCGCTTGGCGAAATGCGGGAAAAACATGTAGGCGCCGAACAGCATGCCGAGGCCGGCGATAATGAGGCCGAAGATCACGAACCAGGAAATTCCGGAAAGGAAGAGCAGCACCGCCCAGGTCGCGAGCACCAGCGCCGTCTGCCCGATATCGGGCTGCAGCAACAGCCCGCCGACGATGACCAGCATGATCAGCGTCGCCAGGCTGCGCGCCGGCATCCCCTTCTGCTTCATGCTTTCGGCAAACAGCCAGGCGCCGATGACGGCAAAGGCGGGCTTGACGAATTCGGACGGCTGGATCGTCTGGCCGAACGCCGAAATCCATCGCTTGGCGCCTTTGACCTCAACCCCGAACCGGAGCGTGAGCCAGAGCAGGATGATGCTGACCGCCAGCACGGCAAGCGCGGAGACTCGCGCAGCACGCCGCGACAGCAGCGACGTCCCGAACAAGACGATCAGGGTCGGAACCGTGAAGAGCGCATGGCGGATGATGAAATGCCATGGCCCCAGCCCCAGCCGTTCCGCCACCGGCGGGCTCGCCGCGAAGCTGAGCACCATCCCCACCATCAGCAGCAGCACGAGCGCCGCGAGCAATTCCTTGTCGGTCGTCCACCACCATTCGGCGATGGGGGTCTTACTCTCCCGTGAAAACATGATGCCGCGCCGCCCTGCCCGGCGGCCTCCTGCGCTTACTCCGATCGCACTCTAGCGCCCGGTTGGTTACCAAAGGGCAACCGGATGTGGCATTTTGCGAGTCGAAGTCCTGCCCTGGGGTCGAAACTCGATCAGGATTTGGAGCGTGGTATGAGCGAAAATCGTCCAGTTTCAGGAGCAAGGCCGAAGGCGGATATGATACCCGTCGTGGCCTTGCGACGCCAGAATGGGCGATTTGCGTCATACCCCCGCGGGGCGCGAGCCCGAACCCTGACCGAGGTTCGACCCTAGCGCAGTTTCAGCGAGCTCAGCCCGATCAGCGCCAGTACGAACGAGATGATCCAGAACCGGATCACCACCTGGCTTTCGGTCCAGCCCAGATGCTCGAAGTGGTGGTGGATCGGCGCCATCTTGAACACCCGCTTGCCGGTGAGCTTGAAGGAGGTCACCTGCACGATCACCGACACCGCCTCGAGCACGAACAGCCCGCCGACAATGGCCAGGACGATCTCGTGCTTGGTGGCGACGGCAATGGTGCCCAGAGCACCGCCGAGTGCCAGCGATCCGGTGTCGCCCATGAATATCTGCGCCGGCGGGGCATTGAACCACAGGA
>JAUXUM010000049.1 GCA_030680995.1 Devosia sp.
AGGGTCCGCTGGGCTATACGCACTCGAAGGGTCAGGCGGAGCTGCGGCGGGCCCTGGCGGATTACTACCGGGTGCGGCATGGGGTCGAGGTCGACCCGGAATTGATCGTTGCGACGATGGGGTCGTCGGCGGCATTCATCCTGGCCTTCCTCGGCGCGTTCGAGCAGGGGGCCAGGGTCGCGGTGGTTCGTCCCGGCTACCCCGCCTATCTCAACACGCTGGACGGGCTGGGATTCCGGGCAGTTGAAATCCCCGTCGCCTCGGCAAATGGGTGGCGGTTGACGGCAGCCGATATCCAGGCGGCCTTTGCGCGGGAGCCATTCGATGGCCTGCTGTTCGCGTCGCCCGCCAACCCGACCGGTGCGGCGGTTAATCGCGAGGGCCTCGGTGAGATCGTCGATACCTGCCGGCGGCTCGGCGTGCGGCTGATCTCGGACGAAATCTATCATGGGCTCGACTACCGCGGCCCCTCGGTCAGCGCCCTGGAGTTTTCGCGCGCCGCCATCGTGATCAACAGCTTCTCGAAATACTACTGCATGACCGGCTGGCGAATCGGCTGGATGGTGCTGCCCGAGGACCTCGCGCGGCGTACCGAGATGTTGCAGCAGAACCTGTTCATCTCGGCGCCGACGCTGAGCCAGATCGCGGGACGCGTCGCCCTGGGAGAGCGGGATTATTCGGAGGAACAGAAGGCCAGGTACGCGCGCAACCGGAACCTGCTGACCGCCGGCCTCGGCGGATTGGGCTTTGGCGCGGTCGGCGAGTCCGACGGCGCCTTCTATGCCTATGCGGATGCGAGCCGGTTCACCAACGATTCGATGGCCTTCTGCAGGCAGATGCTGGAAGAGGCAGGCGTTGCCGCCACTCCAGGCATCGATTTCGACCGGGTAGACGGCGAACGGTTCGTGCGCTTTTCCTACGCCGGCTCGAAGGAGAGCGTCGAGGAAGCACTGGAACGGGTGGCGCGGTTCCTCCGAAGCTAGCGCCCGAGCGATGATCTCGAAGGCCGGTTTCGGGCAGGCCGCGCAGGCAGACCAGGAGCAGGCCGAGGTTCAACAAGAAGGGCGGAAGCCGTGCTTCCGCCCCTGAATTTTGTCACGCCTGTTGTGCCTTAGCCGCCCAGGAAGCCACGCTGCCACCAGCCGCCCTTCTTCTTTGGCTGGTCCTCGGGTTTTTCGGCGGTCGTGGAACTGATGACGATTTCATCGGCCGGAAGCGCTTTCTTCCGGCTTGTCTTTTTGGCTTCGACCGGTGCCGGGGCCGCGGACTCGACTGCCGCCGGGGCGGGTGCCTCTTCGGCAACGACCTTTGGCTTGCGCGTCCGGCCCTTGGGCTTGGGCGCGACCTCGATCTCGGGTTCCGCCGGGGCCGCCTCGGGGGCGGCATCCTGAACCGTCGATTCCGCGTCCGGCGACTTGCGGGTGCGGCGGGCGCGCTTCGGCTTCCCGGCGGGCGCTTCGGCCGCCGGCTCGGTTGCCGACGGAGTGGGCGACAGTTCGGCCATCATGTCCTGGGCCAGTCCAGCTGCCTCCAGGTTTTCAGCGCTTTCTTCGCTCGCCGCCGCGGCCGAGGCGTCACCAACGGCCTCGATGCGGTCGGTTGCCTCATCGCCGGGACGCCGGTTACGGCGGCCGCCGCGGCGGCCGCGACGCCGGCGCTTGCGCGGCTCGTCGCTGTCGTCGCGCGGTTCGTCATCCCGAGCGACGCGCGGCATGTCCTCACTCTCGGCACTGTCTTCCGCTTCAACGACAGCTTCGGTCGATACAGGCTGTCGCTGCTGCGGGCGATGGTCGCGGTCCTCTCCACGATGGCGCCGACGGCGCCTGCGGCCAGTGCGCTCGCCGCCGTCTTCCTGACGAGCCGGAGCCGCGCGCTCCTCGGTTGCCTCGACCTCTTCGTCCTCGACTTCGTCGATATCGGCTTCGTCCATTGCCGCAGTGTCGACGCGGACGTGGGTGGCAGCCGCCTGCTCGCGGTGGTCGCGCACACGCGCCTCGCCACGTTCGATGGCGAAGTGGATGGGACCGACATGGTCGTCGGCAACGATGTTGATTGAGAGGTCGTATTTGGCTTCGAGACCATTGAGCGACGCGCGCTTGGTATTGAGTATGTAGAGGGCGACGTCCGTCGGGACCCTGACATTGACCGATTGGCCCGGCTTGCGCAGCACATGGTCCTCGACATTGCGCATGACCATGAGCGCGAGGCTTTCGACCGAGCGGATCAGGCCCGTGCCCTGGCAGGTGGGGCATTTGTGGGTCGAGCTCTCGACCACGCCGAAGCGGATACGCTGGCGGCTCATCTCCATCAGCCCGAAATGGCTGATGCGGCCGACCTGGAT
>JAUXUM010000055.1 GCA_030680995.1 Devosia sp.
CGCTCGCCAGAAGGCCACCGCCATCCTGCTGATCACTCATGACCGCTCGCTTGCCGACAAGGCCGACCGCAAGCTGACCATGAATCATGGCCGGCTCTCGGCCGAAGCGAAAGTGGCCGCCGAATGAATCGGCAGCTGGACTGGATGCGGGTCGGCCTGCTCGATCTTCGCGGCGATCTGCGGCGCTTCGGCGTGCTGATCGCCTGCCTTGCGCTCGGCACCGGAACAATCGCGGCGGTGGGTTCGGTAGGGGCAGGGCTGCAAAGCTCGATCGTCCGTGACGCGACGACGCTAATGGGCGGCGACATCGAGGTGGCAAGGCCGGACCGCGACGCCAATGCCGACGAGTTGGCGTTCTTCGAGACCCTTGGCCAGGTCACCCATGTGGTTGACACCAATGCCCGTGGCACGTCCGGGGACAACAGCGTTTTCATCGATCTGCTGGTAGTGGGTGGCAACTACCCGCTGCTGGGCAATGTCGTGAGCCCGCAACTGCGACTCGGCGACAAGCCGGCCGTGCTGCTCGATAAGCGCGACGGGGCCTATGGCGCCATCGTCGATCCGGTGCTGCTCGATCGCCTGGGGATCGACGTCGGCGGGCATTTCCAGATCGTTGGCACGGAGTTCGAGGCGCGCGGCACGCTGACCTCGCTGCCGGACGGCGCCGTGCGCGGCTTCCATCTGGGGCTCACCGCGGTGATCTCGACCGATGCGTTCGCCGCGACGCCCGATACAAGGCCGCCGCTTCCCGGGCTGCTCACCCAGCACCGCTACAAGATCGTGCTGGACGACCTGACCTATGATGCGGCGGCCGCGGCAATCGCGGCCAAATTCAACGACATCGACTGGACGACCCGCTCGCCACGCGACGCGGCAGGCAATCTGGCGCGATACTACGATCTCTTCACGCGTTTCCTGCTGATCGTCGGGCTGTCGTCCTTGCTGGTCGGCGGGGTGGGCGTTTCCAACGGTGTCACCGCCTATATCGGCGAGCGGCAGCGCTCCATCGCCACCATGCGCAGTCTCGGGGCGACCGGCGCGCGGATCATGGTGCATTTCCTCACCCAGATCGGCGTCCTCGCCGCCTTCGGTGTCGGACTCGGCGTGCTGTTCGGCGCGGTCTCGACGGCGCTGGCCTTGCCCCTGCTGGGTCAAGCCCTCGCCGTCGATCTGCCGCCCTCGATCGATCCGAAGGCGCTGCTCACGGCGGCAGCTTTTGGACTGCTGGCGGCCTTTGCGTTTTCGTACCTGCCGCTGGTGCGGGCGGAGAATGTTCGTCCGGCGCTGCTGTTCCGGTCGCTCGGTTCCGTCATGCCGCAGCCGGCCTGGCGCGACATGGCCCAACCCTCGGTGCTGGCGCCGACCGTCTTCGCCGTGGCGGGCATTTTCTGGCTCGCGGTAGTCACCACGGACGACATTCGCCTAGTCACGTCCTATACGGTCGGAGTGGTTCTCGCCTTTTTGCTGCTGCGCGCCGCGGGCCTGCTGCTGCAGTTCGTCCTGCGCCTAGTGCCGCCGCTGCCCAACGCCAGCATCCGCAATGCCTTCGGCAACATCTGCCGGCCCGGCTCGTCCGCGCCGGTGGTGATCATGTCGCTGGGACTTGGGCTCGCCATGCTGCTGGTCATCGCCTTGCTCAACAGCAACCTGCACACCCAGCTTCTTGGCGCGGTCAGCCGCGATGCGCCGACCTTCGTTGCGACCGACCTCTTCAACGACGAGGTAGCGGAGCTGAGGATGCTGTCGGACACCGACCCGATGCTGGAAAAATTCGAGTGGAGCCCGATGCTGCGTGGCGCCGTGAGCAAAGTTAAGGGAACGCCGTCGTCGGAGTTCAAGAACCTGCCCGAAGAGGCGGCCTTCATGCTCGATGGCGAGATTCCGCTGACCTGGCTGCGGGACTTGCCGAAGGGGACCACGGTGGTCGATGGCTCGTGGTGGCCGGCCGACTATACCGGCAAGCCACTGATCTCTTTGCGCAGCACCATGAAGACCCAGCTCGGCCTGAAGGTCGGCGACATCGTGGAACTCAAGCTGTTCGGCGAGACGATCGAAGCGACGGTTGCCAATTTCCGCGAGTATCAATGGCAGAACGGCATCAACTTCATGGTGACCTTCTCGCCCGGCGTCATCGAGAACTATCCCTCGACCTATCTCGGCACCATCAAAGCGGCGGCGGGTCACGAGAAGGATCTGGAGCGCATGCTATCGCGGAAGTTCTCCGACATCACCTTCATCCCGATCGGCGATGCGCTGAATCAGGCCGTGAACATCCTGAGCCAACTCGGCACCGCGGTGAACATTGTCGGCGGACTCGCGGTCATCAACGGTCTGCTGGTGCTGGCCGGAACGATGTCTGCAGGGCGCAAGCAGCGCGAAGCCGACGCCGTCGTCCACAAGGTGCTTGGGGCAACACGCGCCGACGTGGTGCGGATTTTCACGCTCGAGTATGGCTTGCTCGGTGCCTTCTCGGCGGTCATCGCAACGCTGGTGGGTATCGCCGGCGCCTGGGCCATCACGCAGCGGGCGCTCGAAGTCGGGTTTTCTGTGGATCCGGTATTGATCCTGGTGGTCATCGTCGGCGCTGTCTTGCTGACCATCGCCGCCGGCGCGGTGACGACCTGGAGCGCGCTCTCGACGCGCCCGGCGCAGTTCCTCCGGAACGTCTAGGAGCTTACATTTTTGAGCTTGGCGATCCGACCTTCGGTCCGGCCGCTCGACCAAGGTTCCGCGATGGCAGCACGGACGGCGGCTTTGTCGCGGGTGATGCCGGCGGCGAAGGAGGCGATCAGACTCGCGCTTGCATCGACGATCCGTGGATCGAGATCGGCCTCGATCCTCTTTCGGATCATGTCATGGAACCGGTCGACGAGGATGCGGGCCCGCCTGTCGGCGGCAATCCTCGTGTCGGTGCCCGGCGGGACGGCAGCGGTTGGGGCAAACGGGACCAAAGCCGCGATAGAAGGAGTCTGGCTGACTGCCTTCCGATCCGAAATAACGATTCACCCTGCCCCGAGGGTTTTTGCGGCTACATCACCAAGATCGTGGTTCCGGATACGATCAAGGCCAAATGTGGCGACGAGCTTGCGGCGACAGGAGAGAACTACTTCGATGGCCTCAACAAGGATCCAAGCGTCAGGAACCGCCCAATTATGGGACTGCAGATTTTGCCCCTGAAGCCGGGCAGGTCGCCACAATTCTGGGGCGGCGTGATCGATAACCCGGAAGACGGAAACACGTATTCGGGCTATATGAAGGCGATCGGCCCAGACATCCCGCGACTGTACGGCTGCATCCTCTTCAATCTGATCCGCAAAGGCGAGGATTGAACCAGGGTCATATCGCCGGTCCCGGGCCGGCGACGGCTCGCGCTGGTTGAACAGCCGGGCGCACGGTGCCTTGCCCCTGACGATATCGGTAGGGGCGACCGAAGAACTCGACCAGATGGATGAGGCCGGCGATCTGCTCTCCGCCGCGGGGAGCGTCTTGGTCATGCGCAGCACGCCGGCAAGAACGTTTCCGACGACGCTCGCCTCGCCGTTTTTGCGAGGATAGTCTCTCCGGCCGGGACCCTACGAGTGCGCGAGGCCCGGGCCAGCCGCCGAGAGTCACCGCCGCAACCGGCGAGACGAGCAGAAGGAGATTGCGCAGCGCCCGCCGCGTTTTGACGTGCATCTGGCGTCCGGCAGGATCTGGCTAGCCTTTACCTAATGCGAATTTGCCGTACCCTGAATACACGCTACATTGGGGAGCTGCCACATCGACAGTTTTTTCGCAGAATCCCAGGACACCGCAGCCCTGCCCGCCGGCCACCGGGAGAGAGAAAGCTTCGACTTCTTCCCCGGCGCCGAGGACGACGTCGCGATCCGCGCCGAGTGGCCGGCAGACGAAGGCGAATGTCGATGGCGAAGTTGAAAATGAGGGAAATCTCTCGTGGCCCGGACATTTCCAGCCTCACCCGGATTGACCATGCCGGCGCAGGTGTCGGCGGTCGCTTTGGCCGGGCCGACTTCCCCTGTCGCGGGGTTGGCTGGCCGCGGTTCCTTCCGATCGTGCTTCGGCGGCGTCGGCAGTCAGCCGACCGGTGCCGCCGCAGCGCCCAACATGACCGACGCCGTCCGGCCAGTGGTGTTTCCGCATTTCGACAATCGGAGAGGAATCCGCCGTGACCAACAACGCTGACCGAGATCGCAACAGCCTGCCTCGCGACGACGATGACCTGCCCGTTACCGAAGTGACGATGCCGCCGCTCGAGCTGACGGGATCCTTGCGGCTGCCGTCGCGTCCGCGCGGCATCGTCGTGTTCGCGCATGGCAGCGGCTCCAGCCGGCTCAGTCCGCGCAATGTCCATGTTGCTCAAGCGCTCGGCCGGGCCGGATTTGCCACGCTTCTCTTTGACCTTCTCACCCTGACCGAAGAGGCTGATCGGGCCAACGTGTTCGACATTCCACTGCTTGCGGACCGGCTGGTGGCCGCCGTACAATGGACAGCCAAGACGGCACAGACCGCGGGGTTGCCAATCGGACTTTTCGGCGCAAGCACCGGAGCCGCGGCCGCGCTCGTCGCGGCAGCCAGGCTCGGCGACACGATTTCGGCTGTCGTGTCGCGCGGTGGCCGCCCGGATCTGGCGGCAGAGGCGCTCGATGACGTGCGAGCGCCGACCCTGCTCGTCGTCGGCGGGGACGATACCGAAGTGCTCGGGCTCAACGAGGCGGCATTCGCCCGGCTTGCAGGACCCAAGGAACTGAGGATCGTGCCTGGCGCCACGCACCTTTTTCCCGAGCCCGGCGCTCTCGATGCTGTGGTTGCTGCGGCGCGCGCGTGGTTCGAGCGCCACCTTGGGGCCCCAGGCGCGGTTGGCAGGAGCTGATCCCGGTCCGAATTCCGGCGGCACGCATTCTTGCGCCGCATCAATACGGGGGAGGCATGCCGGGATACGTTTTCACTTTTGTCGGAAGGCGAGCACAAGCATGCAAGTCACGCTCCAGATCCGGTTTTGCGGAATGGACCCGTCCCCCGCCGTGGAGTCCAACATTCGCGGATGCATCGAGCGGCTCGCGCGCTTTCATGAGCGCGGAGCGCGGTCCGATGCTCCGGGTCGCGCGCCCCGACCGATGGGAAAGCTTGCCGGCCTGCGCGGCGTGGAAGGTTGGCGGCATTTGCCGCAAGCCGCCGCTGCCGGCAAGGGGTCCTTGGATGGACGGTCGGTCCGGTCGTGGTCGATACAGCTTTGAGAAAGCCTGACCTTGCGCGGCCGCCGGAGACGGATGCCGACAAGCTCGACCTGCGCCGGGCGCCCCGGCGACTGGCGCCGTGGCCGAGGTGCGGGAGGACCATGCCAGGATGAAACCGATGCTGTGCGGAGATGTGATGCTGGAGCGCATGACATGACAATCACCAAGGCCCCCGGGGAGCGAACCCTTGCCATTCGTTGATCGCATGGAGGCGGGCCGCAGGCTCGGGAAGGCGCTGGCGGCATATAGGGACCAGCACCCCATCATCCTCGCTTTGCCGCGCGGCGGGGTGCCCGTGGCGGGCAAGATTGCGGCGATGCTGGGCGCCCCGCTCGATCTTGTTCTTGTTCGCAAGATCGGCGTGCCGCTTCAGCCAGAGCTCGCCATGGGGGCCGTGGCCGACGGTCCCGAACCGCTGGTTGTGCGGAACGAAGACATCATCGCCTTGAGCGGCGTGGACAGGCGGGAATTCAACAGGGTTCGGGATCAAGAGCTCGCCGAGATTGCACGCCGGCGCCAGCGCTATCTGGGCAAGCGGCCGCACCCCGATCTCAACGGCCAGGTCGCAATCGTGGTCGATGACGGGGTTGCGACCGGCGCCACGACGAAGGCGGCCCTGCGCGCCGTCCGCATGCAGAATCCGAAAAAGCTGGTTCTGGCGGTGCCGGTTGCTCCCACGGACACGCTGAGCCGGCTGAAGAAGGAAGCGGACGAGATCGTCTGCCTGGAGGACTATGAACCGTTCGGCGCCATCGGCGCATTCTACGCCGATTTCAACCAGGTTTCCGATGAACAGGTCACGCAGATCCTCGCGCGGTTTCCGCCACAATCACCTGCCGAGCCTGCCGTCAGCGGCGAGCCGCCGCCATCGTGATGGCTGTCACCGTCCGCGGCCCGGCCGCGGATCAGGCGCGGCCTTCCTCGTCACCGAATTCCTCATCGGCGGCCAGGATGTCGTACACCTGGGTCGCCGCGCCGGTCAGCGGCCTGCGTTCCTCGCCCATCACGTCGTCTTCTCCGGCGGCCCAGGCGATGGCCGCTTCAAGGTCTTCGTAGCTCGCGCCGGTACCGGGGATGGCGTTGATCTTCCAGTCGACGACATCGCCACAGAGGCGCCGCACGCCAATCAAACCTCCCGCTGAAAGGAAGCCCTGAATCAAGCTCAAGGCGATTTTGGAATTCCTTTTTTCAATACGATCTAAGTCGTGTAAACAACCGTTAATGTCCAACATTTATATTTTTGGTGCTATTTGGTCATTAAGGGTGAAATGAACTTTCTGCGCCAAGGACCCTTTCACAGGCCATAAGTATTCGCCGCGTGGCGGACTAGCCGGCGAAGTCCAGTGCCCAGGCGACGGCGATCGTGAAGACTGACGCGAGGTCATCATGCCAAGAGTGCCGACCAGTTCACCAGCGCATTCCAGCAGAACCCGTCAACAAGGTGATTGCCGCATCGCGGAGAAAATGGTGGCGCAACGGATTCTGGTCACCGGTGGCGCGGGGTTTCTTGGCTCGCACCTGTGCGACAGATTGATCTCCGATGGACACGAGGTGGTCTGTGTCGACAATTTCTCCACCGGTCACATGCAAAACATCTCCCATCTCATCGATAATCCAAAGTTCTCAGT
>JAUXUM010000062.1 GCA_030680995.1 Devosia sp.
GGGCTCGGCCCTGATGCGCGTGCCGGACGAGGCATTGCGGCTGATAGAAGCGGTGGTCGGCGCGACGCCGCTGCCCGTCACCGTGAAGATGAGACTGGGCTGGGACGACGACAGCCTGAACGCGGCGCAGATCGCCAGGCGCGCGGTCGAAGCGGGCGTGCAGATGATAACGGTTCATGGTCGCACGCGGCAGCAATTCTACAAGGGAACGGCCCGCTGGGAGCTGGTGCGGCCGGTGGTTGATGCCGTTTCGGTGCCCGTGGTCGTCAATGGCGACATCATCGACGCTGCCTCCGCTCGAACGGCTCTTGCGCAGTCCGGAGCCGCCGCGGTGATGATCGGTCGTGGTGCTCAGGGGCGGCCATGGGCAGTGGGACAGGTGGGCGCGGCGCTGGCCGGCCGTCCGGCATCGGCGGACCCGCAGGGCGGCGCCTTGGCCGATCTGGTACTCGAACACTATGAGGCGATGCTTTCTGACTACGGTCATGCCGTCGGCCTGCGCGTCGCCCGCAAGCACTTCGATTGGTATCTCGAGGCCTCCGGCATTGCGCCGGACAAGGATGCCCGCCGTGCCCTGCTGGGGTCGGAAACAGCCAGCGAAGTGAAACGCATGATCCACGCAATCTTTGGCGAGGACTGGAAGCAGGCAGCATGATCGAGTCGCCCACGCCCGACCTCTCGACACTGGTTCTGCAGGCGCTGCCGCAGCCGGTGATCGTTTGCGCCGATGACCGCGCCATCGTCTTCGTGAACTATGCCGCCGAGGCATTCTTCGGCGCGTCGCTGAGCGTCCTGAGCCGGCAGCGCCTCGATGATCTGATCGCTTTCGGTTCCCCCATCATCGGGCTGGTCCAAACCGTCAGCGAGCGTCGCGCGCCGATGACGGAGTATCGCGTGCGTGTTGGTTCGTCGCGCTTCGGTGACGCTCGCGACGAGCGCATCGTCGACGTCTTTGCCAGCCCGATTTCGGACGTGGACGGCCGCGTCGCCTTGTTGTTTCAGGAGCGGACGATGGCCGACAAGATCGACCGTCAGCTCGTCAGCCGTGGCGCGGCCCGTTCCGTCACCGGCCTGGCTTCGATGCTGGCGCACGAGATCAAGAATCCTCTCTCGGGCATCAGGGGGGCCGCCCAGCTTCTGGAGCAGAGCGTCACCAGCGAAGAACTGCCCCTGGCTCGTCTGATCCGCGAGGAAACCGATCGGATCGTCGATCTGATCGATCGGGTCGAGGTCTTTGGCGACGACCGGCCCATGGAACGCGAACCCATCAACATCCATGTCGTGCTCGATCGCGTGAAACTGTTGGCCAGGAGTGGTGTCGCCAGGAACATCACTTTCTCGGAGGAATATGACCCATCGCTCCCTCCCGTCCATGGCAACCGCGACCAGCTCATCCAGATCTTCCTGAATCTGGTGAAGAACGCGGCAGAGGCCCTTGAACGAACACAGAAACCAGAGATCAAGTTCTCCACCGCTTTCCGCCCCGGAATCCGCATCGCGGTGCAGGGAGTATCGCAGCGCATCTCGCTGCCGCTCGAGATCGTGATCGAGGACAACGGCCCCGGCGTGCCGCCCGAAATGCTTCCGATCCTGTTCGATCCCTTCGTCACCACCAAGGCCAACGGCTCCGGCCTGGGCCTCGCGCTGGTTGCCAAGATTGTCGGCGATCATGGCGGCATGATCGACAGCGACAGCCGGCCGGGCCGGACTCGGTTCCGCATCCTGCTGCCTGTCGCCAGCGCGACCTTTGCCGAAAGAAGTGAAGAGGTTCTGGCCAAATGAGCCACATTGTTCTCTTGGCCGATGACGACGCCGCCATCCGGATGGTTCTGAACCAGGCACTGACCCGCGCCGGCTATGAGGTGCGCCCGACCGGCAACCTGTCCACCATGTGGAACTGGGTCTCCCGGGGCGAGGGGGATCTGCTGATCACCGATGTCGCCATGCCCGACGGCAACGCTTTCGAGATCATGCCCAAGGTCAAGAAACTCCGGCCCGACCTTCCCATCGTCGTCATGAGCGCCCAGAACACCTTCATGACCGCGATCCGGGCCAACGAGGTCGGCGCCTACGAATACCTGCCCAAGCCCTTCGACATCACCGAGGTGCTGTCGGTGGTGGCGCGGGCGCTGGCGGAGGCGAAAAAGCCGACGGCGCGCGAACGCAAGGCGGAGGAGTCCAGCGAGTCGATGCCGTTGGTCGGCCGCTCGGCCGCCATGCAGGAAATCTACCGCGCCCTGGCCCGGCTGATGCAGACCGACCTCACGGTGATGATCACCGGTGAGAGCGGCACCGGCAAGGAACTGGTGGCGCGGGCGTTGCATAATTTCGGCAAACGGCGGAACGGTCCCTTTGTCGCCATCAACATGGCTGCCATCCCGCGCGATCTGATCGAGGCGGAACTGTTCGGCCACGAGAAGGGCGCCTTCACCGGCGCCACCGCCCGATCCTCCGGCCGTTTCGAGCAGGCGGAGGGTGGCACGCTGTTCCTCGACGAGATCGGCGACATGCCGGTGGACGCCCAAACCCGGCTGCTCCGCGTCCTGCAGGAAGGCGAATACACGATGGTCGGCGGCCGCACCGCCATCAAGAGCAATGTGCGTATCGTCGCGGCAACACATCGCGATCTCGGACAAATGATCCGTCAGGGGCTGTTCCGGGAGGATCTCTACTACCGGCTCAATGTCGTGCCGATCCGCCTGCCGCCCCTGCGCGAGCGGCTCCACGACATTGGCGATCTGGTGCAGCACTTCCTGCGCACTGCCCAGCAGGACGGTGAGCCGATCAAGACCATATCGCCCGACGCCATCCGCCTGATGCAGGACTATTCGTGGCCAGGCAATGTGCGCGAACTTGAGAACCTCGTCCGCCGCCTTTCGGCGCTCTACGCCGACGAGATGATCTCCATCGAAATCGTCCAAAGCGAACTCAACATCGCCGAGCGGCAGCCTATGGGCATGACGGCAGGGCCGATCGAAGTGTCCACTGCCGTAGAATCCCATGTGGCGCAGCTGCTGCGGGACCACGAGCCCAACCTGCCGCCGACCGGGCTCTACCAGCGCGTTCTCGACCGGGTCGAAGCTCCGCTGATCGCCATGGCACTCAATGCCTGTGGCGGCAACCAGATCAAGGCGGCCGACCTGCTTGGGCTCAATCGCAATACCTTGAGAAAGAAGATTCGCGCCCACAGCATCGAGATCGTGAAACAGTCGCGGCGCCAGGGCTAGCCGAACCGGACACATCGTTTCGCGAATGATTCCGGCTTCCGTTGCCCGCTGGAGCAGGGCGTTTCGGAGAAGCCCAGGGGGTTGATTTCATGTCGCGGCAGGACAATTGCTGGATCGCGGATAGTGCTGTTCCATGCTGACATCGAATTCTGGTGTCACATTTTAGCAACAATTGTCTTGAACGGTGGCTGCGAGTGGGTCAAACTCTGCGCCCGCGACTTGCTTCAATACCGGTGGTTGCATGAACGACGCTGCGCTCGTGAGCAAGACATTGCCCGAACCCGCTGCAGGAGCGACGCCGGCAAGGCTGCGCCCTGCGCTGTTCGGGGGCGGTAGCAAGCAGACGATCCGTGCACTCGGCCTGGTGATCGTGCTGCTCTCGGTGTTCGTCTCTTCAGGCTCTTTCCTGATCATGACCGGCGCGACCGATATCGAGCCCACGCCGGAGGTCTGGACGATCATCTGGATCGCCAATGGTTTGCTCGTGCTGCTGGTGATCGCGTTGGTGCTGACCGAGGCGACCCTGCTGCTGCAGGCTCGCCTCCGGGGGGAACCCGGCGCCGGACTGCAGATCCGCATGGTCACCATGTTTGCGGCCGTCGCGGCCATCCCGGCCGCGATCGTGGCCGTCGTGGCGACCATTTCGCTCAATCAAGGGCTCGATCAGTGGTTCTCGGAGCGGACGCGAACCATAGTGGAAAGCTCACGCCTCGTGGCGCGCTCCTACATGCTGGAGCATGCGCAGGTCCTGCGGGACGATATCGTCTGGGTGGCGGCCGAACTCGAACAGGCGCGCGGCACGTTCGAGACGGACAGGGTGAAATATCAGCGCATCCTGACCGCGCTGGCGGTAACCCGCTCGCTGCCGTTCACTTCGCTGATATCGGCTGACGGCGATACGCTGATGCGCGCTCAGATAAACGCCCAGGGCACGGTGCCGAGGGTGCCGGACGGTTTGACATCGGGGGTGGAGGAGGGGGCGCCGACACTGATAGCGCCCGGCCGGACCAACCTGGTGGGGGCCGTGGTCAAGCTGCGCGGCTACAGCGACACCTACCTGTTCGTGGCCCGGCCGGTCGATTCGGAGGTGCTCGAGTTCATGCGCTTGACCGACGAGAACATCACGGAGTACCGCGAATACGCGTCCAACCGACTGGTGTTCCAGATCACCTTCACCATCATGTATGTCGGGCTGGCGCTCGTATTGCTGCTTGCGGCGCTCTGGATCGGCATCGCGCTGGCCAACCGTTTCATCAATCCGATCCGCAATCTCATGATCGCGTCCAGTCGGGTCAGCGACGGCGATCTCGATGTGCAACTGCCGGTACCGAGGGGACGAGGGGATCTGCGCGACCTTCTGAACCGCTTCAATACCATGACACAACAGTTGAGGAACCAACGCGAAGCGCTTGTAGATGCAAACGCAACCAACGAAAAGCGCCGGCAATTTACCGAGGCGGTGGTGGAAGGTGTGTCGGCCGGAATCGTCGGCCTCGATCCCTTCGGCGCCATCACGCTGGTCAACGCCAGGGCGGCGGAAATGGTGGGCCGCGACGAGATTTCGCTGGTCGGGGAGAGCATCGAGAAGGTAATCCCGGCACTGGGCCCGATCATCGAGCGGGCAAAATCTTCGCGCCGCGGCCAGATACGGGATCAGATCGAGATCGGCTCGGGGCCGGATTATCGCACGTACCAGGTTCAGCTCACACGCGAAGGTTCGATGACGGAAAGCAAGGGTTTCGTCGTCACGCTCGATGACATCACCGATCTGCTTTCCGCCCAGCGGACAGGTGCGTGGGCAGATGTGGCGCGGCGCATCGCGCACGAGATCAAGAACCCGTTGACGCCCATTCAGCTCTCGGCGGAGCGCCTGAGGCGGCGCTACGCGAGCAAGCTCAGCGATGACTTCGAGGTCTTCGACAAATGCATCAACACCATCGTGCGGCAGGTAGGCGACATCGGCCGCATGGTGGACGAGTTCTCGTCCTTCGCGCGCATGCCGGCCGCAACGCTGGAGAAGGGCGATCTCTCCGACGCCATCCGGCAGGCGGTGTTCCTCGAAAGCGTGCGGTTGCCGGAGGTTCCGATCAAGGTGGAACTCCCCGACGAGCCGGTCATCGCCTATTTCGATAACCGGTTGATTTCCCAGTGCCTGACCAATCTGATCAAGAATGCGGTCGAGGCAATCGAGGGCGCGGGACTTGAGGCGATCCGGGCACCTGTGATCGTTGCATCCGCGCAGATCGAGGGAGAATTTGTGAGGATTTCGATCTCGGACAACGGCAGAGGCTGGCCGAAGGAGAACCGCAACAGGCTGCTCGAACCCTACATCACGACGCGCGAGAAGGGGACCGGTCTTGGTCTTGCAATTGTCGCCAAGATCATCGAGCAGCACGGCGGCAAGGTGGAACTGATCGACGCCGAACCCGATGCGAACGGCAGGATCGGCGCCTGCTTCACCTTCACCCTGCCGCTGGAACCGCCGGAACGTGACAATGCGGGGGCAGGGGAACCGAACACCATGGCGCAGGACGGTCCGGGGGAGGCAACGGCAGGACGGACACTGGAAAATAGTGATGCGGGTGGGGCGAAACCTGAAACCAACCAAGAGGAGCCGCAATTGCAAGCGGTCGAGAACACCTGATGGCGCTCGATATTCTGATTATTGACGACGAGGATGACATTCGCGATCTGATCGCCGGCATCCTGGAGGATGAGGGTTATGAGACGCGCCAGGCGCATGACGCCGATTCCGGACTCAACGAAATCGCCCGGCGCCGGCCCAGCCTGATTTTCCTCGATATCTGGATGCAAGGTTCACGGCTTGACGGGCTGCAATTGCTCGACGTGTTCCAGAGCCAGCATCCCGACATGCCGGTGGTGATGATCTCCGGCCACGGCAATGTCGAAACCGCGGTTTCCGCGATTCGGCGCGGCGCCTACGACTACATCGAAAAGCCGTTCAAGATCGACCGGCTGCTGCTGATCACGCAGCGGGCGATGGAAGCTGCGCGACTCAAGACCGAGGTCGCCGCTCTTCGCGAACGCTCGACCGACAAGATCGTGGACATGGCCGGATCGTCGCCGGCCCTGCACCAGGTGAAGGCGGTTATCGAGAAATCGGCGCCCACCAATTCCCGCATCTTCATTTCGGGCGCCTCGGGCACGGGCAAAGGGCTTTGCGCGCGGCTCATCCACCAGAAGAGCCTGCGAGCCGACGCACCCTTCGTCGAGATCAACTGTTCCCTCTATTCCCCCGACGAGGTGCAAGTCGTCCTGTTCGGCCGGGAAACGCGGGAGAAAACCGGTACGCTGCGGATCGAGGTAGGGGCGCTGGAACGCGCCCATGGCGGCACGCTCTACCTCTCGGAGGTGGCAACGCTGCCGATTCCGGCGCAAGCGACCCTGCTGCGCACGCTGGTCGAGAACAAGTTCAACCGGGTGGGCGGTGCCGCGGCCGTGCCGATCGACGTTCGCATCGTCTCCTCGAGTTCCCAAAACGTCGCCCAGTTGATCGAAGAGGGGCAGTTCCGATCCGATCTCTTTCACCGGCTCTCCATCGTTCCGCTGCACCTTGCCCCGCTCAAGGAACGACGCGAAGATGTTCCGCCGCTGGTCAATGTCTTTATCGAGCAGATCTGCCGCATGCACAATCTACGCAGTCTGTCCGTCGGCGAGGACGCGGTCGCCGTGTTGCAGGCACAGGATTGGCCGGGCAATGCCCGACAGCTACGCAATTCGATCGAGCGGCTGCTGATCCTGGTCAAGGACCAGACTCCGCCGGACGGGATCATCACGGCCGCGTTGCTGCCTTCGGACATCGGCGAGGTTCTGCCGACGGTCGGAGACACCGACGCCTCGGCCCATCTGATGAGTTTGCCGCTGCGTGACGCCCGCGAGGTGTTCGAACGCCAGTATCTGCTGGCACAAATCGAACGTTTCGGCGGCAACATCTCCAAGACCGCGGAATTTGTCGGGATGGAGCGCAGCGCCTTGCACCGCAAGATCAAATCCCTGGGTCTGTGAGCGCCCCGGGGCGGCGCCGGGTAGGCAGCAAAACTGTTCTGTGCCATAGTTGTGGCGCGAGGAAAGCGAACTGCAATTCAGGGCGAGGACCGGCGGCGGCCGCCCAAAGACGAAGAGCGTGGATGACCGTGAGGCCGTCCCCTGATAAATTGCCCCGCAAAAGAGGCCAAAAATGCCCGGCGAAAAGACACAAAACCTACAGGATGCGTTTCTCAATCACGTCCGCAAGCAGAAGGTGCCCGTCACGATCTTTCTGGTGAACGGGGTCAAGCTGCAGGGCGTTATTACCTGGTTCGACAATTTCTGCCTGCTGCTGCGGCGGGACGCCCAGTCGCAGCTCGTATACAAACACGCGATTTCGACCATCATGCCCGGCGCCCCGATCCAGTTGTTCGACCCCGAGCACGTGGGCGACGACTGACGATCAGATGACGGACAACACCGAAGACGGTCACGGCCGCAAAGCCGGCCCTCAAGCCTTTGTCGATCAGCGCGCTGCGCGGACGCGGGTAGGGCTGATTGTGCCGGATGTCCGGGGGCAGTCGACGGCGCACCATATCGAGGCCCGGAAGGCCGAATTCGAGGGCCTGGCTGGCGCCATCAACCTCGAGATCGTCTTTTCCGACATCGTCAAGGTGCGCGAGATCAAGCCCGCCACCTTCATCGGTGGCGGCCACGTCGAAGACATCGCCCGGCGGGTCGAGGCGGATGACATCGATCTGCTGATCGTCGATACGGCGCTCTCTCCCATCCAGCAGCGCAACCTGGAGAAGGAAACCGGCGCCAAGGTTCTGGACCGCACCGCGCTGATCCTCGAGATCTTTGGCGAGCGTGCCGCGACCAGGGAAGGCGTTCTGCAGGTCGAACTGGCCCATCTCAACTACCAGAAAAGCCGGCTTGTTCGCTCCTGGACCCATCTCGAGCGGCAACGCGGCGGTTTTGGCTTCCTTGGCGGGCCGGGCGAAACCCAGATCGAAAGCGACAGGCGGCTGCTGCAGGAACGCATCAAGCTGCTCGAGGAGCGGATCGACAAGGTGCGGCAGACCCGCGGCCAGCAAAAGGGCAGGCGGGACGACGTTCCCTTCCAGATCGTGGCACTGGTCGGCTACACCAACGCGGGGAAGTCGAGCCTGTTCAATGCGCTCACCGGCGCCAGGGTGTTCTCCGAGAACCTGCTGTTCGCGACCCTCGATACCACGGTACGAAAGATCGAGTTGCCCCACGGACGTCAGGTCATGCTGTCGGATACGGTGGGCTTCGTAGCCGATCTGCCCACCGATCTGGTGGCGGCATTCCGTGCCACGCTGGAGGAAGTCATCGACGCCGACGTCATCCTGCACGTCCGCGACATCGCCAATCCGGATCACGCGGCGCAGGCCGGCGATGTGCTCAAGGTTTTGGGCGAACTCGGCGTTTCGACAGACAAGGTTCCCGTGATCGAGGTCTGGAACAAGATCGACCTGCTGCCGCGCGACACGGATGGCAACGCTCCGGCCCTGGCAGCGGCCAGTGCCGCCGGGAAGGTGGCAGCGACGGTGCCGGTATCGGCGCAAACCGGCGAGGGCCTGGATGCCCTGCGGGCGGCGATCGAAGCGGCGCTCGCGTCACAGAGCCGGACGTACCGGGTGCGGATCGCGCACAGCGCCGGCGCCGATGTCGGCTGGCTCTACGGACACGCCGAAATCATCGGTCGCGAGGAAGCGGACGATGAGGGGCAGGTGTTCGAAGTCCGGGTCGAGCCGCGTCATAAGGCGGCCTTTGCCCAGCGCTTCGGCGGCCGGATCGGCGGCTCAGACGCCGCCTGACTTTTCGCGCGCGCGGATTTCGTTCCAATAGCTGTCCAGGCGAACCAGTCCGGCCTGATCGAGCGGCACGTCGTCTTCGCGGGCCCGTGCTTCCACGTGGCGAAACCGTCGGGTGAACTTGAGGTTTGCGTCACGCAGCGCCGCTTCGGCATCGAGGCCGAGGTGCCGTGCCAGATTGGCGACCGCGAACAGCAGGTCCCCGATCTCCTCATGCGCCGCGCCCTTGTCTGCGCTCTCGACGGCGGCAGCGGTCTCCTCGAGTTCCTCGCGTACCTTTGCGAGCACTGGCTCCTTGTCCGGCCAGTCGAAGCCTACACTCGCCGCGCGCTTTGCCAGCTTTTCCGCACGGGCCAATGCAGGGAGGGCATGCGGGACGTCGTCCAGCAGCGACGGGGGCGCTGTGTCGGCGCCGCGGCGTTCCGCCTTCCGCGCCCGTTCGTCCGCCTTGATGGCTTCCCAGCGGACTTTCGCGCCCTTGGCATCGGCAGCCGCGTCCGGCCCGAACACGTGTGGATGGCGCCGGATCAGTTTTTCAGTGATGGCATAGATGACATCGCCGATATCGAAGCGGCCGAGCTCGGACGCCATCTGGGCATGGTAGACCGGCTGCAGGATGAGATCGCCGAGTTCATCGCGCAGGTCGTCGAAGTCTTCGCGCTCGATGGCGTCGGCCACTTCATAGGCTTCTTCGATCGTGTAGTGACGGATGGTCGAGAAATCCTGCTCGAGGTCCCAGGGGCAGCCGGTCTCCTTGTCGCGCAGCGCGGCCATGATCTCGACAAGGCGGGAGAGATCGCGGGAGGGCTGCATCTGTTGAACTCTGCGGCTGAGGAATCGAAGGCGCTACCGTAGCGCAGGGCGCGCCGCCGCCCAATCCCACGCAGCCCCATGCAGCACGCCATCCTCATATCCATCATTCGCATAAGATATATTATGGAACTTATGCGGCTACCCGGATGCGGCCTCCACAGGCAATTTTCGACATTGCACGCGCCGCCGCTGCGATTTGCGTTGGATCAAATCGGCCTCCTGCTCTCGGACCTAATCTCCCAAGGAGGTTGTAAATATAACTCTCCAGGATGTGCCATGAGAAACGATCACGATCTTCAGAAACGGGTGCAGGAACAGCTCGATTGCGATCCGGCGATCAACTCGAGTCACATCGGGGTCGCGGTCCGCCTGGGAGTGGTGACGCTCAGTGGCCACGTTCCCAGTTTCGGTGAAAAGCGCGCTGGCGAGATTGCGGCGGGACAGGTCAAGGGCGTCAAAGCGATCGTCAGCCAGATAGTCGTGGAACTGCCCGGCGGGTGTCAGACGAGCGATGAGACCGTCGCCGAGCAAGCCAGTGCGCGCCTCGGCTCCAACAAGTCGGTACCCGCCGACCGTGTTCACCTCAGCGTCGAACGAGGTGTCGTAACCCTGCGCGGCGACGTCGACTGGCAGTATCAGCGGCAAGCTGCCGAGGACGATCTCCACCACCTCGATTGCATCCGCCAAATTCACAACGAAATAGCCATCAAGCCGCCGGTAAAGGTTGAGTTGGTGCGCGACAAGGTTCGGGAAGTGCTGGCCCGCATCGCTCCCCTGGACGCCGACAACATCAGTGTCAAGATCGACGGCAGCCGTGTAACGCTGAGCGGGACGGTGAACTCATGGCACGAGAAGGGCCTTGCGCAGAGCGCCGTCTGGTCCGTTCCAGGCGTGACCGCTGTAGTCGACGACATCGCGGTCGCTTAACAAGCCTGTTGCGGAATTCGAGATAACATCAGGAAATATCACGCCCGCGTTTGGATCGACGCGGCGGACCGCATGCACGAGTGAGCACGACCGATGAAGATCAACAAGCAATGGCATGAGGCGCACAGGATGCCCAGGACCGCCACGATGAACGAGCGGCTGGATTGGCACCTCAAGCACGCGGCCAACTGCGCATGCCGGGACATTCCTCCCTCGATCAAGCGCGAACTGGAGAACCGCGGGCTGACGGTACCGACACCGCGCAGCCTCAAATAGCCGGCCACCGGGCCGGTACCCGGCCCGTCGCGGATGGGGCCCCGGGGCTTGGTCCGTCTCACAAGGCCCTAGCGAGGGCTGATGATGCGCCCTGCCGTGACGTCGATCCGCAGCCCGTCGAAAGCCGGCCGCACGTGCCCGGGCGTCATCACATCGGTCTGCACGTAGTCGAGATCGATATGAAGGTTGGTGAGGATCGCCTGCCGCGGCTTGAGCTTCTCGATCAACGACAACGACTCCGGCAGGCTCAGATGGCTCGGATGCGGCGTCGGCCGCAACGCGTCCAGCACCCAGATCTCGAGATCGGAAACGGCGCTCTCGGAGTCCCCCGGAATGCCGCTCAAATCGCAGGAATAGGCAAAGCCGCCGACACGGAAACCCAGCGTGGAAATGTCGCCATGATCCTGGCGGAACGGCAGCACGGCGATCGATCCGCCCGGTCCCTCGATCGTCACCTCGTGACCGGCGGCGATGATGTGCTGGCTCAGGATCGGCGGGTAGTCGCTGCCGGGCGGCGCCGTGAAGCAATAGGCAAAGCTCGGCACGATCCGGTTGGCCGCTTCCTGGCTGAAATAGACATTGACCCGGCGATGGGCGTTGAGCGCCAGCACCCGCAGGTCGTCGATCCCGTGCGTATGGTCGGCGTGCTCATGGGTATAGAGCACGGCCTCGACCCGATCGACATTGGCGTCCAGCAACTGCTCGCGCACGTCGCAGCCGGTGTCGATGAGAATGCGGGTCGGCTCATTGCCCGCCTCCGAGTACCCCTCGAGCAGCAGCGAGCAGCGCCGGCGCCGGTTCTTGGGATTGTCCGGATCGCAGACGCCCCAATGGCCGCCGATCCTCGGGACCCCGCCCGACGAGCCGCAGCCCAGTATGGTGGCGACGATGCGCTCGGCAGCCGCCATCAGGCAATCCCGGCCTTGGAGAAGAGGCGCCCGAAATTGGCCGTGGTTTCCGCCGCCAGTTGTTCGAAGCCGACGCCGCGCAGCGCGGCCAGCCGTTCCGCCGTGTGCCGCACGAAACTGGGCTCGTTGGACTGGCCGCGATGCGGGATCGGCGCGAGATAGGGCGCGTCGGTCTCGACGAGATACCGATCTGCGGGAACAGATTTCGCAATCTCCCGGATTTCCTCGGCATTTTTGAACGTTATGATGCCCGAAAACGAAACATATCCGCCCAAGGCCATGCCGCGCCTCGCTAATTCGGCGCCGGCGGTAAAACAATGCAGCACGAACGGGAAGGCCCCCTGCTCCGCCTCTTCTTCGAGGATCGCCGCCATGTCGTCGTCCGCGGCGCGGCTATGGATCACCAGCGGCAGTCCGGTGATGCGCGCCGCCGCGATGTGCCGCCGAAAGCCGGTCGCCTGGGCCTCGCGAGGCGCATTGTCGTAAAAATAGTCGAGCCCGGCTTCGCCGATCGCGACGCACTTGGGATGCTCGGACAGCCGCACCAGATCGTCGGTCCGGATATGGAGTTCCTGATCCGCGTTGTGCGGGTGCGTGCCGACCGAGCACCAGACGTTCTCATGCGCGTCGGCGATCGCCGCGATCGCGGCGAACTTGTCCACCCAGGTGGAGATGGTGACCATGCCGTCCACGCCGGCGGCCTTGGCCCGCGTCAATACGCCGTCGAGGTCCCCCGACAGTGCGTCGAAATCGAGGTGGCAATGGCTGTCGATCAGCATCAGCCGTGTGCCGGCGCGTCCGGCTCGACATAGCGTGGGAACACCCCCTCGGGCGCCGGCAATGCGGTACCTGGGGCAAGTCGGCCCGTTTTACCGAGTTGGGCGAACTCGCGTGCGTCTGCGGGCACTCCCAACAGATCGAGCAGTTTTCCGGCCGAGCTCGGCATCACTGCCTGGATCAGGATGCCCACCTGGCGGAGCACTTCGGCGGTGACGTACAGCACCGTCTCCATGCGCTTGAAGTCGCTCTTGCGCAGCGCCCACGGTTCCTGGGTCGCGAAATAGCGATTGGCGT
This sequence comes from Devosia sp., assembly GCA_030680995.1. Taxonomy (GTDB): domain Bacteria; phylum Pseudomonadota; class Alphaproteobacteria; order Rhizobiales; family Devosiaceae; genus Devosia_A. The sequence goes on from JAUXUM010000062.1 coordinate 13,054, forward strand.
CGGCGACGACCTGCCAGATCGCCGCCAGCGCTTGGTGGATCGCCTGCCCGTTCATGGCGTCCCGGCTCTTCGCATAGAGCGCATCGGCGGCGTCGAGCATCTCGCGGTCGGCCGCGCTGAACGCGCCGGGCTCCGGTACCTTGGCCTCGCAATGCTTGCCGACCATGGAAAGCGAACGCTGGGCGAGATTGCCCAGGTCGTTCGCCAGGTCGGAATTGATGCGGTTGACGATGGCGCTGTGGCTGTAGGAGCCGTCCTGCCCGAACGGCACCTCGCGCAGGAAATAATAGCGCATGGCATCGACGCCATATTCCTTCGCCATTCCAAAGGGATCGACGACGTTTCCGACCGACTTGCTCATTTTCTCGCCGCGATTGAGAACGAAGCCGTGCGCGAACACGCGCTTCGGCAACGCGATCCCGGCGGACATCAGGAACGCCGGCCAGTAGACGGCGTGGAAGCGCAGAATGTCCTTGCCGATCACGTGGATGTCAGCCGGCCAGAACCGCCAGCGCTCGTCGTTTTCGTCAGGGAACCCGGCGGCGGTGATGTAGTTGGTCAGCGCATCGACCCAGACATACATCACATGCCGCTCATTCCCGGGCACTTTCACGCCCCAGTCGAAGGTGGTGCGCGAGATCGACAGATCCCTGAGCCCCGATTTGACGAAGCTCACAACCTCGTTGCGGCGCTCGGGGGGCAGGATGAAGTCAGGGTGAGCGTCGTAGTGGGCGAGCAGCCTGTCGCCATAGGCGGAGAGCCTGAAGAAATAGCTTTCCTCCTCGACCCATTCGACCGGCGAGCCCAGCGGCTCCCGACGCACGCCGTCGTCTCCGACAGTTGTTTCCTTCTCGTCGAAAAAGGCTTCCTGACGGACAGAGTACCAGCCGGCATAAGTGTCGAGATAGATGTCTCCATTGGCCTCGAGGCGCCGCCATACTTCCTCGCTGGCGCGATGGTGGCGCGGTTCGGTCGTGCGGATGAAGTCGTCGTAGGAAATGCCGAGTACCGACCACAGGTCGCGGAACACCTGCGAATTCCGTGTCGCAAGTTCTAGCGGTGTGATCCCTTCCTTTTCCGCCGTCTGCTGCATCTTCAGCCCGTGCTCGTCGGTGCCGGTGAGGAAGAAGACGTCCTTCCCGTCGAGCCGGTGGAAGCGCGCAATCGTGTCGCTGGCCAGCGCCGTATAGGCGTGGCCGATGTGGGGTACACCGTTGGGATAGTAGATCGGTGTTGTGACATAGAACGTGTTGCGGGTCATGTGGGCTCGGTAAGGGAAGCTTGGCTCTGGACGTGCCTCCGGATTGCGTCGAAAAGGGCGATCAGGGTCTGCCGCGTGTCGAGATTGTACTCGTCGGCATCGGCAAACAAGGCGTGTGCCTTGTCCCACAGCTCGTTTGCAGAGGCAAGACGCGTGCGCGCCCCCGCGTTTGCTGCGATCCTGGCCTCGGCGGCTATCCAGTCGAGGACCATTTCCCGGGCAAAGCGGGCGGTGGCGCCGTCGCGGTCGGAGCCGAGAGCGTCGGCGATGGCAAGAGGTATTGCAGCCGGAGGACGAGCCGGATCGTCGAGCCACGACTTGAGCGCGCTGAGGCTCCCGATGTCGGTCATCAGCAGCGCCTCGAAACCGCGTCGCGGCCGCCCGCCGGCAAGCGCTACGGCGCGATCGAGGGCCGCCGCATCCATAGCGGGCGTACCCCGGGCCAGCACTTCACGGACATCTTCGTCAATCAGCGGGCGCAGCGCGAGTTGGTGGCAACGCGACTTGATGGTCGGCAGCAATTGCCCGGGCCGGTGTGAAATCAACAGGAACAGCGTATCGGCCGGCGGCTCTTCGAGAATCTTCAACAGCGCGTTGGCCGACGAAGCGTTGCAGTCATCGATGGCGTCGACGATAACCACGCGATGTCCCGCCCGGCCACGCGTCTTGCGCAGCCGGTCGATCAACTCGCGCACTTCCTCGACGCGGATCACTGTATAGAAGCCCTTGCCGGTCTCCCGGGGCCGCCTGCGCAGCACCCGCAGGTTCGGGTATGCCCCCGCGGCAACCTGCGCGAAAATGTGATCCGATTCTTCGTCCCCCGTCCGCATGAAGATCCGCCGTGCGAGATCGAAGGCTAGGGTCGCCTTGCCGATCCCCTGCGGCCCGTGGATGAGAACACCGCCGGGCAGGCGTCCATCTTGGAGCTGCGCGGCAAGGTTGGCCCGGGCAGCCGCGTGGCCGATCGGAACGGCTTGATACTCCGGCAGTTTCACGCCCTCGAGCTGGTCGGGCTCGCGCAGTTCCGATTCGTCGCTCACGAGGACAGACCGCTGGTTTCGGGGAACCGCCGGGTGAGCGTGTCCCAGATTTCCTGTTCGAGCGCATCTTCGCTCTGGCCGGCCGGGATGATGACGCAGCGATCAGGATTGGCTGCTGCGATGGCGAGAAAGGCGTCGCGCAAGCGTCGGTGCCACTCGAGGTCTTCCTTCTCGAAACGGTCCCCTGTCGCGGCCAGCGCGCCTTCCAGTCCCCTCTCCTCGACCCGCCGGAAGGCGATTTCGGGCTCCATGTCCAGGATGATCGTGAGATCGGGCTTGTGGTCGTTCAGCGCCAGTTCCTCGAGCCCCCGGATAAGCTTGTCGTCGACGCCGCCAGTCAATCCCTGGTAGGCGCGGGTCGAATCGTGAAAACGATCCGAAATCACCCATTTCCCGGCCGCAAGATTTGGCGCGATGAGCTGGTTGACGTGGTCGAGCCTGGCCGCCGCGAACAACACGGCTTCGGCGCCGGGCCCCCAGCTCTCCGAACGCCCCTGCAGGATAAAGGCACGAATAGCCTCGGCGCGCGGCGTACCGCCGGGCTCCCGCGTGCGAATGGCGGCGATGGACGCGCGGCCCAGCCTGACGAGAAGTCGCTTGACCTGGGTGGACTTGCCGACGCCTTCGCCGCCTTCAAAGGTTATGAAGCGGGCCGCGCTGGGTGCAGGCACATCGAGCATTTGCGTCCTATCTAGTTGCCCGGCGGAGCGACGCGCAAACGGACACTAGAGCCAGCCAAGCGCCAATTCCTTGAGTGCATCCATCGCTTTGCGAACGATATCGCCCTCCTCCACCGCCTCTGCGGCGAACAGCGGCGTAACCTGCACCACGATGTCATTGCACATGACATTGAGCTGCCCGACTTCCTTGCCTTTTTCCACCGGCGGGCGCAAAGGGCCACGATAAGTTACGGTCGCCTGTGGGCAGTTGTTGGCCCCCTTGGGAAGGAACAGGTCGATATTGCCCCTGCCGACCAGGCCGACCCGCGGCTCCTTGCCCCCATAGACGTTGGCATAGGCTACGATGGTGCCCGCGGGGAACACCGGAACAAGCTCAAATCCGCGCGTTCCCCAGGTTACCAGCTTGCGCGCTTCCTCCGCCCGTTCCGTCATCGACTTCAGCCCGTGCAGCACCGCGATCAGCCGCCGGCCTCCGGCGGCGGTGGAGACCGTGGTGCCGTAGCCTGCCGCCTGGGTATGCCCGGTCTTCAGGCCGTCGACGCCGATCCCCATCTCCACCAGCGAATTTCGGTTCATCTGGCGAATCTTGTTCCAGGTGAATTCGGGCTCAGAGAACAGGGGATAGTATTCGGGGAATTGGGCGATGAGAAACCGCGCCAGCGTCGCCAGGTCGCGCGCGGTGGAATACTGGTTCGGATCTGGCAGGCCGGTCGAATTGACAAAATTCGTGCCGGTGAGGCCGATCTCTTCGCCCAGCCGGTTCATCATCTTGGCGAAGGTATCCTCGGTGCCCCCGATCCCCTCCGCCAAGGCTATCGCTGCGTCGTTGCCGGACTGGATGATCACCGAACGCAGCAGGTCCGATACGGCGACCTTGGAATTGAGTTCGGCAAACATCGTGGAACCGCCCGACGCCGCGCCGCCATCGCGCCACGCATGCTCGGAGATGAAGAACTCGTCATTCATCGCGAGCCGTCCGCGCTGAAGTTCATCGAACACCACGGCAATCGTCATGAGTTTGGCCATGCTGGCCGGCTCGAGGGGGTCGTCGGCGTTCTTGTGGAAGAGCAGCGTGCCCGACTCATAGTCCATGAGCGCCGCGAACGGGGCCTTGGTCTCGAAATCCTGCGCAAGCGCCAACATTGGCAGCAGAGCCGCCGCGAGCACACCGACAAGTCTGAGGCAGAAGTTCCGCACCTTCATCCCGATTGCAAGCGGCGCAATCATGCCGCCTACCGACTAATAGAGAACTATGTCGTTGAGGCCAAGTTCCTGTGCAAGCTCAAGCACGTCACGACGCGCCACGCCGGGTTTTAGCCGCGAGAGCGTCAGCCGCGTCGCCACCTGCCCGTTCACAGCTACGGTCTCCTCGTTCACGGCCGCCAGGGCCGCAAAGGCTCTTGCGACCTCGTTCGCGCCGTTCGGGTCGCTGAAAAGTCCCAGTTGCAGGTTGATGGACCGCGCTTCTTCGTCTACGGCATTCACCCATTCATCGAGGCCGGTCGCGCGGCGTGCCATTGCGTTCGCAGCGGCGTGCGCGGCAGTGATCGACGCGTCCCCGGCCTCCATGTCGGCGTAGCCGAACAGCCCGAAGAAATCATCGACCAGGTTCTTGGATGAATATGAGCCTTTGCTGGGTCGCCGCCGCACGTTCTGGTGATCGGCAAAGCTGATGCGGCCCTCCGAAACCCTCACTTCGCTTTCGGCAAATGGATCGACTCGCGGCTCCATCATGGCGAAGCGCGTTGCGCCCTGCTCCATTGCGGTCGGACGGTTGATGCTGGCAAGCAGCATCCGGGTGTCGTCGCCATTGAGCGGCGCGGGCCCGACATATTGCACCTGCACATTGCCCATGCCCCGGTTGACGTAGCCGAGTATGTCGGCCGCGCGATGCGAGAGGTCCATTACCCGCCCGTGCAGATATGGGCCGCGGTCGTTTACCCTGACCAGCAGCGAACGACCGTTGTCGAGATTGGTGACGCGCACGTAACTGGGCAGCGGGAGCGTCGGATGCGCGCCGCTGATGGCATTGGCCGAAAAGATTTCGCCGTTCGCGGTCAGGCGCCCATGGAAATCGGAGCCGTACCAGGA
>JAUXUM010000080.1 GCA_030680995.1 Devosia sp.
ACCTCGTTGCGGGTGGTCGAGTTGAGCGGCGCTTCGGCGAAATTGGTGCCCTGATAGAGCGCCATCACCCGGTCGCAGCAATAGAAGATGTCGTCCATGCGGTGCGAGATGATGATCACCGCGACGCCGTGCTGCTTGAGCCCCTTGATGAGGTCCAGCACCTTGCCGACTTCCTTGATGGCGAGCGCCGCGGTTGGTTCGTCCATGATCACCAGCTTGGCATCGAATGCCGTCGACCGCGCGATCGCCACGGCCTGGCGCTGCCCGCCGCTCAGATCCTCGGTGTTCTGGTCCACCGACTTGACATGGATATGCAGCCGGTCGAGATGATCCGCCGCCATTTTCCGGGCCTTTGGATGATCGACGATGACGAGGGGACCGAATTTCGTGCCCGGTTCGCGGCCCAGATAGATATTCTCGTAGATCGGCATGTTCCCGGCCAGGGCAAAATCCTGATAGACCATCTCGATGCCCAGCCCGCGGGCATCCTTGGGGCTGGAGAACTTGACCGGACGGCCGTCGAAAATCAGATCCCCTTCGCTGGGGACGAACAACCCGGAAAGGATCTTCATCAAGGTGGACTTGCCGGCGCCGTTGTCGCCGACCACCCCCAGAACCTCGCCGTGCTCCACATGGAAGTTGACGTCCTGGAGTGCCGTGATCGCACCGAAATATTTCGAGATGCCCTTGGCTTCGAGCAGTGGCGCCATCGACGCTGTTCCTCCTGCATCTTCACTCTCGTTTTCGTGGAACGAATGATGCTATTATCTGATCGATAGAATGTTTATTCCATTCGTGTTACAAGCGTCAAGCGCTAAGAAGCTGCGTTCAGAATGCATTCATCCAAAGGGCGGAATTGTGGCCAACCTTGATCTGCGATGTCGCTGATGGGCGGGAATGGGACCGCGCCCAGCCAAGACAGCGCGCCGCGCGATTTCGCCGCCCTGCGGGCGCTGATCGTGGCGCGGGCACAGAGGCTGCCGCGGCGGCTGACGCAGGTCGCCTCCTACGCGCTCGACAATCCCGACGAGATCGCCTTCGGCACCGCCGCCAGCGTCGCCCAGCGCGCCGGGGTGCAACCATCGACGCTGGTCCGCTTTTCCCAGGCCCTGGGCTACCAGGGCTTCTCCGACCTGCAGGACGTGTTCCGCTCGCGGCTGCGCGAGCGGGTACCCAGCTATGACGAGCGGCTGGCGCAATTGCGCGAACACGGCCTCAACGCCAGCAAGGCCCGCGCCTTGCTCGACGGCTTCGCCGAGGCGGCCTCGCGCTCGGTCGCCGGTTTCCAGGCCAAGGCCGATCCGGCCGCCATCGAACAGGCGGTCGAGATCCTCGCCGGCGCCAAGACCATTTACCTCGTCGGGCTGCGCCGCTCCTTCCCGATCACCTCCTATATGGCCTACGCCATGGGCAAGCTGGGCATCCGCAACATCCTCGTCGACGGCATAGCCGGGCTCGGGGCCGAGCAGACCAGCTTCATTTCCGGGGCGGACGCCATGCTCGCCATCAGCTTCACCCCCTATGCCAGCGAAACGGTGACCCTCACCAACGCCGCCAGGGCGCGCGGCGCCAGGATCGTCTCGATCACCGATTCGGTGTTCTCGCCCATCGCTCCGGTGGCCGATGTGTGGCTGGAGATCGTCGAGGCCAATTTCGAGGGCTTCCGCTCAATGGCCGCCACCATGGCGCTGGCCATGACGCTGACGGTGGCGGTGGCGGGAAGGCGGGGAGAGAAGTAGGTTTTCGCCCTGGTTGGGATGCCCTCGGAGCCTGCGGTTCTTGTCCCTCCCTCCCCCTGGTGGGGAGGGTGGATCGGCGAAGCCGAGACGGGTGGGGGTCGGCAGGCACGGAGCGTGGAGCAACCCCCACCTTGCTCGCTGACGGACTTAGCAAGCTAAGTCCTTGCTCGCTTCCCTCCCCACAAGGGGGAGGGAGGGCCGACTGCAGCCTCAGTAGACATATTACCCCTGCGGCGTGCGCGGCCCGATGGTCTCATTCGGCCCGATCACCACCTGGTCGAAATCGATGATCGACCCGGTCATCAGCCCCGATTCGTCGCTCGCCAGATAGGCGACGGCCCGCGCCACCTCGTCGGGCTTCATCAGCCGCCCGAACGGGCGGGTCTTTTCCGCCTCCTCGAGCCAGTTGTCCGTGGCGCCGTGGAACCGTTTGAGCGTCACATGCTCGCCCGGCGTATCGACCCAGCCGATATTGAGCCCGTTGACCTTGATGCGGTGGTTGGCGACGGAATGGGCGACGTTCCTGGTCAGCGTCGACAGCGCCCCCTTGCTGGCGCTGTAGGGCGTCAGGAAGCTGGTGCCGCCATGGGCGTTGACCGAGATGATGTTGACGATGGCGCCCTCGATCTTCTCCCGGTCCATCAGCTTGAGCGCCGCCTGCATGAGGAGGAACGGCGCCCGGACATTGACCGCGAACATCCTGTCCCAGAGTTCGAGACTGGTGTCCCAGATACCGCCCCGGTCGGTCAGCCCCGCGACATTGACCAGGATATCCACCCGGCCGAAGGCGGTGTCGGCGGCGGGCATGATGCGCGCCACTTGCTCCGGATCGGCCAGGTCGGCGGCGACGAAGACCGTGCGGATGCCTTGGGCCTCCACGGATTTGGCGACCGCCTCGCCCTTTTCCGCGTTGCGATCCGAGAGCACCAGCCCGGCGACCCCGCGCTCCGCGAAGAGCCGGGCGGTGGCCTCCCCGATCCCCTGCGCGGCGCCGGTGACGACTGCGACTTTGCCGGTGAGAAGGGAATGGGCGAAGGAATCGGGCATGGGAGAACTCACGGAGTGGATTTGCCGCAAGCTACGGCAAAAACTGCTCCTTTACCAAGCCCAACCGAGCGTTGACGCATGCTGCCCCACCCCTCACCCGGTCCTGCGGACCACCCTCTCCCCCGAGGGGAGAGGAATCCCGACCGCCGGCCACCTTTCCCCTTGGGGGAGAGGTCGACGCGCGGCGTCGGGTGAGAGGTGAGGGGTGAGCCCCGCGCACCAGCAGGACTACTTGATCGCTACCGCTTGCCCCGTCTTCCGCGATTCGGTCGCAGCCTCGGCGAGCTTTTGCGCCTGGAGCCCGTCATGACCGTTGGCGCGGAGCTCGCCGCCCTGCTCGATCGTGTCGAGAAACGCCGCGATTTCAGCGGCATAGGCGGTGGCATAGCGATCGATGAAGAAGTTCTGGATGACGTCGGCGGTGAAGCCGCCCGCATCGGCCCGCTCCAGCGTCGTCATGTGCACATTGCCGGCCCGCAGCATGCCCTTTGACCCGTGCACCTCGATACGCTGGTCGTAGCCATAGGTGGCGCGGCGCGAATTGGTGATGACCACGATCCTGCCCGAAGCCGTCTGCATTTGTACCGAGGCGGTGTCGACGTCCCCGGTCGCCTCGATCGCCGGATCGGTCAGAACGCTGCCCAGCGCGTGCACGACCACCAGCTCTTCGCCGAGCAAAAAGCGGGCCATATCAAAGTCGTGGATCATCATGTCGCGGTAGAGCCCGCCCGAGCGCTCGATATAGGAGACCGGCGGCGGCGCCGGATCGCGGCTGATGATGGTGATCAGCTCGATGTCGCCGATGGCGCCGGCCCGCAGCCGCTTCTCGAGGCTGGCGAAATTCGGGTCGTAGCGCCGGTTGAAGCCGATCATCAGCGGCACGCCGGCCTTCTCGACCACCGGCAGGCACTGCTCGATCCGCTCCACCGAGAGCGAAACCGGCTTCTCGCAGAGGATCGCCTTGCCCGCTTGTGCAGCTTTTTCAATAAGATCGGCATGGGTATCGGTGGGCGTGGCGATCAGCACCGCGTCGACATCCCTGGCGGCGATGATCTCCTCGACCGAGGCGACTCTGGCGCCGACCGCGGCGGCCAGCGCGCGGGCCGCTTCCGGCATCGCGTCGGCCACATAGGCGACGCTGGCGCGGCCCGATCGGGCGATCGTATTTGCGTGCACCTTGCCGATCCGCCCCGCCCCGAGCACCCCGAACCGCACCATGTCTGCCCCTCTTTCGCCATGCCGATGAACGAATAATGAACAGCCGCAGCCATTCGTTCAAATGGAACGTTCATTCCGCCAATCATGCGTTTCGGAATTGACGTTTCATTCGCGCGAGGGATACAACGGCGCAAGACAAGTGTCCAGAGACGAATGAGGGAGACCGGACGATGGTGGAGCCCAAGGGCGCGCAGCTCGATGTGATCACCATCGGGCGCGCCTCGGTCGATCTCTACGGCCAGCAGATCGGCAGCAGGCTGGAGGACATCGGCAGCTTCGCCAAATCGGTGGGCGGCTGCCCCTGCAACATCTCGGTGGGCACGGCGCGGCTGGGGCTTAGATCGGCGCTCGTCACCCGCGTCGGCAACGAGCAGATGGGCCGCTTCATCCGCGAGCAGCTCGACCGCGAGGGCGTCGAGACGCGCGGCATCGCCACCGACCCCGACAGGTTGACGGCACTGGTATTGCTGGCGGTCGAGGACGAGGGCGTTTCGCCCATGATCTTCTACCGCACCGACTGCGCCGACATGGCGTTGTCGGAAGACGATATCGACGAGGACTTTGTCGCCAGCGCGTCCTCGATCGTCGTCACCGGCACCCATTTCTCCCGCGCCAATAGCGACGCCGCCCAGCGCAAGGCCATCCGCGTCGCCAAGGCCAACGGCCGCAAGGTGGTGTTCGACATCGACTACCGCCCCAACCTCTGGGGGCTGGCCGGCCACGCCGCCGGCTTCGAGCGCTATGTGAAATCCGACCGCGTCTCCGGGCAACTCGGAAGCGTGCTGCCCGATTGCGATTTGATCGTCGGTACCGAGGAAGAGATCATGATCGCCTCGGGCGCCGACAACGTGCTGGCGGCGCTCAAGGCCATCCGCGCGGCAACCCCCGCGACCATTGTGCTCAAGCGCGGCGCCATGGGCTGCATCGTCTATGACGGTCCGATCCCGGACAACCTCGAAGCCGGTATCGTCGGCAAGGGTTTTCCCATCGAGGTCTACAATGTGCTGGGCGCCGGCGACGCCTTCATGTCCGGCTTTCTGCGCGGCTGGCTCAAGGGCGAGCCGCTTGCGACCTGCGCCACCTGGGCCAATGCCTGCGGCGCCTTCGCGGTGAGCCGGCTGCTCTGCGCGCCGGAATATCCCACCTGGACCGAACTCAGCTATTTCCTCGAGCACGGCAGCAAGCACAAGACGCTGCGCAAGGACGAGGCGCTCAACCACATCCATTGGGCGACCACGCGGCGTGGCGACTGGCCCAAGCTGATGGCGCTCGCCATCGATCACCGCAAGCAGCTCGAGGACGTGGCGGGCGGAGCGCTCGACCGCATCGCCGATTTCAAGGTGCTGGCGGTCAGGGCCGCCGCGCGGGTCGCCGCCGGCCGTGCCGGTTTCGGCATGCTGATCGACGACAAATACGGCCGCAAGGCGCTGTTCGCCGCGGCCAAAGAGGGTTTTTGGATCGGCAAGCCGATCGAGCTTCCCGGGTCGAGGCCGCTGCGGTTCGAGTTTTCGCAGGATCTGGGGAGCCGGTTGATCGAATGGCCGGTCGACCATTGCGCCAAGGTGCTGTGCTTTTATCATCCGGACGACCCCAAGGAGCTCAAGCACGAGCAGACCGAAAAGCTGCGCTCGGCCTACGAGGCGGCGCGCAAGGTGGGCCGCGAGATCCTGATCGAGATCGTCGCTTCCAAGAACGGGCCGGTGGACGACCGTACGGCGGCGCGGGCGCTGGGCGAGCTTTACGATGCCGGCCTGAAGCCGGACTGGTGGAAGCTCGAGCCACAGCCCACGACGAAGGCCTGGGCCGGAATCGACAATGTGATCACCTCGCGCGATCCGCTCTGCCGGGGCGTGGTGATGCTGGGGCTCGACGCCCCGATGGAGGCGCTGGCCGCGGGCTTTGCGACGGCAAAGGCCTCGCGCACGGTGCGCGGCTTCGCCGTCGGCCGCACCATCTTTGCGGATGCCGCCAAGGCGTGGTTTGCCGGGACGATGAGCGGCGAGGCGGCGGTCGCCGACATGGCCGACCGCTTCCAGGCGCTGGTGGACGTATGGGAGGGGAGTTGATGGCTCTGCGCATGTTGGCTTCCCCGGATGTCCCGCCCCCCACCGGCCGTCATCCTCGCGCTTGTCGCGAGGACCCAGCCGCGCGACGTCTGTCGCGCGAAGGGAATTCTTTGGCGCCGCCGACGCGCCGCCGCTGGGTCCTCGGGTCTCGCCAAGGCTCGCCCGAGGATGACGGCCGGTGGGGTGCGGCTTCGTCTCGGCCGGACCTGCTTGCGCGATTTGGCTGCCAAACCGCCCCCGCAAATCCAAGAACGGAGGTGGCCACAAGCGCCGCACGTGCGGGAGGAAACAAATGACACACTCAACAATCCGCCTCACCATGGCGCAGGCGCTGGCGAAATTCCTGGCCAGGCAGATGACCGTGATCGACGGCGAAACGCTGCCGCTGTTCGGCGGGGTGTTCGCCATCTTCGGCCACGGCAATGTCGCCGGGTTCGGGGAAGCGCTCTACCAGGTGCGCGACGAGTTGCCCACCTATCGCGCCCATAACGAGCAGGGCATGGCCCATGCCGCCATCGCCTTCGCCAAGGCCAGCTTCCGCCGCCGCATGATGGCCGCGACTTCCTCGATCGGCCCCGGCGCCACCAATATGGTGACCGCGGCGGCGCTGGCGCATGTGAACCGCCTGCCGCTGCTGCTGCTGCCCGGCGACGTCTTCGCCAACCGCGGCCCCGATCCGGTCCTGCAGCAGGTCGAGGATTTCGGCGACGGCACGGTTTCGGCCAATGACGCCTTCCGCCCGGTATCGCGCTATTTCGACCGCATCACCCGGCCCGAGCAGATCATCCCGGCGCTGCGCCGCGCCATGCAGGTTCTGACCGACCCGGCCGAATGCGGACCGGTGACGCTGGCGCTCTGCCAGGACGTGCAGGCCGAGGCTTTCGACTATCCCGAGAGCTTCTTCGAGAAGAAGATCTGGATTCCGCGGCGGCCGGCGCCCGATGTGGGCGAACTGCACGAGGCCCTGGCCGCGCTCAAGCAGAGCCGCAAGCCGGTAATCATCGCCGGCGGCGGCGTGCTCTATTCGGAGGCGGCCGAGACGCTTGGGGCTTTCGCGGAAAAGCACGGCATCCCGGTAATGGAGACCAATGCGGGCAAATCGAGCCTGCCGCACGACCACCCGCTTAACATGGGCTCGGTCGGAGTCACCGGCTCCTCTGCCAGCAACCTTCTGGCCGAGCAGGCCGACCTGGTGCTGGCGGTGGGCAGCCGGCTGCAGGATTTCACCACCGGGAGCTGGGCCCTGTTCAAGGCCAAGGATGTGAAGATCGTCGGGCTCAACACGCAAGCCTTCGACGCCGGCAAGCACCGGGCGCTGCCGCTCGTGGCCGACGCCAAGGTAGGCCTCGAGCACCTGGAGCAGCACCTGGGCGGCTGGAAGACCTCGGACGCCTGGGTGGCGGCGGCCAAGGCGGCCAAGGCCGACTGGCTCCGGGCGGCCAAGGCCGTGACCGACCCGACCAATGCCCCGTTGCCCTCGGACGCGCAGGTGATCGGCGCCGTGCATCGGGCCCGCGGCTCGGGTGCGACTTTGGTCTGCGCCTCGGGCGGGCTGCCGGGGGAGTTGCACAAGCTCTGGCCGGCCGGCGCGCCGGGCAGCTACCACATGGAATACGGCTATTCGACCATGGGCTACGAGATCGCCGGCGGGCTGGGGGTGAAGCTCGCCAAGCCCGATGCGGATGTCGTCGTCATGCTCGGCGACGGCAGCTACATGATGATGAACTCGGAGATCGCCACCTCGGTGATGCTGGGCGCCAAGCTCACCATCGTCGTACTCGACAACCGCGGCTTCGGCTGCATCAACCGGCTGCAGATGGCGACGGGCGGGGCCAACTTCAACAATTTGCTGAAGGACGCCAAGCACGAGGTGCTGCCGCAGATCGATTTCGCGGCGCATGCCGCCGCGATGGGGGCGGTGGCGCGCAAGGCGGGCTCGATCGCCGAACTCGAATCGGCGTTGCACGATGCGGCAAACGACGACCGCACCTCGGTGATCGTCATCGACACCGACCCGCTGATCTCGACCGATGCCGGCGGGCACTGGTGGGATGTGGCGGTGCCCGAGGTTTCGGCGCGGCCGCAGGTGAACGCGGCGCGCAAGCAGTACGAGGAAGCGCTGAAGGGGCGGCGGCTTTAGCTCCCTCATCCGGCGCTTCGCGCCACCTTCTCCCGCAAGGGGAGAAGGGGACCCGGAGTATGCCTCACCCTCCCGGCGGGGGAGGGCTAGAAGGAAGCGCCCGAGGGCGAAGAGAAGGAACAACAATGACCATCCGCATTGGCGCCAACCCGATTGGCTGGAGCAATGACGACATGCTGGAGATCGGCGGCGACATTTCGCTCGGGCAGTGCCTGAGCGAGGCCCGCGCGGCCGGCTTCACCGGCATGGAGCTGGGCAACAAGTTCCCGCGCACTGCCGGAGAGCTGCGGCCGATCCTTGCGGCGCACGGGCACGATCTGGTCTCGGGCTGGTATTCGGTGGAGCTGCTGGTCCGCGACGTCGAGGCCGAGTGGCAGGCGAGCCGGCCGCATGCGACCCTGCTCCGGGAAATGGGGTGCGAGGCGATGATCCTCGCCGAAACCTCCAACGCCATCCACGGGCGGAAGGGGACGCCGCTCTCGGCCCGCCCGCTGTTGCCCAAGGCCGAGTGGAAGCAATGGGCGCGGCGGCTCTCGGAGTTCTCGCGGCGTTTGAAGGACGAGGACGGGCTGCAGGCCGTCTATCACTACCACATGGGCACCATCGTCCAGGCCGAGAACGAGATCGACCGCATGATGGAGCTGACCACCGACGCGCTGGGGCTGCTGCTCGATACCGGCCACGCCGTCTATGGCGGCGCCGACCCGGTGCGGCTGGCGCGGCACTATCGCCAGCGCATCCACCATGTGCATGCCAAGGATGTGCGCGAGGATGTGATGTGGCAAAGCCGCAGGGAGGACTGGAGCTTTCTGGACTCGGTGCTGGCCGGCGTCTACACCGTTCCCGGCGACGGGCTGATCGACTACCCTCAAATCTTCCGCGCGCTCGAAGGTTATTCGGGCTGGGTGGTGGTCGAGGCCGAGCAGGACCCGAAAAAGGCCATCCCGGCCGAATACTCAAGGCTCGGCTACAACAACCTCACCCGGTTCCTCAAGGAAGGCGGCCTCATTTGAAACAAACCGAACTCGACTGGTTCCGGCCGCTATGGCGGCGCGTGGCGGTGACCGTCTTCGTCGCCGTCTGGTTCGCCTGGGAGGTCCTGTGGAATCAGGAACAGCTCTGGATGGCGATCACCGGCCTGGCGCTGGCCTATGCGGTGTGGAACTTCTTCATCAAATTCGAGCCGCGCGACAGCAAGCCGGACGAGGACGGAGACAATGGCAAACCTCAGGCTTAGGCCGAAGGCCGCGACCGGCCTGGTCCATCACGTCACCCCGCAAAGCGCCGGCTGGACCTATGTCGGCTTCGACCTCTGGAAGCTCGCGCCAGGCGAAACCGCGCGCGGCGGCCTGCCCGATCGCGAGGTATGCCTGGTGCTGGTTTCCGGCAGGGCGGGGGTGAGCGTCGACGGCAAGGATCTGGGCGAACTCGGCGGCCGCATGAGCCCCTTCGACGGCCCCGGCTTTTCGGTCTATGCCCCCGCCGGCGCCAACTGGCAGGTCGCGGCGACGACGGACCTCGAACTCGCCGTCTGCACCGCGCCCGGCCGGACCGGCTCGCACCCGGTGCGCGTCATCGGGCCCGGTGATGTCGAGCGGCTGAGCCGCGGCACGGGCACCAATACCCGCTACCCCGCCAACATCCTCCCCGAGACCGCTCCCGCCGACTCCCTGCTGGTGGTCGAGGTGATCACCCCCGGCGGGCACACCTCCTCCTACCCGCCGCACAAGCACGACCGGGACGACCTGCCGCGCGAGAGCCTGCTCGAGGAGACCTACTACCACCGGTTTTCGAAGCCGCAGGGTTTCGGCTTCCAGCGCGTCTATACCGACGACCGCGGCCTCGACGAGACCGTGCTGATCGAGGATGGCGATGTGGTGATGGTGCCGCGCGGCTATCATCCGGTGGCGACGGTGCATGGCTACGACATCTATTACCTGAATGTCATGGCCGGGCCGAAGCGGACCTGGAAGTTCTACAACGCGCCCGAGCATGAGTGGATGCTGCAGTAACCCCTCACCCGCCCTCCCGCCGCGCCCGGCGCGCGGGCGCGTCGCGGCGGGCCGGACACCCTCTCCCGCAAGGGGAGAGGGGAACACCGAGTTTCGATCCTAATCCTCCCGCCCACAATCCCTTGACCTCCTGCCAGCTTCCCGCGATAGCACGGCAAATCCCTTGCCGGAGACCTCGATGGCCGCCTCCAACTTCATCCTCACCCTCAGTTGTGCCGACCGGCCGGGCATTGTCGCGGCGGTAACCACCGAGCTGGCCGCGCTCGACGCCAATATCGCCGAATCCAACCAGTTCTGGGATCGCGAGACCGGGCAGTTCTTCATGCGGCTGGCTTTCACCGCCCCCGAGGACGTCGGCCGCGAGACGCTGGAGCGGGCGCTACAGCCGGCGGCCGAGCGCTTCGGCATGCGCACCACGCTCGCCGACGAGGCGCGGCGCAAGAAGATCCTGGTGATGGTCAGCAAGTTCGACCATGCCATGCTGCATCTGCTCTATCAGATCCGGGTCGGCTGGCTCGACGCGGAGGTGGTGGCCATCGTCTCCAACCATGAGCATTCGCGCGCCACGGCGGACTATGAAGCCATCCCCTTCCACCTGCTGCCGGTGGGCAAGAACGGCAAGGCCGAGCAGGAGGAACAGGTCCTGGGCCTGGTCAAGGAGACCGGCGCCGACCTCGTGGTGCTGGCCCGCTACATGCAGATCCTTTCCGACAGGTTCGCCACCCGGCTCTACGGCCGGATCATCAACATCCACCACTCGTTCCTGCCCTCGTTCAAGGGCGCCAGGCCCTATCACCAGGCGCATGAGCGCGGCGTCAAGATCATCGGCGCCACCGCGCACTACGTGACGCCCGAGCTGGACGAAGGCCCGATCATCGAGCAGGACACGGCGCGGGTGAACCACGCCATGAGCCCGGACGACCTGATCGCGGTGGGGCGCGATATCGAATCGCGGGTACTGGCGCGGGCGGTGAAGCTGCACCTGGAGTCGCGGGTGATGCTCAATGGGAAGCGGACGGTGGTGTTCGGGTAGGTGTTTTCACTCTCTGGCATCCGGGGGGGAAGTTCAGTACATTGGACACATGATTACTGCAGAAAAGATCAGCACGATTGCCGCCAAGGCAGCTCGGGCCCACCTGCCAAGCAAAGTCGTGCAGCGGGTATTCAGCGAGCCCACAATCGACTCGGAGGGCAAGGACGCGCTTCGTCTCACGGTCGTGATTGCGCCGGATTCCGTGTCGCGCATTACCGGGGACGCATTGCTGGACACGCTCGTCCAGATTCAGCGGGATCTTCAGGCGGAAGGCGAAGATCGTCTAGCCATTGTCGAATACGCGACCGAGGACGAGCTACACGATGTCGGTGATTAACCCAAGTCATCTCCTCGAACAGGCTAAGAATCTTATTGCGCCCCCCGTTGCCGGGGCGCCAAGACGGGTAGACCCGAGGCGGGCGATCTCAGCAGCATACCATGGTGTGTTTCACGCCATCATGGCGGCGGCGGCCGCCCAATTCATCGGCGCTACGAAAGGAAACACCTCTGAGTATGGGCTCGTTTATCGTTCGATAGGCCATAGGCAACTGAAGGACCTTTGCAGCGATCTAAAGAAGCCATCTCTACCGCAGAAGTTGACGGCATATATCCCATCAGGTGGATTTGGAAGCGACATTGTTTCGTTTGCGAGCGCGGTGGTTGAACTGCAGGAGAAACGTCACACAGCGGACTACGACCCGCTGGTGAAGATCCGTTCGGCAGACGCGGCCCTGGCAGTCCGAACAGCGGAATCCGCCTTGGCACGTTTCGCTGCCCTCCAAGCAGACGCGAAGTTGGCATTCCTCGGACTTCTTGTGTTCAAATCCCGCCCTGACTAAACGCTACCCCTTCACCGGGAACAGCCGCCAGCGCTTCGGCCGGAAGGCGATGCGGCTCTTTTCACCCGCCGGGTGGTCGAAGGGCAAATCGATCTCGACCCGCTCCTTGCCGCCACCGATCTCGAGTTCGACCCTTCGGGTGCCGCCCACCCGGCGGGACGCCGCGACCACCCCGGCGAGCGCGGCGCCGTCTTCGACCAGTTCGACGTCGTGCGGGCGGAAATAGAGAAGGGCCGCGCCGGTCGTCTCATCGGGCGCCGGCAGGCCGATGGCCCGGCCGCCGACCCAGAGTTCCTTGTTCTCGACCTCGACCGGCAGGTAGCTCGACTCGCCGATGAAGCCGAAGACGAAAGGCGAATTGGGCTTGTCGTAGACATCGTCGGGCGAGCCGACCTGCTCGATCATTCCCTGGCTCATCACCACCAGCCGATCGGCGAGCTCGAGCGCTTCCTCCTGATCGTGGGTGACGAAGACGGTGGTATGATTGGTATTGTCGTGGATCTCGCGCAGCCATTTCCTGAGTTCGCGCCGCACCTGCGCGTCGAGCGCGCCGAACGGCTCGTCGAGCAGCAGCACGCGCGGCTCGATGGCGAGCGCCCGGGCCAGCGCCACGCGCTGGCGCTGCCCGCCCGAGAGCTGGTTGGGATAGCGCTTCTCGAGGCCCGACAACTGTACCAGATCGAGCAGTTCGAGCGCCCGCCGCCGGATCTCGCCCTTGGGCGGCCGGGTGGCGGATGGCCGCACCTTGAGACCGAACGAGATGTTCTCGAGGATGGTCATATGCCGGAACAGCGCATAGTGCTGGAAGACGAAGCCGACATTGCGCTCCTGCACCGATTTGTAGCTGGCATCCTCCTCGCCGAAATAGATGGCGCCTTCGGTCGGCGCCTCGAGTCCGGCGATCAGCCGCAGCAGCGTGGTCTTGCCCGAACCCGACGGTCCGAGCAGCGCGATCAGTTCGCCCGAGCGGATGTCGAGCGAGATGTCGTGCAGCGCCGGAAAGCGGTCGAACTCCTTGCGCACGTTGGCGACGCGAACTTCCATCTACCCCAACCCCTGATTAGTGTCCGCCGTTCGTGGCGGCCAGTTCGTCCCCGAAGCGCCATTCGAGGATGGACTTCAGCACCAATGTGACCAGCGCCAGGAGTGCCAGCATGGCGGCCAGCGAAAACGCCGCAACCGCATTATATTCATTATAGAGGATTTCGATCTGCAGCGGCATGGTCGTGGTTTGCCCGCGAATGCGGCCCGAAACCACGGTCACCGCACCGAATTCCCCCATGGCGCGGGCATTGCATAGAAGCACGCCGTAGAGCAAGCCCCACTTGATGTTGGGAAGCGTCACCCGCCAGAACGTCTGCCAGCCATTGGCACCGAGCGAAATCGCCGCCTCCTCGTCGCCCGTTCCCTGAACCTGCATGAGCGGGATGAGTTCGCGCGCGACGAATGGAAAGGTGACGAAGATGGTGGCGAGAACGATCCCCGGCACGGCGAACAGCACTTCGATGCCATAGGATCTGAGCCATGGGCCCAGCATGCTGCCGGCGCCGAACAGCAGCACATAGACCAGCCCGGAGATCACCGGCGAGACCGAAAACGGCAGGTCGATCAGGGTGATCAGGAAAGCCTTGCCCTTGAACTCGTATTTGGCGATGGCCCAGGCAGCGCAGACGCCGAAGACAATATTGAGCGGCACCGAAATGGCCGCGACGAGGAGCGTGAGCCGGATCGCCGCCTGCGCATCCTTGTCGGCCAGCGCCTTGAGGAATTCGTCGGGCCCGCGCCGGAAGGCCTCGGCGAAAACCGTGGTGAGCGGCAGCACCAGGATAACGGCGATAAAGACGAGCGAGATGCCGATCAGCACCCACTGGACGGGCCTGCTTTCGCTGGTTGCGGCGCGTACGCGGCGTTGGGCGGCACTAGAGGGCATAGCCAAACCTCCGCCGGCTCCAGGCCTGGATAAGGTTGATGATAAACAATAGCGCAAATGAGATCATCAGCATGACGGCGGCAATGACGGTAGCGCCGACATAGTTGAACTCCTCGAGCCGGATGACGATCAGCAGCGGCGCGATCTCGGAAACCAGCGGGATATTGCCGGCGATGAACACCACCGAGCCGTATTCGCCGACCGCGCGGGCGAAGGCCAGGGCGAAGCCGGTGAGAATGGCGGGCGTGAGCCCGGGCAGCAGCACTCGGGTAACGGTCTGCCAGCGATTGGCGCCCAGCGTCGCCGCGGCCTCCTCGATCTCGTGCTGAACCTCTTCGAGGACCGGCTGCACCGTGCGGACCATGAAGGGCAGGCCGACAAAGATCAGGGCGATGACGATGCCTGCCGGCGTATAGGCCAGGCGGATGCCGAACGGGGCGAAGAACGCGCCGATCGGTCCGTTGGGAGCATAGATGGCGGTGAGCGCGATGCCGGCCACCGCCGTCGGCAGCGCGAACGGCAGATCGATGATGGCATCGACGATGCGCCGGCCGGGGAAACGGTAGCGCACCAGCACCCAGGCGAGCAGGGTCCCGAAGACCACGTTCACCAGCGCCGCAATGAGCGCGGTGCTGAACGAGACGCGGAGCGCGCCCAGAACGCGCGGGTCGGTGGCGTAGCGCCAGAAGCCGTCGAAACCCAGACCCGCCGACCGGATGCCCAGCGCGATCAGCGGGATGAGGATAATCAGAGAGAAGTAGGCAATCATGAAGCCGAACGTCAGCCCAAAACCCGGAATGACGCTCGGCTGCCTGAATCGCCACCTCGCCCTCTTGCGGGTGGTGAGTACCATGCGCCTATTGCCCCGTCGGAACGTAAATCTGGTCGAAAATGCCGCCATCGCCGAAGAACTCCGGCTGCACCCGCCGCCAGCCGCCGAACGCCTCGATGGCGACGAGATCGACCTCGCCGAAGCGGGCGATGTCCTCCGGATCGGCGAGGTCGGGCCTGAACGGGCGGTAATAGTGCTTGGCCGCCAGCGCCTGGCCTTCCGCCGAATAGAGATATTCGAGATAGGCCTGGGCGAGTTCGAGATTGCCCTTCTTCTCGGCATTGGCCTCGACCACCGCCACCGGCGGTTCGGCGAGGATGGAGATCGACGGCGTGACGATGTCGAAAGCGTCGGGTCCGAGTTCCTCGATGGCCAGATAGGCCTCGTTCTCCCAGGCGAGCAGCACGTCGCCGATGCCGCGCTGGACGAAGGTGGTGGTCGAGCCGCGGGCGCCCGAATCGAACACCGGCACCCGCCGGTAGAGTTCGGAGACGAAGGCGCGCGCCGTCTCGTCGCCGCCGCCCTCCTGCGCCCTGGCCCAGGCCCAGGCGGCGAGCAGGTTCCAGCGCGCGCCGCCCGAGGTCTTCGGGTTGGGCGTGATCACCTCGATCCCCTCCTTGATCAGATCGCCCCAGTCGGCGATGCCCTTTGGATTGCCCTTGCGGACGAGGAAGACGATGGTCGAAGTGTAGGGCGCGTTGTTGTTCGCGAATTTGCCGCGCCAATCGTCGGGAATGAGGCCGGTGGCGTCGGCGATGGCGTTGATGTCGCTTTCGAGCGCCAGGGTGACGACGTCGGCCTCCAGCCCGTCGATGACGGTGCGGGCCTGCGAGCCCGAGCCGCCATGGGTGACCCGGATGGCGACGGTCTCGCCCTGCTGCTGCCGCCAGTGGGCTGCGAACGCTTCATTGAACTCGCGATAGAATTCGCGCGTCGGATCATACGAGACGTTTGTGAGAGTCCGGTCCCGCGCATGCGCGGTGACGACAAGACCCAGGACCAAGGATGCGGCAAGGGCCGCATAGGCCAGAAGTCTCGCGGTTCTCTTCATCGTCGCCTCCTCAACTGGTAACTTCCTTTACTCTACCTTATCGGTCGGCATTAACAAGGAAGCCGGAAATCGGGGAGTTTGGCGGAAATGGAAAAGTTTTCTTCCCTCTTTGCCTGACCGAGCACGAACACTGCGTCGTACTCGCCGGTCGGGATGCAGGAGAGCATCCAGTTTCGCAGGGCCGCCCACGACGGCGGGCTGTCCAGCCGGGTTCCACGCGGCGAAGCGCCTCTATAGCACAATGGGTTCCTCGCTGACAGCATCGGCGAGGCTGGTCTGGTCCAGCACCGCGCGCGTCGCGATGGTCACGCGGGCGAAGACCCGGCGGATTTCGCAGCTCGATTCATCGGCGCAATCGCCGCAGCGGCGATAGGCGATCTTGCTGAGGCAGGGAAGCGGGGCGATCGGCCCGTCGATCAGCCGCAGCACCTCGCCGAACGTTATCTTTTCGGGCGCCCGCAGCAACACATAGCCCCCCAGCCGGCCGCGCCGGCTCATGACGAGCCCGGCCCGCTTCAGCTCGAGCAGGATCTGCTCGAGGAATTTCTTCGGGATCGACTGGCCGCGCGAAATCTCCGAGATCATTACGGGCTGCTCCGGCCGGGCCCTGGATAGCGCTATCAGCGCCCGCAGCGCATATTTTGCTCTTTGCGAAATCATGATCCTGAACGCTTCGGATGATTCCGGCGAACATAAACCCGACTGGGCCGATAGAGCTACAGTGCAATTCGCTTCGCCTGACCCGTGGAGCCCGGTCAAGGTTCCTTCGGCTCTGGAACGACCGACGGCGCAAAACTCGTCCGGGGAGGCTCCTCGGGGGGCACTTCGGGATTGAACGGCATGGCGGGCCTGGTCGCCGGCTGACGCGGTTTCAAGGGGATGACCTCTGGGCCTGGAGACGCGGCCGGTCCGGCAGGGGGGTCGGCCGCGGGCGTCTGCTGATCGGCCGCGGGCTTGGCCGGGCCCGCATCCTCATGGGGCGCGGCCATGCTCTCGATAGCCGTCGCCAACCGGGCGGCATCGATCTCCGTGCCGGCGGCGCCGGGCGCCAGCGCGGCTTCGACGGCGTCCGCTGCCGAAAGCGCGGCGGCGGCCCCGCGATCCTTTTGGACCCGCTCGAGCATGCCCATGCCGATCTCGCGCTCGCCCAGGATGACGGCGTTGGCGCCAAGGTGCAGGAGGTGCTCCTCCTCCTCGTCCGAGTGGGCGCGGGCGACGATCAGCAGAGATGGATTGTGCTTGCGGCACTGCTCGGTCGCCTGCCCCGCCTCGAAGGCGTTGGGGATGGCGATCACCACGTTCCTGGCGCCCTCGACATTGGCGAGCTCCAGCACCCGGGGGCTGGCCGCATTGCCTTCGATAACCTCGATGCCCGCGGCGACGGCCGCCGCCACCCGCCCCTCGGCATCCTCGATGACCAGGAACGCAGACCCCGCCGCCCGCAGGCCTTCGGCCACCACCGTGCCGACCCGGCCGTAACCGATGAGGATGGTGTGGCCGCTGAGCGCCGTGGGGTGGAAGACGTCTTCGTCCTTGTCGCTCGCCGCCGGCGCGGGTTCGGCCGCGGGCGCCGCGCCCAGCTCCGGCTCCAGGCGCGGGCCGCCGGCCGGTACGGGCTCGGCATGGCGGTCCTTGAAGCGGGCCTCGATCGCCGGGCCCACCTTCTCGGCGAGCCAGAACAGCATCGGATTGAGCATGATCGAGATGATCGCACCCGCGACGATCAGGTCGCGGGCTTCCGCCGGCAGGATGCCGAGGGCGAGACCCATGGTTGCCAGGATGAATGAGAACTCGCCGATCTGCGCCAGGCTCGCCGAAATCGTCAGGGCGGAGGACAGCGGCCGCCGGAAGGCGGTGACGATCAGGAAGGCGACGAGCGACTTGCCGAACAGGATGATGAAGAGCACCGCCAGCACCGGCAGCGGATCGCGGACGAGGATCATCGGATCGAACAGCATGCCCACCGAGACGAAGAACAGCACCGCGAAGGCATCGCGCAGCGGCAGGCTTTCCTGCGCGGCGCGGTGGCTCAATTCGCTCTCCGACAGGATCATGCCGGCAAAGAAGGCGCCGAGCGCGAGGCTGACGCCGAAGAGGTAGGAAGCGCCTGCGGCGACGCCCAGCGCGATGGCGAGGACCGCGAGGCGGAACAGCTCGCGCGACCCGGTATGGGCGGTGAAATGCAGGATCATCGGGATCAGCCGCCGGCCGACCACCAGCATGAAGCCGGCAAAGGCGGCCAGCTTGAGAACCGTGATGGCGATGACGCCGGCGACGCCGAGTTCGACGTTGAGAATGCGTTCGATGAAATTGACGAACGGATCGTCGAGTTGGGTCTCGGTGACGCCCCAGATGCCGGCGACGGCCGGAATCAGCACCAGCGCCAGGATCATCGCGATGTCCTCCACGATCACCCAGCCCACGGCGATCCGCCCGCGGTCGCTGTCGATGAGATGCCGATCCTGCAGCGCCTTGAGCAGCACGACCGTCGAAGCGACCGAGAGGGCCATCCCGAAGAGCAGCCCGCCGCCGATCGGCCAGCCCATCAGCACGCCGAGCCCAAGCCCCATCGCCGAGCCGGCCGCGATTCTCAGCAGCGCGCCGGGAATGGCGAGCGCCTGTACCGACAGGAGGTCCTTCAACGAGAAATGCAGGCCCACCCCGAACATCAGCAGGATCACGCCGATCTCGGACAGTTCGAGAGCAATATCGGCGTCGGCGATAAAGCCGGGGGTGTAGGGGCCGACCGCCACGCCCGCGACCAGATAACCGACCAGGGGCGGCATGCGGAAACGGTTGGCGATGGCGCCGAAGATGAAGGCAAGCACCAGACCCGCAACGATCGTGGAGATCAGTGGGGTGTCGTGAGGCATCTGGAACCCTTCCCTCCCTGAATCGTACCCGCATACGATGCGACACGGACAATGCGGGCGCAAGCGCCACAGGCCACGAAGACTCGGGCCAAATCATGGAAATCGCAACGGAGTTTCGGCGGCGGGGGCCGCTCAGGGCACGGCGACGATCTTGATCCCGCCGAAGGCGGGAGCCGCGCCGATCACCGCCGGCACCTCGTCCAGGCCAATGGTGCGGGTAATGAGCCGGTCGAGCTCGAGCACGCCCGAGGCGATCATGGCGGCGGCCCGGCCATGGGTCAGCGGATTGAGCCAGGCGCTTTCGAGCCGCAATTCCTTGACCAGCAGATCGTAGGGAGAGACGGCGACCTCCTCGCCCTTGGGCATCACCCCGAAGATCACGACCGTGCCGCCACGCCGCGCAATCCGCAGCGACTGCCGGAAGGTTTCGGCGACGCCGGCGCATTCGAGCACCACATCGACCCCGCCCGGGGCGATCCCGCGTGCGCCGGCAATGGCGGCATCGACCTCGTCGCGAGCCGCGTCGACGGCATGGGTGGCGCCGAGCTCGAGGGCAAGCGCGCGGCGCGGCTGCTGCCGCGTCGACAGAACGACCGTGCTCGCGCCCGCGAGTCGCGCCAGTTGCACCATGAGCAGGCCGATGACGCCGCCGCCGAGCACCGCCACCGAATCTCCCGGCCCGATACGCGCTATATCGAGCCCGTGCAGGCAGCAGGCCAGCGGCTCGCAAAAGGCGCCGTGCAATGGCGAGAGGTCCGCCGGCAGCGCCACTGCCTGCCCCTGCGGCACGATCAGGTGGTCGGCAAAGCCCCCGTCGCGAAAGACGCCGATGGCGGTGAGGCTGTCGCAGAGATTGGGCCGGCCGAGCCGGCAATAGCGGCAGTGGCCGCAGGCGATGTTGGGGTCGCCGGTGACCAATGCTCCCGCGGAGAAGCGCGAAACCTCCTCGCCGACCGCCTCCACCGTGCCGCAGAATTCGTGCCCCAGCGTCACCGGCAGCGCCGTCGGATACTCGCCGCGGAACATGTGCCGGTCGCTGCCGCAGATGCCGCAGGCGAGGACGCGGACGAGAAGTTCGCCGGGGCCGGGCACCGGCCTCGCCACCTCCTCGAGCACCATGGTGCCGACCGAAACCAGGCGCGCAGCTTTCATCGCTTGTCCTCCTCCAGGCCATGATGGCCGAGCCGGGGGCACCAGGTCAAAGCGTACCGCTCAGCCGGCGGCGCGGCGAGTGGGCGGGCTGATTGCCGACCCCCTCTCGCCAGGCGCCGGCACGGAGAAACACGCCGAGATCGGCGGCGCTCATCGGGTGGGCGAAGGCGAAGCCCTGCAGGATGTCGCAACCCAGATCGCGCATGATGCGGGCATGACCCATGGTCTCGATGCCTTCCCCGACCACCTGGATGCCCAGCGACTTGCCGATCTCGATGATCGAAGCGACCAGATGCCGCTGCGCCGCCGAGGCGACCACCGGCATGACCAGCTGGCGGTCGATCTTCAGGCGCTTCGGCTTAAGCTTGAGCAGGCTGACGATCGAAGCGTAACCGGTGCCGAAATCGTCGATCTCGATGTCGATTCCCAATTCCTTGATCTGATCGATGTTCCACAGGACGATGTCGTCGGTCTCGTCGAGGAAGATCGTCTCCAGCAGCTCGAACGACAGGGTCCCGGGCCTGATGTCGAGACCTTTGAGACCGGCGATCAACTGCTCGTCCTGCAGCCGGCGCGCCGAAACGTTCACCGAGATACGGGGCACGCCCAGGCCCGCCGCCGCCCAGACGTCGAACTGGGTGAGGGACTGTTCGAGGATCATCCGGTCGATGGTCGAGACGACGCTAAGGTCATGGGCCACATCGAGGAAGGCGACAGGCGCCAGCAAGCCTTCGACGGGATGGTTCCAGCGCGCCAGCGCCTCCGCGCCGGCCAGATCGAGCGTCTGGGCGTCGAATTGCGGCTGGTAGTGCGGCAGGAATTCGTCGTTCTCCAGCCCATGCAGGATCTCGTCGGCCACCCGCTTGACCTTGATCGCTTCCGCCTGCAGCGCCTCGGTGAAGAACTCGTAGCGGTTCCGGCCGCGACTCTTGGCCCGGTAAAGGGCGATATCGGCATTGATCAGCAGGCGCTTCGGATCGATCTCAGCGCCAGTCTCGCCGGCAATGCCCACCGAAACCCCGAAGCGGCATTCGTGGCCCTCATAGGCCACCGGCTGGCGCATGCGGGCGATGATCCGGTCGGCGAGATCGGAGAGCATGCGGTCGTCCCCGTCGAACACGCTCACCACGACGAACTCGTCGCCGCCGATCCGCGCCACGAAATCCTCCGGCCGGATATTGGCCTTGAGCACCTCGGAGGCATGAATCAGCATGGCGTCGCCGGCGGCGTGGCCAAGGGTGTCGTTGATCTGCTTGAAGCGGTCGAGATCGATATGCAGCAGCGCCAGCTTTCGTCCGTCGACGACGCATTGCGCCACGTTCCGGCTGAGGACGTCGTCAAGGTAGCGCCGGTTGGGCAATCCGGTGAGACTGTCATGCAGCGCATTGTGCTCGATGCGTGCCTTGGCGGCCTCCAGCTCCGCATTGCGCGCCTCGCTGAGCCGGTTGGCGTGCTTGAGAATCTCGTTGAGGGCCACGTCGGCGGTGACGTCCCAGTTGACCCCGACGATCTTGGCGGTGGTGCCCGGATCCCTGTAGACCGCACCGATGGCGCGGATGTTGCGCGTCTTGCCGTCGGGCGTCACCACCCGATATTCGGAGTGATAGCGGCCCGTCACCTCGATGGCGATACGGAAATCCTCGCTCGCCCGCGCCAGATCGTCCGGATGCAGCCGATCGCGCCAGTCGGCGTAACCACGCTTGCCGCCATCCGCCGGCAACCCGTAGATCTCGTTCATCCGGTCGTCCCAAACCAGGTTCTGCTCATCGATGTCATATTCCCAGACCCCGACACGCGACGTCTCGAGCGCCAGCCCGAGGCGCCGCGACAGCCGCTGCAACTCGGCTTTGCGGCTACCCAGCGCCTTGATGTGCCGTTGCCGCTCCTCGATCAGCCGGCCGCCGACCACGATCGGCAGCACCACCAGCGCCCCGAACAGCAGTGCCAGGGCACGCAGCACCCAGGCACCTGGCGGCGTCGCGGTCCAGCCGCCCCTGGGCACCGCCGCGATCTGCCACGAACCCGACGGCAGCACGACATCCGCGACCACCGGATGGTCGGCGAACACGCTTTCGGGTCCGTAGAAATGCGCGCCCCTGGCACCCAGCGCGTCCTTGCCGGCAATGGCCACCTCGATCGGCAGATTCTCATCGAGAAGGCCGGATTCGCGATACAGCCGGTCGACATCGATCACTGCCAAGACCAGACCCCAGAATTCCCGCCGGCCGTTGCGATCGACATAGACCGGGAACCGGCCGATGAAGCCGCGCCCGCCCTGCAGCAGATCGACCGGCCCGGCCAGCACCAGGTCGCCGGCCTCCATCGCCCGCAATGCCGCCTCGCGCTGCGCCTCGTTCCGGCGATAGTCGAGCCCGATGACCCGCTCGTTACCCGCGAGCGGATAGATCATGGTGACGATCAGATCCGGCGCCGCGGTAATATTGCGCAGCTGCGAATGTTCGTCGAACAGTTTGGCAGCCAACTCGGCGAAGCGTGCCTGATCCATGTCCGGTTCGGTCGAGAGCGTGGCAATGAGCCCGCGCACCAGCTGCAGATTGCCGTTGATGCTGCCTTCGAGCTTGGTGCGGATGACGCTGACCTGCCCGAGCACGTCGGTGCGCAGGTGCTGCCGATGGACGAGATTGTTCTGGTAGTCGGCGAAATAGCCCGCCGCCGCCATGACCAGCACGGCGACAACGGCCGGAATGTTCGTCGGGCGGAACAACGCGCGTCGCAGTTCGGCGAAATGGTCGCGAAATGTCGCCAAGACCTGTCACCCTTTGCCGCCGGAACATCCGCACAGGCGCATTCGACAGTAGGATCGACACCTTAACTTTGCTTTAGCGCGCACGGGAGAACGCTCGCCAAACGCGGAAAACGCCGGCGGCAGTCGCTTTTCGCGGCGCCGCCGCCAGAGTATCGGACATGGCGGGCGGGAGAAGCGCTGACCCTGCTGCGCGTGCCGGATGCCGGGCACCAGGAAACGCCCGAAATGCGCGACGCGGTGCCGGCGTTTTTTCGGGATGAGCTTTGAAGACTCAGTGCAATGGGTGCCTCAATATCCGCAGGGCGAAGAATTCGAATTGCCCAGCCTCGTCCTTCGAGGGTCGCTTCGCGCCCGCCTCGGGCGCTTCACTAATTTTCCCGCCACTCGAACAACCCGATGCGGCAATATTCCCGAAAACCGAGCCGGCGGTAGACCGGCTCGCCCATGGTGGAGGCGCCCAGCACGCCGATGCGATAGCCCAGCGCCCGGGCCTCGAGCAGCGGCGCGAGGGTGAGCGCTGCGCCGATGCCGCGGTTGCGCGCCTCGGGCACCGTGAAAACGAAATAGACGCCGGCGACGCCGGCCCCGAGGAAGAGCGTCGCGGTGGCGACCGGCCGGCCATCGAGCCGACCCAGATAGTACCGCCATAAAGGGTTTTCGAAGCCCAACTTCGAATAGAGCTCCCCCACCCAATTGGCCTCGCCCGGACCTTCGCCGAACCCCCTGCCCAGCGTCTCGACCCAGACGGCAAGATCTTCCGGCGTGGCGACCCGGCCGATGGCGAGGCCGGCTGGCAGCGGCGACGGCC
The DNA here is from genome assembly GCA_030680995.1 of Devosia sp. Classification (GTDB taxonomy): domain Bacteria; phylum Pseudomonadota; class Alphaproteobacteria; order Rhizobiales; family Devosiaceae; genus Devosia_A. Next base: position 23,508 of record JAUXUM010000080.1, read on the forward strand.
GCAGCGCATCGAGATCGGCGGCCATGCCGATATCGTCGCCCACATAGTCGAAGCCATGATCGACCAGGCGCTGGCCGAGATCGGCGGGCGTCATCCCCGGCCCCAGATGCCAGCTGCCGGGCACCCCGTGCGCCCGCATCGAGACGAGCGAAGCGGCGATCGCCGCATCGGCATCGGTTACATCCAGATGCGCGGCGACGACGGCGTTGTGATAGTCGATGGGCGAGCCGCCAATGGTCCAGCGCAACTGGTCGTCACGCTCCTCGCCACCGCCGGCGCGGCCCATGGCCATAAGGAACTCGGCGCCGTTCTCTTCAATGGCGGCGGCCAGCGCCGCGGCGGAAAAGTCTTCGCGCATGCCGGTTCAGCCTTTCCTGATGCCAAAGCGGCACGAAAAATAGACCGCCGCGCCGCCCCTGCCTAGCCGACTCCGGGGAGGGGACGGGTCAGCTTCCGGCCAGCGCCAGCAGCAAATGCGGGGCCAGGGGGTTTTCCGCTGCCTCCCTGCCGGTGAAATCGAAAGTGGTGACGGTCATCCAGCCCATGACGAGGAAGCCGCGCTTGCCCGCCCACTGCGCCGGCATAGTAAGCGCGGCGAGGTGATCCAGAAGAAGATCGCCTGCCCGCTGGTGCGGCGCAGATCCATCGCCGGCCCCGCCGCGCGGACCGGCCTCAGGCTGCAGCGCTCGAACCGAGGCGCGGCGCCACCGAGTCGATGTGCCCGCGCGGCAACGCGAATATGCACGGGACGGCTGGCCCCCTGGACCAGATCGCGATCTGAAATCGACGATCACAGCACGGGTTGACCGCGGCCGATGTCCCGCCGAATATGACAATGTACCGTCAGCTCCAAGCGAGGGAGAGCGGCACAGAACTGGACAACCGGCGTTGAGGCCATGGGAGGGGCCAAGATGGCTGTCACAAGACTGTCTTCGAACTGCAACCTCACTGTCGCAAGAGCGTCACCGACCCGTTATCCGCCGTTGTTAGCACCCGCTGCCCGCTTGCACGCGGGACGGCGGAGACCTCCCTCTTTGCCATAACAAGAAACCGTCACGCAGGAGAGAACCAATGGTCCACATCAAAGTCGCGGCTGGCCTTTTGTCACTGACCGCAGCCCTTATCTCGAGCACTGCCTATGCGCAGACCGAAGTCACCTGGTGGCACGCCATGGGCGCCGAACTCGGCGAGAGGCTGGAAGCGATCGCGGCCGGCTTCAATGCCAGCCAGTCCGATTACGTCGTGACTCCCGTTTTCAAGGGCACCTATCCCGAGACCCTGACCGCCGCCATCGCCGCTTTCCGCGCCAACGAGCAGCCTGCCATCGTGCAGGTATTCGAGGTCGGCACCGGCACCATGATGGCCGCCAAGGGTGCCGTCTATCCGGTTCACAAGCTGATGACCGACAACGGCGAGCCGTGGGATCCGAGCGGCTTCCTCGCCCCCGTCGTGGGCTACTATTCGGACACCGAGGGCAACATCCTCTCGATGCCTTTCAACTCCTCGACGCCGATCATGTACTACAACAAGGACGTGTTCGAAAAAGCCGGTCTCGATCCGGAAGTCGCTCCCAGGACCTGGGCCGAAGTTGAGGAATTCTCCAGGAAGATCGTGGAATCCGGCGCGGCTCCATGCGGCTTCACCAGTGGCTGGATCTCCTGGGTGCAGCTCGAGAACCTGTCGGCCATTCATGATGCGCCCTACGGCACGCTCGAAAACGGCTTCGGCGGTCTGGGCACCGAATTCACCTTCAACGGCGACGTGCAGGTCAAGCACTGGGAGAACCTGAAGAAGTGGGCGGATGCCGGACTGTACCAGTACGGCGGCCCTGTCGGCGGCAACGACGCCCCGCCGAAATTCTACGCGCAGGAATGCGCCATCTACACCAACTCGTCAGCCTCGCGCGCCGGTGTCATCCTCAACTCCAAGGATTTCCGGGTGGGCTTCGCGCCCCTGCCCTATTACGACGACGTCATCGCCGAGCCGAAGAACTCGATCATCGGCGGGGCGACGCTGTGGACGCTGAACGGGCATTCGCCGGAAGTCTATGCCGGCGTCGCCAAGTTCTTCACCTATCTCAGCAAGCCTGAAGTACAGGCCGGCTGGCACCAGGCGACCGGCTATCTGCCGATCACCAACGCCGCCTATGAACTGGGCCAGAGCCAAGGCTACTACGAAGCTACGCCCGGTTCCGACATCGCCATCAAGCAGATTACCCGCGGCGAGCCCTCGGCCAATTCCAAGGGCATCCGCTTCGGCAATCTCACCCAGGTCCGCGACGCCATCGACGCCGAGTTCGAGGCCCTGCTTGCCGGCTCCAAGACTGCCAAGCAGGCTCTCGATGCGGCAGTCGAACGCGGCAACCAGATCCTGCGCGATTTCGAAGCCGCCAACAGCTGAGCGTAAGACGCCAAGGCCCGGGCATCTTGCCCGGGCCGTGCTCCGACTGCCGCTTGCGTGCTGCCGGACAGGCGGCCCGCAGCGGCGGATGACCAATCGATCAAGCCGGGGGGCACATGCAGACGAAGCGGACGATCTTTCCCAACAAGCTGCTGCCCTACGCGCTGCTGACGCCGCAGTTGATCATCACCATCGTCTTCTTCCTCTGGCCGGCCGCCCAGGCGGTAAAATCGTCCTTCGAGCGCGAGGATCCGTTCGGGTTTCGCACCACCTTCATCTGGTTCCAGAACTACACGCGCCTGTTCGGCGAGCCCGAATATCTCAACTCGCTCAACCGTACCGCGATCTTCGCCATCGCCGTCACCTTCATCTCGATGAGCGTATCGCTGCTGCTGGCGGTGGCAGTGAGCAGGCTGCTGCGCTCGGGGCGCGCCTACACGACGCTGCTGGTGTGGCCCTATGCCGTGGCGCCGGTCCTCGCCGGCATCCTGTGGTGGTTCATGTTCAACCCCACCATCGGCATCGTACCCTATCTGCTCAACCAGTTCGGGATCAGCTGGAACCACCGGATCCGCGGCAATGATGCGATGGTGCTGGTGGTGCTGGCGGCGAGCTGGAAGCAGATCTCGTACAATTTCCTGTTCTTCGTCGCCGGCCTGCAATCGGTGCCGCGGTCGCTGATCGAAGCCGCCGCGATCGATGGCGCCGGCCCGTTCAAGCGGTTCTGGACCATCGTCTTTCCGCTGATCTCGCCGACCACATTCTTCCTGATGATCGTCAACATCAACTACGCCATGTTCGATACCTTCGGCATCATCGACGGCACCACCTCCGGCGGCCCGGCGGGCGCCACCAATACCTTGGTGTACAAGGTCTATGCCGACGGCTTCCTCGGGCTCAACATCGGCTCGTCTTCGGCCCAGTCGGTGGTGCTGATGGCCATTGTGATCGTCTTGACCGTGATCCAGTTCCGCTGGGTCGAGCGGCGCGTGCAGTATTAGCAAGGACGACCGCATGGTTGAGAACAGACCTTTCCTGGCCTTCCTTACGCATCTGGTGCTGATCCTGGGGGTGGCCGTCGTCGTATTCCCGGTATACCTGGCCTTCATCGCCTCCACTCACGGATCGGGCGATTTCCTGCGCGGGCTGGTGCCACTGCTACCGGGACCGCACATGATCGAAAACTACGCGCGGATGCTCAATTCGGGCCTCTCGACGGCCGGTGCGCCGCCGGTCTGGCTCATGCTCGCCAACTCGCTGTTCATGGCGCTGACCATCGCCATCGGCAAGATCGCCATCTCGATCATCTCCGCCTATGCCATCGTCTATTTCAAGTTTCCGTTCCGGCTGCTGGCCTTCTGGCTGATCTTCATCACGCTGATGCTGCCGGTCGAGGTGAGGATCATCCCCACCTTCAAGGTTGTCGCCGATCTGGGCATGCTCAATTCCTACGCGGGACTGACCATCCCGCTGATCGCCTCGGCGACGGCCACGTTCCTCTTCCGCCAGTTCTTCCTCACCGTCCCCGACGAACTGATGGAGGCGGCGCGCGTCGACGGCGCAGGGCCGCTCAAGTTCTTCCGCGACATCCTGCTGCCGCTGAGCCAGACCAACATCGCCGCGCTGTTCGTCATCCTCTTCATCTACGGCTGGGTGCAGTATCTCTGGCCGCTACTGGTGACCACCGACAGCCGCTATTACACCATCGTCATGGGCATCAAGCGGCTCGCCGCCGCCGCCGAAAGCGATCCCTACTGGAACCTGGTGATGGCGGCGGTGATACTGGCCATGCTGCCGCCGGTGCTCGTCATCATTTTCATGCAGCGCCTGTTCGTCAAAGGACTGGTGGAAACGGAGAAATAAGAACAATGGCAACCATCGAGCTCTCCGGCATCAGGAAAGTCTATCCGGGCAACGTCACGGCCATCCACGACCTCGACCTTTCGGTGGACGATGGCGAACTGGTGGTGCTGGTGGGTCCCTCCGGCTGCGGGAAATCGACGTTGCTGCGCATGGTGGCGGGGCTCGAAACCACCACCGCGGGCACCGTCTCGATCGGCGGCGCCGTGGTCAACCGCCTCGAGCCGTCCGACCGCGACATCGCCATGGTGTTCCAGAACTACGCGCTCTATCCGCATATGACGGTGCGCGGCAACCTCGAATACGGCCTCAAGAACCGCGGCACGCCGCGGACGCTGATTGACGAGCGGGTGGCCGAGGCCGCGCGCATCCTCGAGATCGCGCCCTTCCTCGAGCGCAAACCGCGCCAGCTTTCGGGCGGGCAGCGCCAGCGCGTCGCCATGGGCCGCGCCATCGTGCGGCAGCCCAAGGCCTTCCTGTTCGATGAGCCGCTCTCCAATCTCGATGCCAAGCTGCGCGGCCAGATGCGGGTCGAGATCCGGCGCCTGCAGCGGACCTTGCGGACAACGAGCCTGTATGTGACGCACGACCAGCTGGAAGCCATGACACTGGCCGACCGGCTGGTGGTGATGAACGCCGGCCGCATCGAGCAGTTGGGCAAGCCGACCGAACTCTATGAACGGCCCGCCTCGCTTTTCGTCGCCGGCTTCATCGGCTCGCCGCCGATGAACTTCTTCGATCTCGAATATCTGCGGGAGAAGGCCGGCGCTTCGCTGCCAACTCTATCGGATGACAGCGACATCATCGGCATAAGGCCCGACAGCATCGTGCTGGCCGACCCGCAGGAACCCTCGATCCCGCTGCGCGGCACGGTGGAGCTGATCGAGCCGGTGGGCGGGGAGAGCCATCTGCACCTGCGCCTGGAAGGCTCGGACCAGCTCATCATCGTCGAAACACCCGGACGGCCCGACGCCGCCGAAGGCACGCTGCTGACAGCACATCTGCGCGCTCGCGCATTGCATCCGTTCAACCGGCAGTCCGGCCTGCGCACGGCATAGCGCGGTGAATGCACGTCCCTGAAGCCCGCCTCTGCCCGGACGCTGCCTTCGGACCGGCGGTGCTCACAGCCATGGCGCTCGCCGTCCTCACATCAGCGCGTCGGGGCCGGCTCCGCAAATCAGGGCGCCGACGGACTGGTCCGCGCCGGCGGTGACCTTTTTCGCCCGGAGGGCAGCGATCGCCGCGGCGCCGCTGAGGTCGGCCGCGATGCCGAGCTCGAACCACAGCCAGCGGCTCGCCTCCAGCATCTCCGCGTCCGAAACCAGCACGATGTCTTCGACATGGTCGCGAACCAGGCCGAACACGCCGGGATCGGTTTCGGCGCAGGACATGGTGGCGACCAGGCTGGTGACGGCCGGCAGTCGCACGACATGCCCTGCATCGAGGGACGCCTTGAGCGTCGGCGATCCTTCTGGTTCGATACCGATGATCCGGACCGACGGCTTGAGCGCCTTGAGCGCCACACCCATACCCGAGATCAGGCCCCCGCCGCCGATCGCGATCAGCACCACATCGAGATCCGGAACATCGGCCAGCAGCTCGAGTGCCGCCGTGCCCTGCCCGGCCATCACCTGCGCGTCGGCGAAGGGGTGGAAATAGGCGGCGCGGTTGCGCTCGGCAAAGGCCAGCGCATGCAGATTGGTTTCGTTCCATACCGAGCCGATGACTTCGACGCGCGCACCCCAACGCTCAAGCTTTTCAAGCTTCGCGGGCGTAATGTTCCGGGGCACGAAGATTGTTGCCTTGACCCCGGCAAGCCGCGCCGCCCGGGCCACCGCCAGTCCGTGATTGCCACCCGAGGCGGTCACGATGCCACCGGCAAGCTCCTCCTTGGGGGTACACAGCAGCTTGTTGGTCGCGCCACGCGCCTTGAACGAGCCTGTCGCCTGCAGCGATTCCAGCTTCAGTGACAGCTTTGCTGCAGTCACCGGCTCGGCGAGCGCTGTGACGGCGAGCATCGGCGTGCGGCGCACATGCGGCGCGATCCGCGCCGCCGCGGCCTCGATATCGGAAAGGTCTATCATGCCACCGAGCCCGAATAGGGTGACGCCACCACGAGGCAGCAATTACCTGGCCTGACCCGGCCCGGTTGGCGCCGGCTGTAAAGAATGCCGTCGGCGTGATAGTGCAGCTCGACGGGCGTCCGGCCCGGATTGGCGAGGAAATGGATGCGGCCCGCCAGCTCGCCGGCATGCACTTCCGTCCCAAGCCGATGCAAGGCTTCGAACACGCCATCGTCTTCGGCCAGCACGTGCGCGCTGGCAGAGAGCGCATAGTGCCTCGGCTCGCTGGTCGGCGGGCTGGCCATTTCGGGCGGCAGAACCTGCAAATGCGCCAGCACGTTGCGCACGCCGCGCCGGCACAGACTGAGCGCCTCGATGGAGACCGCGCCCGCGCCGGCCATCTCGGTGCCGACGACGGTGAGGCCTGCTTGCGCGGCCGACGCCGTCGCGGTGCGCGGATCACCGCGATTGTCGATGACGACGATGATCGGCGCATCGAAGGCCGTGACCGCCGCGAGGTTCCGGGCGTGCTTGACCGGATCGCTCACCGGCTCGATCACGGCGCTCGGAATTATGTCAAGCGAGGAGCCGCCCGAGTGCAGATCAATGAAGGCGTCGCCGATTGGAAACAGCACGTCGTTGACGTAAGCGGCGAGCTGCTGGGTCGTGGTACCGAATGGATCGCCCGGAAAACTCCGGTTCATGTTGATCTCGTCGATCGGCGAGGTGCGGCGCGCGGCGACCACTGCCGGCAAATTGATCGCCGGAATGAAGATCAACCGCCCCGACAACCGCCCCGGATCCAGCTCACGGATCAGTTCGCCAAGGGCAATCGGGCCCTCATACTCGTCGCCGTGATTGCCGCCTTCCAGGATGACGGTCGGGCCGCTGCCGTTGCTGATAACCGTCAGCGGCACGCGCACGGCGCCCCAGGCATCGTCGTGAACCGACAGCGGCAGGCTGAAGAACCCTACCTGCTTGCCCGGCCTGTCGAAGTCCACGGTGGAGCTCACCATCTTCATCGTTCGATTTCGGTCCATTTTCAACTCTGCGCGGGTGATCAAGAAACTGCCGCCGCCATCCCATTGCCGGGGTCCGTCCGGTGCCGGAAGGCTACAGCCCTGAATGTCGGGGAAGATTGATTATTACATATGATATTTGACGTTGATGTATGATACTTGATCCGGAGATGTCAATGTCATTTGTCTGCCCCCTCTTGTGCGGCCGGCAATGACTTGCGATCAGAGTGCATAGGGAGAATTACGCGATGGCCAAGAACGCGCGCCCGGCAGGCGAAACCGCCAAGACGGGCGCCGCCGACACCGGTCCCAAACAAGGCGGCAAGGTCACACGCAGCGCCAAAGCGGTCCGCGCGCCGTCCGAAAAGCTCGCATATGGCGCGCCGGCCCTGGAGAAGGGCCTCGACGTCCTCGAACTGCTCGCCAACCTCTCGGAAGGCGTTACCCAAAGCGAGATCGCCCAACGCCTTGGCCGATCGCTGCAGGAGGTCTACCGGGTCGTGGTGGCGCTCGAACGGCGCGGCTACATCCAGCGCCGGCCGGGCGAGGACGGGTTCTTCCTCTCCAACCGCCTGCACGACCTGTCCAACCACTATCCGCCGATGCGCCGCCTGCTCGATGCGGCCCTGCCGATCCTCAACCGCGTCTCGAGCGACGCCTACCAGGCCATGCACCTGGCCGTTCTCGACCGCACCGCGATGCGCGTCGTCGCCCAGGTCGACAGCCCCGCCCCGCTCGGCTTCCGCCTTAGGGTGGGCACGCAGAACCCGGCGGCCAAGACGGCGTCGGGCCGCCTGCTGATCGCCTACCAGCCTCCGGTGATGAAGCAATGGGTGCTGGACGAGATCGCCCGCACCAGCCCCGAAATCGACATGACCGCCCTGCGCCAGCGCGTCGAGGCGCTGCACGAACGCGGCTACGAGATCATCGCCGGCGAAGGGCTGCAGGGCATCACCGATGTCAGCTTCCCCATCCTCGACGCCCAGGGATTCGCGCCAGCGGTGTTGACCATGCCTTACCTGTCGTCCGCGACCGAACGCGTTCCGCTCGAGGCGGCATCGCGCCTGCAGTTCGAGGCGGCGCGCACGATCTCGGAAGGACTTGACGGCCAGTTGATCGAGCCGCGCTTTCCCCTCACCGAACCCAAGGCCAAGTTCGCACCCGCAACGACATAGCGCGGTGGTCATGGAATTCTCCGATCGTCAGGCAGCAGCGCGTGGCTGAACACCTCCTCGAGCCACAGCGGCTCGCCGTCCGTCGTCGCGATCGTGTCGAACACCTGGTCGAGCGAGGCCGTCCAACGGGCCTGCACGGCGCTGAGTCCGGTGACCGCGACCGCCGCGCTGTAGCCCGCCCTGGCGCGCATGCGGCAGACGACGATCTCTTCGTGCCGCCATATCTGGTAGTCGTAGATGCCCGCGGCGTCTATCAGCGCCCGGATCTCCGGCCAGACCTCGGCGTGCCGCCGGTCGTATTCCGGGCCGGCGCCGGGTCTTAGCCGGTAGAGGTAGAGGAACGCTTCGCCAGGCGCGGGATTCCTGTGGTTCATCGCACCGCTCCCGCCACCGCGCCGGAGAGGATCTGCCGCTGGAACAGGAAATAGACCACCATCACCGGCAAGAGCGCCACGATCAGCCCGGCGCTGATCAGCGGGATCGAGACGTCGTACTGCCCCGACAGCAGCGCCACGCCGACCATCAGCGTGGTCTTCTCCGATCCGCCCATGATCACCAGCGGCAGCAGCAGGTCGTTCCACATCCAGACGAAATTGAGGATGGAGAGCGCCGCGATCGCCGGTGTCGAGATCGGCAGCAGGATCTGGAACAGGATGCGCAGGTCGCCGGCCCCGTCCATCCGCGCCGCTTCGATCAGTTCACCCGGGATGGAGCGGAAATAGGCGGCGAGCATGTAGGTGCTGATCGGCAGGCCGAAGGCGCCATAGGCGAGGATCAGCCCCTGATAGGTGCCGCCGAAGCCGAGATCGAGAATGGTTTCGTAGAGCGGATAGATCACCACCTGGCTCGGGATCACCAGCATGGCGATGATGAACAGGAAGATGAAGTTGCTGCCCCAGACCTTGAGCTTGGTCACCGCGTAGGCGAGAAACAGCGCCGCCAGCGTCGACAGCAGCAGCCCGCCGGCGGTGGTGACGACGCTGTTGAACAGCAGGCGCGGCACGTTCATGCGGAAGAAGGTGTCGACATAGTTCTCGAAGGTGATGTCGGCGACGAAGCCGAGCGGATCCTGGGCGAAGGCCGCGCGGGTCTTGAACGAGTTTACCACCGTGAAGATCAGCGGGTAGAGCGACACCACCGCGACGATGACCAGGGCGAGGGTCACCAGCCACCTGGCGATCCCCCACGACCGCAAATTGGCGGGCGGCACGGTACGGTCGCGCGGCGCCGCCAGCGCTGTGCCCGCAGGTACGCTCATTGGGCAGCGCCCTTTCCTTCCATGTACATTCGGCGCACCACGAAGGCCGAGACGATGGCGACGAACACGAACAACGCCATGCCGATGGCTGCGCCTTTCCCGCGGTTGAGGAATTCGAAAGTGGTGGTGAACACCAGATATTCGGGCAGCATGGTGGAACTGCCCGGCCCGCCGCGGGTCAGGGCGTAGATCAGCGGGAACATCCAGATCAGCATACCGGAGGTGCAGAGCACCGTCCAATATCCCAGCACCGGCCGGATCAGCGGAATGGCGATGTCGATCATCAGCCGCCAGAAGCCGGCGCCGTCGAGTCGCGCCGCTTCCACCACCTCTTCGGGTAGCGTGGCGAGGCCAGAGAGATAGGTCAGTACCCCGAGGCCAAAAAAGCTCCAGAAGGCCACGGCGACCAGTGACAGCAGCGCGCTGTCGGCGCCATTCAGCCATTCGATCGCCAGCGGCGCCATCCCCGCCATGCGCAGGAAGGCGTTGAGCGGCCCGTCGGGGGCGAGGATCTGCCGGAACATGATGCCGACAACGATCGGCGCAATCATGTAGGGCAGGAAATACACCGCCCGGAAGACCTTCCAGCCGGGCGAGCGCTGGAAGATCAGCAGCGCCAGGATGAGCGGCACGAAGATCCAGATCGGCAGCGTGGCAAAGATCAGCAGCGCATTGCGGAAAGCGGCAATGAAGGTCGGGTCGCGCAGCATCGACTCGTAATTGGCGAACCAGGCGAAGGCGGGCTCCTCGAAACCGCGCGTCTCGAACAGGCTGAGCCAGGCCGCGCGCAACAGCGGCACCAGCTTGAACAGGATGGCGAGAACGACCCCCGGGAGCACCAGCACCAGACCGAGGATCACGTCGCCGCGGAGGGCAAAACGCCGCCAGCCGCGCTGATCGGAGGGTGATGACTTGAGCGGCGCGTCAACTTTGCTTGTCATCGAAAACCCCCAAGGACCCCTGATGGGCCGCGGTGGGACCGGACAATGCCGATCCCACCGTCTTTGGCAATCAGCTCTTGCTGGGGCTCGCTTCGAGCGCGGTCTGCATGCGCGCGGCCCAGTCAGCGACACTGAGGCGGCCGAGGGTCACTTCCTGCCAGCCGCGGGCCAGCGCATCGGCTTCCTGGCCGCTCAGCAGCACTCCCACATGCAGCGTCGGGAACTTGATGATCTCGAGGATCTGCGAGAGCGCCTGGGATTTCGGCAGCAAGTTCGGATCGACGTTCTTGTTCAGCGAGATGCCGCCGGCGATGGTGGTGAGGAGATTGGCATTCTCCGCCCCGGCGACGAATTTCACGAACTCAAACGCCGCTTCCTGCTTGGTGCTCCACTTGGAGACGCCGAACACCGAACTCTCGATTCCACTGAACTTCTTGGCCAGCGGCGCATCGGGCACGATGCTCGGCCAGCGCATGGCACCCACGTTTTCGTCACCGAGGGCTGCGCCGAACGCCGCCCAGTTGACCGCGTCGGCGATGATGGTGCTGGCAAAGGCGGCGTTGCCGCTCTGGAAGATGTCGGCGCCGTCGGGCAGCATGCTGATCGAGGGCGCGCTGCTGTTGAACCAACCCCTCTCGCCAATGCTGGCCATGGCTTCCAGGATGCTGATCATCTTGGGATCGGTCCAGGGCATGTCGCCAGCCAGGACGGCGCGCATGTCGTCCTCCGTGAGGAAGTTGCGGGCGACTTCGGGAAAGTTCCAATAGGTCGGAAAGACGCCGGTCATGCCGAGCGCGAGGCAGGTCTTGCCGATCGCCTTTACCGCGGTACAGGCCGCGTCCATCTCATCCCAGGTCTTGGGCGGATTTTCCGGGTCGAGACCGGCGGCGGCCAAGACCTTCTTGTTGTAGTACATAACGTTGCCCTGGTAGCCGAAGGGCAGGCCGTAGCACGGCTGGGCGGTATCGAAGTTCAGACACCCGCCGCTATAAGTCAGCAGTTCCTGGCCGGCTTCAAGCACCTCCGCCGGCAATTCGACATAGGCGCTACGGCGATCGAAGAGTTCGAGCCCGGCATTGTTCTCCATGACGTCCGGGCCGCTCTTGGTGGTGATATAGGGCCCCTGCACTTCCGGATAGCGGTCGAAGGGGACCGTCTCCAGCTCGACCTTGATGGCAGGATTGGCCGCCTCGAAGGCTGCCACGAGGGCGGTCCAGTATTCCGCGCCACCCGGCTGCCAGTTGAGGACGCGGATGGTAGTAACCTCCTGCGCCACCGCCGGCACAGAGAACGGCGCCATCAACGCCGCGACGAGGACTGCCGGGCCGGCAGCACGCAACAGCCAGCGGTGGTTCTGAAATCTCTTCGATTGTTCACGCACGTCGTGTTCCCTTCTGGTTGTGGATCGACCGATCTTGCGAATGAAGCCCGGTCAGGCGACTTCGTGTAGACCCCGCCGGCTGGCTCCCCCGCCGCGCCGACATCGCTGCATCAACTTCCATTCTCTTGACCTTCCGGGGGCCGCCGGACTGCCGACTTGCCCCCGTTACCCGTCACCAGGACACGGCCGCCATGTCGCAAGAAAGCGACCCCGGCCCGCACGCCCCCCCCGAGCGTCCTGCTGCCCTGCCCGATTTCGGTCGTTGGTCATAAGTTAGCACAAGACTGTCACATATGAAACGACAATTTCTTATACGAAAGTCAACTGGTTCTCAGGCCATTTCCGGCACAACGCCGCCGAGGCGGCTGGACCTGAGCGCCGCATCGACCAGCGCCATGGTCTTGATGGAGTCGTGCACGTCGGTATCCAGTACGTCGTCTTCCCCGGCCGCGAAGCGCTGCAGGTTCGACATCACCGCCCCAAAGGCGTCCGGCACCCGTTCTCCGACGAGCGGGACCTGGGTCCATGCCCCGCCCTCAACGACCATTTCCAGCATTTCGGGCACCGGGTTCACGTAGTCGACGAGATAGCCCAGCGTGAGATGGGCGCAGCCCTTCGTGCCCTCGACCCGGATCGTCGCTTCGACATGCTCCGGCCCATAATTGTAGGTGTGGTTCAGCGAGAGGCAGCAGCGCGCCTTGTCGCCATAGTCGAGGATGATGCTGCTGCGGGCGTCCTTGAGCATGGGATAGCGTGGATGCTGCACGGTCTTGGCGTAGACGCTGACCGGTTCCCCGAGCAGGGAGCGGATCCAGTCGATATAGTGCACCGAGTGCAACGGAATTTCGACAGCATCGAGATGCGGGATGAACGACCACAATTCCCAGGGCATGTAGACGGCGAGCCGGACTTCGACCTCGACGATGTCGCCCAGCATCCCGCGCCGCGCCGCATCGCGTATGGCCAGCATCGAGGGTGTGAAGCGCAGCTGGAAATTCGTCGCCGCGGTGATGCGGCGCGCATCGATGGCCTTGATGATCTGCCGGGCCGCCGGCAGGCCGGTGCCGAGCGGCTTCTGGACCAGCGCCACGCCGCCGGAGGGCAGACGCTCTACAGTCTCCAGAATGGCCTTGGGCGGCAGCGCCAGATCGAAAATGCCGTTCGTCCCGGTGCTGGCAACGGCCGCCTCAAGGCTTTCATGCACAATGGGCACGCCGAAGTCGTCCGCCACGCTGCGCGCCCGCGCCGTGTCGATGTCGTAGATGCCCGCTACCGGCAGGCCGATCTTGCGATAGGCCGGCAGGTGTCCGTCGCGCACGATTCCCCCCGCCCCGATGATGGTGATCGGCCTCGGGCGGCTCGGCATGGGCCAGCTCTGCCGGAGATCGGCAAACGAGGCGTTGGACAATCCACTCTGCATGCGGAGACTCCTGGTTGGCACCTGTGGCGCGGAACGGCGAGACAGGACGCCGTGCACGCAGTTTGTATCACTAACGATAGTTGATGTTGATATTTGATATTGATGCTGTTTTACTCTGTCAAGGACGGCAATAGGCGCCAGATGGAACGCCGCCGCGATCGGATTGGAGGCTGCTGTGGATGAGTCGGAGACAACCGGAATGACGAGCACGATGGCAATCGCGGGAATCGAGGCCCATCCGCACGCGACGCGACGCCTGCGCGAGTCCTTCCCCGACATCGACTTCGTGCCCGCCCCCGTTGCAGCGGACGTGCCGGTCGTCCGTTTCGCCGAAGACCCCTCGCTGGTCGAAGGCGGCTTCATCATTTCGACGCACGCGCGCGCAGGCGGGCCGGCCGAGATCCTCATTACCGGCGGCCCGTTCTCGGGTGTTATCTATGGCACCGAGGAACTTATCCGCCGCAGCGGCAGCCGGCTGGATGCAGCGGCGCTCGGTACTGCCCCGATCGCGGATGCCCCCGGCCTGCCCTATCGTAGCGTCTGGACCTGGGATCATTCCACCAATTGGGAACTCTCCCAGATCGGCCAGCAGGAGATCGGCGTGTTCAACCCCTTCCAGAAGCCGCCCGGCGGGTTTCTGGCCGACTACAAGCGGCTGGTGGACCACTGCAGCCGCAACCGCATCGCCGGTGTGATCGTCTACGGGTTCCTTCGCGACAGCCACGGCGGGATCGAAGCGGGGCATGAGCTCTGCCGCTATGCCAATGAGCGTGGGGTGCGCATTATCCCCGGCATCGCCATCGGCGCCTATGGCGGCGTCTATTGGGAAGGCAGGCACAGGTACAACCTCGCCACCTGGCTCAAGGCCAACCCCCAATTCGAAGCGCAGATGGAAAAGGAGATCGGGTTCCAGATCGCAGATCTCGCCTTCCCGCTAAACTTTCCCCATTCCGACTACACCATGACCGCCTGCCCCAGCGCGCCCGAAACCATCGAATGGATGGAAGAGGCCGTCGCCTGGCTGGCCGAAACCTTCGACATCGGCGGCATCAATATCGAGAGCGGCGATTACGGCGTCTGCGGCTGCCGGCGCTGTGTCGCCCGCCGCGCCAATCCCACCGAAGCGGACCGGCGCAGGGACCAGTACGGCGATTCCTGGTCGCACACCGACATGGCCGAGAACTTTCCGCGCCTCTATCGCGCCGCCACCGCCAAGAAGCCGAACCTTTGGATGTACTGCGAGATGCAGTGGGACAATCTGCTCGATCCGGTCGCGCGGGAGGCGCAAGAGCGCCTGCCCAAGGGTGCCATCTACCAACATACGGTCAACCGCAGCTTCTGGAGCACGCTCAAGACCACCCTGACCCGGGACTATGTCGAGGCGCTGCCCACCCAGCCCAACGTGCTGCGCTGCCAGTTCGCCTGCCAATGGAATGGCGACGAGCGCACCGAGCGCTATGCACTCAATGCCGCGACCTTCGCCGAAATGTCGCACAAGGCCCTAGAAGCGGGCATGCAGGGCATCACCGTCTGGGCCGAGCCTTCCGCCTATCACGCAACGGTGGAACTGAGCTATCTCGCCTTCGCCCGCTTCGGCTGGGAGCCCACGCTGACCTGGGAGCGGTTCCTGGACGAGGACGCCGCGCCCATGCTGGGCGGCCGCGCCGCCGCCGACCGGTTCGTCGCCATCGCGTCCGAAATCGACGCCAACCAGACCCTGCCGGTCGAGCGCCTGGCCCAATTGCGCCAAGAGGCGCTGCAGGAGTGCGTCGACAAGACCGGCGAGCCGGCCCGCCGCTGGCTGACGCTGGGCGAACAGATCGCCCGGCGCGAATATATGGGGCGTTGAGCGTGGCCGGAGACCGGTCATTGCGCGATGCGGGCGGGCTCTATTGCGGCCCGGTCGTCGACGCCCACCATCATCTGTGGGACCTCTCGCTGGGCCGCCACCCGTGGCTGAAGCCGGCCGCGGGCGGCGACAGCGAGCTGGCCGGCGACCATATCCCCGCCGACTACGCGCGCGCTGCGGCGGGCCACAACGTGGTCGCGACCGTCCATGTCGAAGCCGGCTGGGACGCGGACGATCCGTTCGGGGAAATCGCCTGGCTCGACAGCCTCGACAAGCCGCACGGCATCGCCGCGCGCTACGTCGCCCATGCACGCCTCGCGGACCCCGGGGTCGAGGCGGTGCTCGACCGCCACGCCAGCCACCCGCGGATCGCCGGCATCCGCGAGATCGTGAGCTGGCATCCGGATCCGGCAAAGTCCGCCAGCGCAAGAAACGACAGGATGGACGATCCAGCCTGGCGCCGGGGCCTTGCCGCGCTGGGGCGGCTTGGCCTGTCGTTCGACCTGTTGATTTCGCCCTTTCAGTTGGCCGACGCGCTCCGCCTCGCCGGCGACTTCCCCGACATTGTCTTCGTGCTCAACCATTGCGGCTCGCCAATGGACCGGGACCCCGACGGCATGTCGCGCTGGCGCCACGGCCTCAAGGCCCTCGCCGCGGCGCCCAATGTCGCGCTCAAGATCTCCGACCTCGTCGCCTACGATCCCAGTCCGACGCTGGCCACCCTCGGCGACGTCGTCCGCACCTGCCTCGACTGCTTCGGCACCGGTCGCGCGATGCTGGCGAGCGACCACCCGGTCGAGGCGCTGCACGCCTCCTTCCGCGAAACATATGGCGCCTTCAAGTTCATACTTGCCGACCTCACCGACGACGAGTCGATCGCCCTGTTTTCTGGAAACGCCCTGAGGTTCTACAAGTTCTGATTTGGGTAGAGTCCCGGTTTGAAGTTCCGGGACGACGGAATAGCTATCAAACGGAGAACCGGCTGCCTGATCCATGACGGCTCGTGGCGCAGTACCTAAGCGAACACTGGGGCGACGTTCAAGTTCGCCACCTGGGTTGAAGGCACCAGGGTTCCAATGCTCGGCGCTCAAGGTTGCGCAGAATTTCGCGCCCTCTTGCTTCCACAGTGCTCCCACGGGGCGCTGGAACGCAAAAGGCGCCCCGGAGGGCGCCTCTTAAGGATCTGATATTTCAATAGAATTTGGTTGCGGGGAGAGGATTTGAACCTCTGACCTTCAGGTTATGAGCCTGACGAGCTACCGGGCTGCTCCACCCCGCGTCAATTTAGTACTTTTGCGCCAGAAAAGCTGCGGCCATCGCCGCGACGCAGAGCCTATATAGGGGGTGCGCCATGCCTTCTCAAGGTCAAAAGCGCCTCGCGTGACAGTTTTTTGACCGCACCGGCGCGATCGCACCATCGCCCCTTGCCGATGAAGCCTCATGACCTTAGGGTTCCGGCGCTTTTCCTGCGCTTGGGGTCTGTCAATGAAGAAGAAGAAGCTCGGCCGTACCGATATCGAGGTCTCCGAAATCTGCCTCGGCACCATGACCTGGGGCCGCCAGAACACCGAGGCCGAGGGCCACGCACAGATGGACTACGCGCTCGATCGGGGCATCAATTTCTTCGATACCGCCGAACTCTACGCCGTGCCGCCGATCCCGGAGAGCTACGGCAAGACCGAGGAGATCATCGGCTCCTGGTTCAGGAAATCCGGCAAGCGCGACCAGGTCGTGCTCGCCTCCAAGGTCGCGGGCGGCGGCACGCGCTGGATTCGCGGTGGGCGCGGCGTCGATCGGCAAAGCATACGGGAGGCGGTCGAGGGAAGCCTGAGACGCCTGCAGACCGACCGCATCGACCTCTACCAGATCCATTGGCCACGTCGCGGCCACTATCATTTCGAGAACTCCTGGACCTATGACCCCTACCGGCAGAACCGGGAAGAGGTACTGCCCAATATCCTCGAAGTGCTCGAAACCTTCAGCGAGTTGGCGAAGGAGGGCAAAATCCTCAACATCGGCCTCTCCAACGAGAGCGCCTGGGGCACCATGCAATATCTGCGCCTGAGCCATGAACGCGGCCTGCCGCGCGTGCAGACCATCCAGAACGAATACAATTTCCTGCGCCGCTACTACGACATGGACTTGGCCGAACTCGCCTTCCACGAGGATGTCGGGCTGCTCGCCTATTCGCCGCTCGCCGCGGGGGCCATTTCCGGAAAGTATCTGGGCGGGGCGCTGCCGCCAGGCACGCGTGGAGCCCTGGCCGGTTCTGCCTATCGCAACAACGCGCTGACCGAGCCCGCGATTCGCGCCTACATCGCGCTCGCGCGGAAGCACGGCCTCGACGTCTGTCAGATGGCCCTGGCCTTCTGCCTCACCAAGCCGTTCATGACCTCGGTGATCATCGGCGCCACGACGATGGAACAACTCAAGAGCAATATCGATGCGGTGGACCTGCGGCTGGGTCAGGATGTGCTGGAGGACATCCAGCAGATCTTCATGCGCTATCCGCGGACACTCTGAGCGCGACCATCCCAATCGCGTTTTTCACGGTATAATTAAACGACGAATCGTTCTGACGGGCTGCCGATGACGCTGATCGCCACGCTGTTTCCGCTGCTCTGCTGGTTTACCTACAATTACGGCGTCCCGCTGATCGAGCGCGTCCGGCCGTCACTGTCGGTGATCATGAGCATGCAGCGCCGGCGCTGGGTGGCCAACGCCGCGCGGCGGGAATCGCCGCTCGACGCCATCCTGGCAGGCAATCTCATGGGCGCCGTGAGCTTTCTTGCCTCGACCTCGGCGCTGCTGGTGCTGGCTGTATTTGCCGCCTTCGGCCAGTTGCCGGCACTGATGGGAGCGCTCAAGACGGTGGAGATCGGTAGCAGCTACTCGGTTCCCGAAGTCCAGATCCATCTGGTGGCGATGCTGGCAATCTTCGTGCTGTCCTTCTTCGCCTTCACCCTGGCCCTGCGCCAGTTCAACCATTTCTGCATCATGCTGGGCGCCATCGATCATACCGGGCACGTCACCGAGACCGAGATCGACGCCATCGCCCAGCTCAACTCGCTGGCGGCCAAGAACTTCAACAACGGCATCCGGGCCTTTTATTTTTCGGTTTCGATGGTCGCCTGGTTCGTCAACGAATGGTTCTCGATCACCGCCAGCCTGTTGACTGTCGGCTTCCTCATCCACCGCGAGTTCTTCTCGACCGCGCACCGTCTGGCCGCTTCTGCCGCGGTCATCGCCAGCCGCCGCGAGCAGCAAGCGGCCCCGGGCGCCTAATTCTCGATCTTGCCCGGCGGATAGGTCTTGGGCCCGCTCTCCGGCTGCGCCGTTGCCGGCGCCAGCAACCGGTCGAGATTGTCGCGGCCCAGCTGATAGCCGGCATCGGCGCTGCGTTGATAATACTCGATCGCCTTGTCGCGGTCGGCTTCGACGCCGAGCCCGTGCTCATGGATATGGCCCATATTGTTGAGCCCGACCGGATTGCCGCTGTCGGCGGCGAGCTGCGTCCAGCGCAACCCCTCCGCGTGGTCGACGCCCGTGCCGGTGCCGTCGAGGTAGAGAAGTCCCAGATTGACCGCGGCGCGCATCTCGCCGTTTTCGGCGGCGCTGCGGTAAAGCGCGAGTGCCCTGGCATAGTCCTGGCTCACGCCGCGCCCATCCTCGTAGAGCAGCGCCAAATTGTGCTGCGCCAGCGCCAGGCCCTGGTCGGCGGCACGCCGATAGAGTTCCGCCGCCTGGACGGCGTCGGCGGCGACGCCATAGCCGTTCTCGGTGAGATAGCCCAGGTCGTTCTGTGCCTGCATGTCGCCCTGATCGGCGGCGCCCTGGTAGTAATCGGCGGCGCGATAATAGTCGACCGGCGTGCCGAGACCCAGCTCGTAGATCCGGCCCAGGCTGTGCTGGCCGCGGGTGTCGCCATGGTCGGCGGCGCGCTGCAGCCAGGCAGCCGCGGCGATGTAGTCGTGAGCCACCCCCAGCCCTTCTTTGTACATCAGCCCAATATTGGTCTCGGCGCGGGGCAGGCCCCGTTCGGCCGCGGTGCGGTACCAGAATGCGGCGCGCGCGTAGTTCTGTTCGACCCCCTCGCCCAGATCGTAGGACAGACCGAGGCTGTTCTGCGCCGGCGCGAAGCCCGCTTCGGCCGCGATTACCAGCATTTCGGCGCCGCGCGCCATGTCCTGCTCGACTGCATCCGCCGATATCAGCATGTCGCCGTACAGCGTCAGCGCTACGGCATTGCCCGCTGCCGCCGCTTCCTCGAGCAGCGGCGTGGCCAGTTGCTTTTGGGCGCCGGCATAGTAGGCGCGCCCAAGCCAGGCTTTCATCTGGGCCGAACCGGGATCTTCGGCAAGCGCCGCCGCGCAGGCCTCGATGGCAGCGTTCGCATCGATCTGAGCGGTATCCCTGCCGCCCGTCTCGAAGCCGGCCTCCCACCGGCTCGCAGCTTCGGAGGCGCACCATTCACCAGCCGATTGGGCGAAGACGACTGTTGCCAACAATGAGAGCGGCAAGGCCACGGCCAATGAAGCGCCGACCCGGCGCCACTGAAATGCTGACGGCGCTGACGATCCCATCTCACGCTCCCTCCCTGTCCTTGCCCGTGGACTTTACAGGCGACACCGCGGGTCCGGCAAGCTGCCCGCCCCGGGACCTGAGCTCGTTGTCGCGCCGATCTATCCAACGCCGTGGACTTTATGGCAGAAGCGGCATGTGAAGATACAGCAAGTGCCCGACCGGGCCTACCCGACCAAGACGCCGTTCTGGCTCGAACCGCAATTCGTCGCTGCCGTGGTGCTGCTGCTGTTCGCCGGCCGGCTCTGGGTGGCCATGGATACCGATCTCGTCGCCGACGAGGGATACTACACGCTCTGGTCGCTTTTTCCCGGCCCCGGCTATCTCGACCATCCGCCTGGCATCGCCTGGGCCATCGCCTTCGGCCGCTGGCTGCTGGGCGATAGTAGCCTGGGCGTGCGCGCCGCCGCCCTGCTGTCGCCACTGCTCATCTCGGCCGCCCTTTACCGCACCGGCGTCATCCTCTTCGATGCCGCCGTCGCCGGCCTCGCCGTGCTCTGGTATAATTTGACCCTGGGTGTGTCACTGAGCCTCCTCGCCACCCCCGACATGCCCTCGACCCTGTTCTGGATGATGGCGGTCTGGGCAGTGGCGGAATTCATCAGGAGCCGCGACGCCAATTGGTGGCTGCTGGTCGGACTGATGGCCGGCCTCGGGGTGCTCGGCAAATACACTAACCTGTTCCTCGGGCTAGGCTTGGTGCTGTTCATCCTCGCCAGCCGCGGACGGCTGCGCTGGCTGACGCTGTGGCAGCTCTGGGCCGGCGGACTCATCGCCCTCCTCGTCATGTCCCCCAACCTCTGGTGGAACGCGCAGCATGGCTGGGCCACCCTAGTGTTTCAGGGCAGACGCATCGTCGACACGATCTACGCCTCCGACCTCCAGCGCAACTATTTCGACCTCATCGGCGGCCAGGCACTGTTTCTGGGACCGGTCACGCTGCTGTTCTTCCTCGGCGGCACGGCGGCCTGGCTGTTCCGGGTCAAGCATCCTGACCGACACCTGCTGGCGCTGCCCGTCCTCAGCGGCCTGCCTGCCGTCCTCTACTTCCTCTATCACGCGTCACACTCGCATGTGGAGGCGAACTGGCTGCTGCCGCTCTGGCCGATGATGGCGCTGGCGGCGGCCTGGGTTGTCATCCGCGCGATCCCGAGAGTTCGGGCGATCCGGCACCTGGGCCCCGCCGCCCTTTACGGCCAGACGCTGTTCGGCCTGTTCGTCGTCGGCTTCCTGCAATGGGTGGTGCTTGCTCATCCGCCCGAATTCGCCCATCTCGACCGCACACGCGACATGCGCGGCTGGACGGAAGCGCGCGCTGAGTTGGACGCCATGGCCGAGGAACACGGGGCCCGCTGGCTCGGCGTGGTCGACAATTACGGCATCGTCGGGCTGCTCGCCAGCTACGGCCATTTCGCCCGATCGGACCTCCCGGTGCTCGGGATCGGCAATGGCTGGCGCTACGGCTTCCTGCCGCCGCTCGATCCAGCGGCGCTGGACTCGCCCGGGCTGCTCATCGTCTGGGAGGGCTCGGCGGGGCATCCGCTGCAGCCGCCGGCCTTGTTCCAGAAGATCGAGGACCTGGGCACCGTCGAGCGGCGGTTCGGCGGCGAGGCGGTGGCCCGTTATTCGGTCCTCAAGGTCGGCGCCCCCACGCCGAAATTCCTTGCCGCGCTGCGCCGTTGAGCGTGGTATTTCTGCCGCGCCTGCGGCAGTCGGGCGGCGCGCCGCCCGGCGCCGGCTTGCAATCAGGGTCTGGAGTGATAAGGCTCGGCGCGCGCCGGCCACTTCCGGCGCTTTCCCTAGAGCCATCGAAAGCCGCGCCATCCGTGACTGATCTCGCCTCGCCTTCAGCCGTCGCGCCACGTATCAGGCATCTGGGCCTGCTGCAGGCGATCGCCGCCTTCTTCATCATCGTCAAGATCGTCTACGTCTTCCGGGTCGGTCCGATCGCGGACGAGGCCTATTATTGGATGTGGGGTCAGCATCCGGACCTCTCCTATTTCGATCACCCGCCGCTGCAGGCATGGCTGCTGGGGATATCCGAAGCGCTCTTCGGCCGCAGCCTGATTGCCCTGCGCTGGATGACGCTCGCCAGCCTCGCCGGCATCTTCTGGATCTTCCACCTGTGGGCCAAGCGGCTCGTGGGCGATAACTGGCAGACGCTGTTCTGGCCGGGCATCGTCATCTATCTCGCGTCCCCGACCTTTGGCTTTTTCACCTCGCTCGCCTTCCACGATTATCTGCTGCTCTTCCTCTGCCTCGCCTCGGGGCACTTCTTCCTCAATTTTCTCACCGCCGCAGACGCGGGGGACAAGCCGCGGCACCGCGACCTCTATGTCGCCGCCTTCCTGCTGGGGCTCGCCGGACTAACCAAATACAACGCCGTCTTTCTGGGCCTCGGCGTCTTTTTCTACATCATCGCCAAGCCGTCGCTGCGCCGCCTGCTGGCCGATCCGCATCTCTATCTCGCCGCGGCGATCGCCATTGGCATGCAGAGCCCGGTCATCATCTGGAATCTCTCCAGCGACTTCTCCTCCTTCAAGTTCCATCTCGCCGACCGGCACACCTCCGGCTGGCTCACCACGGTCAACTGGAATTCGCTGATCGACTTCCCCGCCGCCTCGGCATTCCTGATCTCTCCCTTCCTCGTCCCGGTCTTCGTGCGCTTTTTCCTGAAACGTCACGAGACGCGCTTCGAAGAAGTCGCCAAGGGCCTCGCGATCTGGGTGTTCTGGCTCTCGACCGCCACGTTCATCCTGGTGTCGGTGTTCGACTGGGTGTTCTGGTGGTGGAATCTCGTTGGCTACGTCCTGGTCATGCCCTTTGCGGCCAAGCACATGGGACAGCGCTTCCTGTTCTACGGACACGTCGTTTTTGGAGCGCTGGTAACGCTGTTCTTACTCATCTCTTATGCTTTCCTGCCACTCTCAATTCTGATGGGTACGCCTGACTGGCGGCAGACCCGCCTCTACGGATGGGAGGAACTGCGCGACCAACTGCTGATTGTGCGGGAGAATTATCAACCCGACTTCATTGCAAGTGAGACACCTGAGGTCGCAAGCGTTGCCGGCTTTGCTTTGGACGATCCGAACGTCATGGCACTCACCGAGCGCATCACCCAGTTTCACTATTGGTGGGACAAGAATGCGCATGTCGGACAGGATGCCGTTGTGGTGCTCGAACGGGCCGATAATCCAGGTTTCATGGCATCGCAGTTCGAGACGTTCACGCCGGTTGGTACGATCGACATCACCCGTTTCGGCTATTGGATAAACGGTTTCGACTTCTACTATGCCGAAAACTATCAGCCGACCGCGCCGGCCAGCAGAACCTAGGTCCCGGGCAGGAAGCCTCGGCCGAGGTAGATCCGGTGCGTGTCGAGCGGTTTGCCCAGCCGGCTCACCGGGATTTCTTCGAGCAGGGTGACGCTTTCGAAGCGGGACGTGACCTCGGAGGTCAGCGGCCGCCAATCGTCTCCGAATAGGATGGCATCCTCGCCGGCGTGCGTGGCGGCGTCGAACCAGAAATCGAATTGATCGGTCTTTGCCGAGAGCGAGGTCACCTTAGGGTCGCGCATGGCGTAACCGAGCAGCGCGGCAGTGGTATAGTCGGGCGTGGCGATGAACCCGGCGCCATGCGCCGCCCGCGCCGCTTCGACCGTCGCCGAGGTTTCCTCCCAGCCATAGGCCCAGGCCGAGGCTTCGTCGCGGATGGCGGCGACGTCGGTCAGCGGCATGATGGCGTAGTTGACCAGAACGAAGCCGGCGAAGGCGAAGCCGTACAGCACCTGAGCCCAATAGAGCCAGCGCCGGCGGAAATGCAGTGCCAGGAACGGCAGCACCGCCAGATAGGCCACGAGATTCCAGTGGAAGATGGTCGGTGTCGCCAGCGACACGCCGATAATGGCGAGCGTCGACAACAAGAAGACGACCCGTGCCAAAGCCTCGGCGGGGGAGGCCGCCCTGGCGAGCAGGAACCGCCCCATTGCCACCAGCATGAAGGGGGACAGGAACAGCACCGCGCCGAGCAGCCAGCCGATGCCGCTGGTCGGCACGTCGCCGGCGAACCGGCCGCCGCTGATGAACCCGAACGAGGCCCATTCGTGCTGGAGGTTCCAGATCAGCACCGGCGCCTGGACGGCCAGCGCGATCCCTGCCGCCAGGTAGAGTTGCCACTTGCGCAGCAGCGCCCGGTGGGGCGGCGACAGCATCAGGAACAGCCCGAAGCCGACCCCCAGGAAGGCCGCATTGTACTTGGCGAGGCCGGCAAGGCCGAGGCAGAGCGCACCCAGATAGAGGTCGCGATACCGCCCGGCGCCGGATCGCTCCCGGTCGATGACGAAGCTGCCGAGGAAATAGCTGGCGCTCAGGATGCCAAGCACCAGCAGGTGATCCGGCAACGCCGCAGCGGTGACGGCGAAGAACATCGGCGTAGAGAGAAACAGCACCGACGTCAGCCAGAAGTGCTGTTCCGAAGCCCCCGGCACCAGCTTGCGGGCCATGAGCCAAAGCACCGCCAGGTCGCCGGCCAGCGCGAGGGCCACCATGATGCGCAGCGCCAACCGGTTCCAGCCGAAGACCGCGCCGGCCAACCCCTGCAGCCAGGCGGTAAGCGGGGGATGGTCGAAATAGGACAGCGCCGGATGCTGGCCCCACATCCAGTAATAGGCCTCGTCCTGGAAGATGCCGCCGCCAATGAGAACGGCAAGCTTGAAGAGGACAAGCAGCAGCGCAGCCCATTTCAGCACCGCAACCGGAGCAAGCTCCGCAGCCCTCGCTATCGTCAAATTCTTCATGCGGACCCCTGCCGATCCCAGTCCGCCTTATGCCATGCCGGCCTGCATTACGCGAACCCTGATGGCAGCGCCCTCATTTGCCGGCGGGAGCGGCCTCGCGGTCTCCGGCGAACCTCTTGCCGAGATAGAGCTCATAGGTCTTGAGCGGATAGCCGAAACGCTCGACGGGTATCTCGCCAATCTTCTCCCACGCGGCGAAGGACGCCTTCCAATAGTCGGAGTCTTCCGAGGGATCGACAAGGATCACTGCGTCCTGCCCGTCCATGACCTCTGCGTCCAGCCAGTAGTCAAACTGATCGTGACGGGGAGACAGAGCCTGCACATTGCCAGTATCGAGCGCGAAGCCGAGCTGGCTCGCGGTCTGGTAACGGTTGGCGGCGAGAACATCGATGCCGAACCTCGTCCTGGCCGCCTCGACCGCGGCAGCGATGTCGTCCCAGCCATAGGCGCGCTCGGCCTCCAAGATGGGCGCCGCTCCCCAGAGCACCGTTACCGGTACGACGGCGAAGCTGACGATCAGGGCCGTGGTGATCGCAGCGCCCCAGATGATGTGGAGCGTGAGTAGTACCGGGCCGATGTAGCGCCAGGCGAACGGCAGGATCAGCACGAAGGCGGCGATGTTCCACCACCATAGCACCCAAGCGTAACTGGCGATGTACAGGAAGGTGAAGCTCGACAGCCAGAACACCCAGATGGCGAGGGTCTTGCCGACCTTGACGAACGGGTCGCGCGACGACGAAAGGAAAAATCGCCCGACCACGGGCACGAGGAAGAGCGAGAACAGCGACGCCGTATCAAGGGCGACGCCTTTCATGCGACCGATGTCCAGACCCGTGACATGGCTGTCGAAGCGGCCGCCGAGATGAAAGCGGAAGGAGGCAAGCCCCTCTCCGAAGTTCCAGACCAATACCGGCGCCTGCAGCCCGGCCGAAACGACCGCGGCGGCATAGATTTGCCAGCCGCCCAGCAGCGGCCTGAGCTTCGGCCGCGCCAGAACGGTGCCGGCGACGCCAAGCCCGAGAAATACGGCATTGTACTTTGTCAGGCCGGCAAGGCCGAGAAGCACCGCGGCGAGCATCAGGTCCCGCGTCCCGCCATGGCCACGCTCTTCCACATCGGCGAAGAAGCAGAAGAAAAAATAGCCCGAGAGCATCAGCAACGCGACCAGCAGATAGTCGTTGAAGACTGCGCTGCCGAAGAAACCGAAGACCGGCGAGGCCAGGTAGATGACCACCGAAACCAGGAGGATATCGCGCCAATTGTCGCCGCCGAGACGCCGTGCCACCCGGTAGAACACCCAAACGATGGCTGCGAGGGCCGCAAATGTCGGCCAGCGTAGCGCAAATAGGCTACGGCCCAGAACCAGGTGGCTCAAGCCTTGCAGCCAGGCCTGCAATGGTGGGTGATCAAAATAGGAGAGCGCCGGATGCCGGCCCCACATCCAATAATAGGCCTCGTCCGCAATCGGAAAGGCCCAGAATGCGAAGAGAAGCTTGAGCGCAATGAAATAGACGGCGACCAGCGCAAGCGCGAGCCGCGCGCCCTGCGGGAGAACATCCATTCTGCCGATCACGCCGATGTCTCCGCCTGTTGTGCGTGGGTTATTGCACACCGTCCCGCACGTATGAAAGCCCATGACTGCGGCATTATCCGACATTAGCAATCAGGTTTGCACGGTCTTCCGTGCCGCTCGCGTCGACCGCCTCGTGATCCCGCCAGCAACGCGATCCGCCATGCTTGTCTGCCAGCGCAACATCAGCACCGAAGTGGAGATCCGGGAGGTTGTCCTCTCCCTTCTGCGTCAGGACCCCTGGGCCATCGTCGTTCCGGCCAAGGTCTACCGTGACTTCGACAAGCGCCGCAGCGCGGCGACGGCGTACCAAATGTGGTGGACATCATCGCCAAGGTCACCGAAGAATATCACCTTGGGATGCCAGGCGATCCGGCCGCGCGGACCAAACCCGGCGCGCATCGGGCTGTGACGCGCGGCGACGGCCCGAGGAGGTGCCAATGAAAGGCGAAGCGCAGGTCGTCGAGCGGCTTAACGAGGCCCTCTTTCTCGAACTCGGGGCGATCAACCAGTACTGGGTCCACTACCGCCTGCTCTCCGATTGGGGCGTCCAGAAGCTCGCCGACAAGGAACGCGCCGAATCGATCGAGGAGATGCACCACGCCGACAGGCTGATCGAGCGCATCATCTTCCTCGAAGGCCATCCCAACCTGCAGCGCATCGCCCCGCTGCGCATCGGACAGAACATCAAGGAAGTGCTCGAGGCCGACCTCGCCGGCGAGTACGATGCGCGCAAGGCCTACAAATCCTCGCGCGAGCTCTGCGAATCCGTCGGCGACTATGTGAGCAGGAACCTCTTCGAGGAACTACTGGCGGACGAGGAAAACCATATCGGTTTTCTCGAAACCCAGCTGCAATTGCTCAACAGCATCGGGCTGGAAAGATACGGCCAGCTCAATTCCAAATCCGCGGGCGACGTCGAATGACCTGGCACGTCGGACGGCTGATCGACCACGTGCAGCTGCGTGTCCGCGATCTCGAGGAGAACAAGAAATTCTATTCGGCGGCGATCAAGGCGCTGGGACTGCCGCCGGGCAATTCGACCGAGTGGCATGTCCAGGCCGACGAGGTGTCCATCGGCCCGGTCAAGCGTTCGGCGGCCTCGATCACTCTCGATCCGGCCTTGTAGTCGTCCCGCCCGGCGATGAACGCGCGCGCCATCCATGTCAGCATCACCGGGCTCGTCCAGGGCGTCGGCTACCGCGCCTGGGTCGAGCGCGAGGCGCTCTCGCGCGGCCTCGCCGGCTGGGTGCGCAACCGGCGCGACGGCTCGGTGGAGGCGGTGTTCGCCGGCGAGTCCGGCACGGTCGAGGCCATGCTGGCGGCATGTCGACACGGGCCGAGGACGGCCGAGGTGCACGCGGTGGAGGCCACCGAGACGAACGAGCCCGCCGG
Source organism: Devosia sp. (assembly GCA_030680995.1). GTDB lineage: Bacteria > Pseudomonadota > Alphaproteobacteria > Rhizobiales > Devosiaceae > Devosia_A. The sequence goes on from JAUXUM010000080.1 coordinate 51,215, forward strand.
CCGCGGCTTCCAGGTCCTGCCTACGGCCTAAGCCCTACCAGGGCTCCACCTTCAGTTCCGGCCAGATGCTCAGCGCCCGCGCCGCCTTGGTTTCATGCGTACGCCGGTTGTCGCGCTCGCGGTTGGGCCTGCGCGGCGTGGGGGCCTAGCTGAAGCCCGATACTCCAGTCGGCCGATACGGCGCCTCCAGCCTCTCGATTTCCTCCGGCGTGAGTTCTATTTCCAGTGCGCCGATGGCATCCTCGATATGGCCTATCCTGGTTGCTCCGACGATGGGCGCCGTGACCGGCTGCTTCTGCAGCACCCAGGCGAGCGCCACCTGCGCCATTTTCGTGCCGCGCGCCTTGGCAATCGCGGCGACCGTCTCGTTGATCTGCCGGTTCGCCGCTTCGGTTTCGGTATAGAGAGTCTTGCCGTATTCGTCGGTTTCGGCGCGCGCGGTGACCTCGCCCCAGGGCCGCGTCAGCCTGCCGCGTGCCATTGGCGACCACGGGATGACGCCGATCCCCTGATCCACGCAGAGCGGCAGCATCTCGCGCTCCTCCTCCCGATACAAGAGGTTGAAATGATCTTGCATCGAGACAAAGCGCGTCCAGCCGTGCAGCTCGGCGACATGGAGCATCTTGGCAAATTGCCAAGCGTACATGGACGAGGCGCCGATGTAGCGGGCCTTCCCCGCCCTGACCACGTCATGCAGCGCCTCCATTGTCTCCTCGACAGGGGTGTTCGGGTCGAAGCGATGGATCTGGTAGAGGTCGACATAGTCGGTCCCGAGCCGCCTCAGGCTGTTGTCGATCTCGGACATGATTGCCTTGCGCGACAGCCCCGAGCCGTTCGGGCCGGGCCGTATCTGGCCGAAGACCTTGGTGGCGAGCACGATCTCATCGCGCGGCGCCAGTTCCTTTATCAGGATGCCGGTCAGTTCCTCGCTGCTCCCGGCGGCATAGACATTGGCGGTATCGAAGAAATTGATCCCCGCCTCCCACGCATGCCGGAACATCGGCCGCGCCTCCTCCAGCCCCAACACCCAGGGACGTTCGTCCGTCACTTTGCCGAAGGACATGCATCCGAGGCAGATGCGGCTCACTTCCAGTCCGGTCTTGCCAAGGCGAAGATAGTCCATGGCGGCAGCCCTCCTTGCGGCTCAGTCGGCGATGTGCGGAAATCATTTGAGAATCGCAGCCTATGCGACCATCCCAGTTACGGTCAACATCCAGACCTATTCGTCCCGCCGGGCCACGGAAATCGGCGCGAGGATGGTGTCCATCTGCCGGATGAGCGCGGTCATCGGATCCTGTTCGCTCTGCGGCGGCTCCGGCGTGAAGGCCGGGCGCGGCACGCCGCTCGGGAAGGCACCGAAGCGGGAAAAGAAATCGACGATGTCGGCCAGCACCGGCATGCGCCAGCGCCAGAGCGAGCCCATGGCGATCACCGGCTCCATGTGCCCGAAGCCGTCGTAATATTTCTCCGTCACCCAGACGCCCTGCGCCTTGAGCTTTTCGGCAAAGGCCTTGCTGTTCTCGACTCGCACGATCGGGTCGTTGGTGCCGCTGGCCAGCAGCATCGGCGGCGCCTCCGCGGTGACCAGGTTAATCGGCTGCGTGCCCTCCGGGTTGGGCGCCTCCCCGAAAGCGTCGCGCACCTCGCCATATTCGAAGGGATAGAAATTGTAGGGTCCCGATATCCCGGCAATGGCCCGGATTGGCATGGTCACCCCGTATTCGCGCAGGAACGATCGATCGAGCGCCAGCATCACGGCATTGTAGGCGCCGGCCGAATGCCCGGCGACGAAGAACCGGTTCCTGTCGCCGCCATAGCCGGCGATGTTGTCTTCGATCCACTTGATCGCCTGGGCGTTGTCCTCAAGGAACTCGGGATAGCGCGCCTCGGGGAAGATCCGGTAGTCGGCGATGACCGCGACGAAGCCGTTCGCCGCCAGCGCCCGGCCGGCGAATTCATATTCGAACCGGTCCCCGGCGCGCCAGCCGCCGCCATAGATGAACATCACCACCGGCGCTGGGCCGTGAAGCTTTTCCGGCTGGTAGACGTCGAGCTTCTTGCGCTGCCCGTCGGCATAAGGGATGTCCGCGGTCTTGCGCACCCCCTGGTCGACCGCCGCCGCAAGATTGAACGGCGAGAAGATCGTGACCTGGGCCGCGGCGGGAAAGCTGAAACCGATCGACAGCAGGAATGGCAGGGACAGCCGCAGAAAAGCGGAAAGGCGATTGGTCATGGAATGGAAGCCGCAGATTGGAGTTCTCGGGATCGGATGTTCCATGGCTGAAGAAACCGTAGATTTTGTGACCGGTTTCGAAAAATGCGCGCCGATGCTTCCGGCGCGGCGTTGCCGCCCGGATGCCGCGTTAGTCAGCGCCGCTTCATGTGAGGCGGCCGTGGCGAGACGTGTCCCGTCTCGGGTAGTCCGAAAGTGGTGAGACACGTC